>NZ_SZNL01000012.1:0-10466 GCF_005068605.1 Sulfitobacter sp. 15WGC | reverse complement strand
GCCGCAAGGGCTGGACAAAGGACGAAAGCCATTGGCGCGACACGACGCGTGTCGTAGAAGACCGCTTGTCGGACGCTCTGCATGAGCGTTTGACTCAAAGATTTGTAGATCGGCGCACAAGTGTATTGCTGCGCCGGCTTGGACAGAAGGAAGCCATGGTGGCCGATGTAAACGAGACCGGTGAAGTCACCGTTGAAGGTGAATTTGTAGGCAAGCTGGACGGGTTCCGCTTTCGGGTGGACAAGGGCGCGGGTGCGGCTGAAGACAAAACGGTGAAAACCGCCGCATTGCAGGCCTTGGCTCCGCAGTTCCATCTGCGCGCCGACCGGTTCTACAACGCCCCGGACACCGAGATTGACTTCACCGAACAGGGCGGCCTCATGTGGGGCAGCGCTGCGGTGGGCAAACTGACCGCTGGCAGCGACGCGCTGAAGCCGCAGGTCGAAGTCTTTGTCGACGATATCGCCGGGCCTGAAGTGGCCGAGAAGGTGAAACGCCGCCTCCAGCACTTCATCGACCGCAAGGTCGCGGCCCTGTTCGAGCCGCTTCTGGGGCTGAGCAAGGATGACACGTTGACTGGGCTGGCCCGTGGCTTTGCCTTCCAACTGGTTGAGAATTTCGGCATTCTGCCCCGCGCCCAAGTGGCCGAGGATGTGAAGGCGCTGGATCAAGACGCCCGCGGTGCGCTGCGCAAACATGGCATCCGGTTCGGCCAGTTTACCATCTTTATGCCGCTAATGCTCAAACCCGCGCCGACGCGGTTGCGTCTGGTGCTCTGGTCGCTGGCCAAAGGGCTGAACGAATTCCCTGAATCCCCCCCTCCCGGTCTGGTGACCATTCCGGTTGAAGCCGAGGCACCCGCCGGGGCCGACACCATGTCGGGCTACCGCAACGCCGGCAAACGCGCGATCCGCATCGACATGCTGGAACGTCTCGCCGATATGCTGCGGGCCGAAGATTCGCGCGGTGGGTTCGAGGCCAAGCCTGACATGCTGTCGATCACCGGCATGACGCTTGAGCAATTCGCCGACCTGATGGAAGGTCTGGGCTACAAGGCCGAGAAGGATGAGCGGACCAAGGTGAAACCCGTCGATGTGGTGATGCCCAAAGACGGCAGCCATGACGCGATGGCCCCCTCCGCCGATACCGTGGTGCCCGAGAAAATTGACAGCGATCTGCCCGGTGACGACGCGGCCGACAAGCCGATCATGGATGTCGCCGCCGATGAACCTGCAGGCGGTATCATCGAAACCCCTTCGGATGAGACTAACCCCGATGACCGCCCTGCGGATGTGGCGCAGATGCCCGACGATGGCATCGCGCCCATGGCCGATGTGGCCTCCGAAGAGCCTGAGGTCGACACCAACATCCCCGAAGTGCCAGCGGAAGAAATCCCGCAGGGCACCGCGCCCGACGCCGATGTCGCCGGGCCGGAGATGGAGACCTATTACATCTTCACATGGGCCCGGAGCCCGCGTGGCAATGGCGGTGGCAACCGTCGCGGCGGGGATCGCAACCAAGGGCAGGGCAAGCCGCGTGGCAAACCTGCCAAGGGCAAGGGGCGCAAGCCCGGCGGTGACAAAGGCGGCAAGTCGCAGAACTTCTCGGCCCGTCCTCCGCGCAAGGAAAAGCAGATCGACCCTGACAACCCCTTTGCCGCCGCGCTGATGGGGCTGAAGGACGACAAGTAAGTGGAGGCGGGCGCGAAACTGCGGCTGGACAAATGGCTGTGGCACGCCCGCTTTTTCAAGACCCGTTCGCTCGCTGCCGCGCAGGTGGCGGGCGGCGCGGTTCGGATCAACGGCACGCCGACGCAGAAACGCGCCAGCAACGTCGGCCCCGGCGATGTGCTAACCTTTCCGCAAGGCAACCATGTGCGGGTGATCCGCATCGAGGCGATCGGCCATCGCCGCGGCCCGGCCCCCGAAGCGCAGACGCTCTACACCGATCTGTCCCCGCCGCAGCCCAAATCAAAGGACAGACAGCCCGAAAATCCCGGTTTTGAGGGAAAGGGCCGCCCGACCAAGCGCGACCGCAGGCAGCTTGATCTTTCTAAGGCGCGCCACCTTGAATGATCCCGCGCTCCGGTTTAGCTAGTCCCTCACATATCCAGCCAGAGTTTCCGCATGACCTATATTGTGAATGACGCCTGCATCGCTTGCAAATACACCGACTGCGTCGAAGTGTGCCCGGTGGACTGCTTCTATGAAGGCGAGAACATGCTGGTGATCCACCCCGATGAATGCATCGATTGCGGCGTTTGCGAGCCTGAGTGCCCCGCCGATGCGATCCGTCCGGACACCGAGCCGGATATGGAGAAATGGGTGGAGTTCAACCGCAAGTATTCCGAACTTTGGCCTGTCATCATCACCAAGAAAGACCCGCTGCCCGAAGCGGAAGAGATGGATGGCAAAGAGGGCAAGATGGAGCTCTTCTCGGAAAAACCGGGCGAGGGCGGCTAAGGCACGGCGATTCGCGCTTTGTTGCGCCTCTGTGACCTCAACTTTAGGTGTTAACCCGCTGAATTGACCGGGAAACCGCCGATGGCGGCTCGGGGGCGCTTCCGAAAGGCGTGATTCTGTGCTATAGTGTCTTCAAGCTGTAACACACGAGCCTGATAATGTTTCGACCCTGCTGCCAAGGTTGACCTCACATTTCTAACTCAAACGCACCCGAACGCAGACCGCTCAGGCTGCGCTTCGCATGCGTTTTACGTGCTGTTCAGGTGTCTGAGTTAATGGCGGGGATTCCCCCGCGCGCCAAGGAGCGATCTATATGACCAAATCGAAAAAGCTTGATTTCCGCCCCAATGAATTCGTCGTCTACCCTGCGCATGGCGTGGGGCAGATCGTCTCGATTGAGGAGCAGGAAGTTGCCGGCATCGCGCTGGAGCTCTTCGTAATTTCCTTTGAAAAAGACAAGATGACCCTGCGGGTGCCGACCCATAAGGCGACCGAAATCGGCATGCGCGCCCTGTCGACGCCCGATGTAATCAACCACGCGATGAAGACGCTCAAGGGCAAGGCCAAGGTTAAGCGCGCCATGTGGTCCCGCCGCGCGCAGGAGTATGAGCAAAAGATCAACTCCGGCGATCTGATTGCCATTGCCGAGGTCGTGCGCGACCTGCACCGCACCGACGACCAGCGCGAGCAGAGCTATTCCGAGCGTCAGCTTTACGAAGCAGCGCTTGAGCGCCTGACCCGTGAAGTGGCCGCCGTATCGGGCGGCGATGAACTCGCTGCCGCAAAGCAGGTCGGCGATGTGCTGGAAAGCCGTGTGGCCGCTTAAGCGGGGCACAATTTAAGATAAGGCCGCGTCCCTTCCGGGGGCGCGGTTTTTTTTATGGAATGGCCTGCCAGCCGTAGGCCATCATCTGGCAACCAGTCAGCAGGGCGATTTCGGTCACCTGTTGGGTCGCGCCCAAGACATCGCCGGTCTGTCCGCCGATCTTGCGTTTGGCGATCTGGCGGACCACCAATGCGGCAAGCAGCGCCAAAAGCGCCAAGCGCCATGCGGAATAATCCGGCGCCAGCACGATCACGACCACGCCGATCAGCACCGCCACCGCCGTCGCCAATTCCCCGGGGCGGCCCGTGCGGTCAGACAGCCCATCGCGGCGGGCGGTGGGCAGGCTGTCCATCACCCAGACCATCGCCGCCCGCGATGCGCAGGAGGCGACGACCAGCGCCCAGATCAGCGCCTCATCTGTGATCAATTCGCTGATGAGATACCAACGCAGCAAAAGCGACAGCACCAGCGCCACAACGCCATAGGTGCCGATCACGCTGTCTTTCATGATCTTCAGGCGCTTTTCGCGGGTCCAGCCGCCCCAGAACCCATCGGCGCAATCGGCGAGGCCATCCTCATGCATCGCCCCGCTTAGCATCACGAGTGTCAGCAGCACGAAGGCGGCGACCAGCGGCGGCGTCGCGCCTAAGCGCGTCAGCGCCACACCGACGGCCCCGGCAATCAGCGCCAGCACGATCCCGACCAGCGGATAGGCCCAAGCGCTGCGGGCCGGGGGGCGGTGCGGCTCGGTCGGGAAATGGAAATGCGGCAGGGGCAGGCGGGTCAGCAAGGCAAAGGCCACGGCGATGTCGCGGGGCCGGAAGGCCTGCCTCAGGGCGGTGATGTCGGGAATGGCCATTATTTCGCCCCTTCGGCACTTTCAGCGCCGACAGGCTAAGGCTAGAAACGATTGAATATCAATCCGCAAAGGGCCGCATATGAACACGTCTTTCGCCAGTCTTACCGAATTTCGCAGCCTGCTGCGTGCGATGCCCGCCTGCGACGACGCGGCGATGGCAGAGGCGCGGTCGCATGACGCCATGCTGACCAAACCCCCCGGCGCGCTTGGCCGGTTGGAGGATCTCGCCGTCTGGTATCGCGGCTGGCGCGGCGGGGCGCGGGCCGAGATCGCCGCGCCCCAGATCATCGTGTTTGCAGGCAACCACGGGGTCGCCGCGCGGGGCGTCTCGGCCTTCCCGGCAGAGGTGACGGCGCAGATGGTGTCGAACTTCGAACAGGGCGGGGCGGCGATTAACCAGATCGCACGGGTCAATGGCGCGAGCCTCGACGTGGTGCCGCTGTCCTTGGACAGGCCCACCCAGGATTTCACCGTCGCGCCCGCGATGGCGGAAGACGAATTCGTCGAGGCGCTGCGGGCGGGCTGGGAGGCGGTCAATCCCGAGGCCGATCTGCTTGTCGTGGGTGAGATGGGCATCGCCAACACCACCTCGGCGGCGGCACTTGCCACGGCGCTTTTGGGCGGCGGGGCGGAGTTTTGGACCGGACGCGGCACCGGGGTGGATGACGCGGGCCTGTCACTGAAGACCGAGGTCGTGGCCGAGGGGGTCGCCCTGCATGCGGACAAGGGCGATGGGCTAGAGGCCCTGCGCCGCCTCGGGGGGCGGGAATTGGCCGCGATGGCCGGAGCACTGGCGCGGGCGCGGGCCTTGCGCATCCCGGTGATCCTCGACGGTTTCATCTGCTGTGCCGCCGCGCTCAGCCTCGCGCGCACGGCACCCGGCGCGCTGGATCACTGCGTCGCGGGGCATCTCAGCGCGGAAAGTGGTCACCGGCGGCTCTTGGGCGCGTTGGACAAGGAGCCGCTGCTGGAGTTGAACCTGCGTCTGGGGGAAGGCTCTGGCGCGGGCTTGGCGATTGGCATCCTCAAGACCGCGCTTGCCTGTCACGCGGGCATGGCCACCTTCGCCGAAGCGGGCGTCAGCGACGCATAGGGCTGTGCTGGCGGCCCCCCCAAAGGGCTGCCCGGTTCAGGCGCTTTCCTTGCCCTTGTCTTCGCCAAGATTGAGAAAGGCGGTCTCCAAATCCTTCTGCAACTCCTTCGCCCGGGCACATAGGCGGCGTTTTGCGAGGGCGGCACATCGGGCCGCCAAAGCGCCGCCAATTCCCGGACCGAGACCCGGTCGTGGGCGTAGAAAAGCTTTTGTGCCTCATTCGCCTCGAAATCTGAAAGCCCCATGTTTTCCAACACATAGCGCCCGGCCCGAAGCGAGCTGTCGAACATTTCGCGCACGATGTCATTCGACCCGGCCTGATAGTGGCGGTAGACCTCCTCCCGGTCGCGCGCGCGGCTGACGATATGCAGGTTCGGGTTCTCTTTCCGCGCGTAGGAGATGAGAGTGACTGCCGATTTCGGGTCATCAAGGGCCACCACCAAGACGCTGGCGTCTTGCAGCCCCGCTTTGCGCAGGATGTCGGGCCGCGTCGGATCGCCCAGAAACCCCTTGAAGCCAAAGCGCCGCATGACGGCGATGGTCTCGGGGTTGTGGTCCAGCACGACGGTTTGAAATCCGCTGGCTTGGACCATCCGGTTCACCATCTGGCCAAAGCGACCGACGCCCGCGATGATCACCGGGCCGCTGCTGTCGATCTCATCGGCGATGACGGGGCCGCCGTCGTCAAGGCGTCGGCTGATCAGGTCGTGCAGGATGAAAAGCAGCGGCGTGATCAGCATGGTTAGGGCCACGACCAGCAAAAGCGTCTCGCCAATCGGGTCGGGCATGACGCCGGTGGCGAGGGAAAAGCTGACCAGCACAAAACCAAATTCCCCGGCCTGCGCCAGCGCCAGCGTGAAAAGCCAACCGTCGCGGCCTTTGAGGCGGAAGAGGCGGCCCAGTACCATCAGGATCAGCGCTTTGACGATGATGACCAACAGCGCCATGCAGATCAGGATCAGCGGTTTTTCGAACAGCAGGACAAAGTTGATGCCCGCCCCCACGGTGATGAAAAACAGCCCCAAGAGCAGCCCCTTAAAAGGTTCGAGGTCGGTTTCCAACTCATGGCGGAACTCGCTGCTGGCAAGCACCACGCCCGCCAGAAAGGCGCCGAGCGCGGGCGACAGACCGACCACGGTCATCAGCGAGGAAATCCCCACCACGATCAGCAGCGCCAGCGCGGTGTACATCTCGCGCAGCTTGGCGAGGTGGATGTAGCGGAACACCGGACGGGTCAGGTAGATGCCCACGAGGATGATCGCGGCGACCGCTCCGATAGTAACCAGCGTAACGCCCCAGCCCGGCAGGCTTTGCACGAAGGTCTGCGCGGCATGGGCGACGTCGCCTGCGTGGCTGCCCTCGGCCCCGTGATGGGCATTCTCCACCGCCTCAGGGTCGAGCGAGATGGACCCATCGGGCAAAAGCCCGCCCGGAATGCCCGTGGCCAGCAGCGGCAGGAAGGCGAGGATGGGGATCACTGCGATATCCTGCGTCAGCAGGACAGAGAAGACGGAGCGCCCCCCTTGGGTCCGCATCAGCCCCTTTTCCGAAAGGGTTTGCAACACGATGGCCGTCGAGGACAGCGCCAGCGTCAGCCCGATTGCCAGCGCCACGCGCCACGGCTGGTCGTAAGCCATGGCGATGGCCATGAGTGCCGCCGTCGACAGCAGCACTTGCAAGCCCCCCAAGCCCAGCAGACGGTGGCGCATGTCCCAGAGCGCGCGCGGCTCCAACTCCAACCCGATCAGGAAGAGCATCATCACAACGCCGAATTCCGCGAAATGCTGCACGTCCTTCGTCTCGGACCCGACGAGGCCCAGCACCGGCCCGATCAGAATGCCCGCCGCCAGATAGCCCAACACCGACCCCAGCCCCAATCGCGCGGCGATGGGCACGGCAATCACCGCGGCGGCCAGATAGACGGAGGCTTGGAACAGGAAACCTTCCATTGCGGTCCTCTTTCAGAGTCAGGTGGGCAATGGCCCGTCCTGTTTCAGTTGATCCATGACAATCTGGCTATGCACCCGGCTCACGGCCTGATGGGGCAGAAGAACGTCGTGGATGAGCCTGTTCAGGCTCGGCAGATCGTCACAATAGACCCTCAGGAGGTAGTCCGCATCCCCCGTCATCGTCCATGCGCTCACAATCTCGGGACGGGTGGCCATGAGCCGGGCAAAGCTTGCCGAATGTTCCGGCCCGTGGGTGCCCAGATGGACCTGCACGAAGCCCTGCACGTTCAGCCCCATCCGCACCGGATCAAGCCGCGCGTGATAGCCGCGAATGTAGCCTTCGACCTCCAACCGCTGACGCCTGCGCCCCGCTTGGCTGGGGGAGAGGTTCAGCTCTTGTCCCAACTCCTGCGCCGTGAGGTGGGCGTTCTTTTGCAGCGCCGTTAGCAGCCGCCTGTCGATCTCATCGAGCATGATGCGCGATCTCCGCATGGTTTGGAGGTAGTATGCGTCGCTTGTGCGAAATTGACCAGTTGAATGCTGCGATACGCGCAATTCGGGCGGCGGTTGCGGCGTAGACTGGGGCAAATCCCAAAGCAGAGGAGACTGACATGGGCCCTTTCCCGCATGACGCCCCGAAATCGCAGATCACGGCAGAGAACCCCGCCGGCACCGATGGTTTCGAGTTTGTCGAATTTGCCAGCCCCGACCCGCAGGCGCTGCGCGATGTCTTCACCAAAATGGGCTATGCCCATGTCGCCAACCACAAGACCAAGAAGATCGAGCTTTGGCAGCAGGGCGACATCACCTACGTCTTGAACCACGACCCCGAGAGCTTTGCCGCGCGTTTTGTCGAAGAGCACGGCCCCTGCGCCCCCTCCATGGGCTGGCGCGTCGTGGATGCGCAAAAGGCGCTGGCGCACGCGGTGGCCAATGGGGCCGAGGAATATAAGGGCGATGGCAAGGTGCTCGACGTGCCCGCGATCATGGGCATCGGCGGCTCGCTGATCTATTTCGTCGACCAATATTACGATACCTCGCCCTACAATTGGGAATACGACTGGATCGCCAAGTCGAAACCCGAGGGCGTGGGGTTCTACTACCTCGACCACCTGACGCACAACGTGCACAAGGGCAATATGGACGTCTGGTTCAAGTTCTACGGCGACCTGTTCAACTTCCGCGAAATCCGCTTCTTCGACATTGAGGGCAAATATACGGGGCTCACCAGCCGCGCGCTGACCTCGCCCTGCGGGCGCATTCGCATCCCGATCAACGAAGACCGAGGCGAAACCGGGCAGATCGTGGCCTATCTCAAGAAATACAACGGTGAGGGCATCCAGCATATCGCCGTTGGTGCGCGCAACATCTATGACGCCACCGATGCGATTGCCGACAATGGGCTGAAGTTCATGCCCGGGCCGCCTGAGACCTATTACAAGATGTCGAAAGAGCGGGTGACCGGCCACGAAGAGCCGCTGGACCGCATGCAGAAACACGGCATCCTGATCGACGGCGAAGGTGTGGTCGACGGCGGCGAGACGCGCATCCTGTTGCAGATTTTCTCGAAAACCGTGATCGGGCCGATCTTCTTTGAGTTCATCGAACGCAAGGGCGACGATGGTTTCGGTGAGGGCAACTTCAAGGCGCTCTTTGAATCGATCGAGCAAGAGCAGATCGACAATGGCGAGCTTGAGGCCACCTAATCAGAAGTACATCCGGGGGAGGGAAAAAGGGGCGCTGCGGCGTCCCTTTTTTGTGTTGAAACCTAGTTCGGCATCTTCAGCACGACATTCCGACCCCGGCGCACATAGCGCAGCTCGCTATCGCCGATGGCCGAGACGCGGCCCCCGTCGATCCGGTCGCCGACCTCAACCTTTTGATAACGCCCGTTGCTGAGCCGAACCAGAGCGCGGCGGTTCGAGGGCTTGCCATAGACGCCGATCAGATTGACGTCGCGCAGGTTGATCGCATTCTTCACCGTGGCCTGTTTCGCCACGGAGGTCTTCGAGGGGAAACGCGGCTGCACGGCCTTGGGTGCCACGCTCGCGACCTGTGCAGGCGCGGCCCGGCGGGCGGCGCGTTTCACGATCCGGTCGAAATTGCGGGGCCGGGTATCGGGGCGGCGCGACTGGGTTGTGGCCTGTTTCGTCGCGTTTTGGATTGCGGGCGGCGTGGCGAGGGCGGCGGCGACCGCGCCACTGGTGTCGATGGGGGCGACCTCGGGCTCAGGCGTGGCAGCGGCGAGCGCTTCCTGAGCGATTTCTTGAACGGATTTGGGCCGCAGTTGCGGGCGCAGATCGGCCAATTCGGACCGTGTCAGCCCGCCAAGCTGGGCGCGTTCGGTCGTCTCTGCCAAATCGTCGGGGCGCAGACGGGGCCGGACCTCGGCCAAGGCGCTGTCGACCTCGGGCTCGGCCGGTTCGGCTTCGGGCCGGGTCAGAGTGGCGGGGGGCTGCACGGCGGGGCGTCCGAGGTAAACCAAATGGCCATCGGGGCTGAGCGCCCCCTGCGCCGTGGGTTTGACCAAGCCGCGCGCGTCCAGCGCAAAGCGCGTGCCCGCCGCCGCCGGAGAGCTGACCGCGCCGGGGGCGATGTCGGTGCCGAACCCATCGGCGGGCGGCAGGGCCACGGCGTCTGTCGTGCTGCTGATCGGGTCGATGCTGGTGAGGTAGAGATCGTCGATATCAATCGCCGCTGCCGGGGCCGGGGGCACGTCCGGGGCGCGGGCCCAGATGCCGGTGGTGGCATATTTGGCGTCGATCTCGGCCTCGGTCATCTCTGACAGGGGGCGCGGCTCAGGGTCGCGCAGCGCGTCGAGGACGGCACCGTCTTCGTCGGTCAGACCAGCGTCCAAGGCGGCGGTTTCTATCGCGTCAGGCTCTGCCGGTTCGGGGGGCAAAACGGCGATGTCATTTTCGACCTCAGGGGTTTCCGCAGGGGCCAAGGCTTCGGCTGTGCTGCGCGGGCTGCGGTCGCCAAAGAGCCGCGAAAGCGCGCTGCCCTCGTCGAGGAAGATCGAGGCCCAAGCCGCGACACCGGCCAAGAAGACCAAAAGCGCCGCTGTCAGGATCAGGCCAAGGAAACGCGGCTTGCCGCCGACTTCGTTCCGGCGGCGCGCGCCGAAAACGGTCATCCGCTCGGCCTCTGAGGCGAACTTGGCCTTGATCGCCTCTTCGACGCCGGTCCATATCGGCATCATCGAACATGATGAAAGGTGCATGGCCGACCGAGTTCGCAGCACCAGACGTTCACGCTGTCCGATGCCTGACGGTAC
>NZ_SZNL01000129.1:0-255 GCF_005068605.1 Sulfitobacter sp. 15WGC | reverse complement strand
CCGACGCCTCGCGCCCCTACCCCTTCTACCTCGCCTATGCGCTGGAGGACGGGCCGGAAGGCTTGGGCGAACCTGAGGACTGGCGGGCGGAGTGGAAATGGGACGGCATCCGGGGCCAGCTCATCCTGCGCGACGGCGACTATTTCGTCTGGTCGCGCGGCGAGGAGTTGATGACGGACCGTTTCCCCGAATTGGCCCGCGCCGCCGATCACCTGCCCCCGGGCACGGTGCTCGACGGCGAATTGCTGGTATGGC
>NZ_SZNL01000128.1:0-255 GCF_005068605.1 Sulfitobacter sp. 15WGC | reverse complement strand
GGGCGTGGCGCAATCGGTGATCCTGACCCGCACCTCGGGCCGCGCCACGGCGATGCCCGAAGGCGAGACCCTGGCCAATTTCGCCCGCACTGGAGCGACGCTGGCCATCCACCTGTCGGTGCATGTGCTTGATAAAGTCGTCGAAGAACTGACCCCGCATTACGGTGCCGATTGCCCCGTCGCCGTGGTCTGGCGTGCAAGCTGGCCCGATCAGCGCATCGTCAAGGCGACGCTTGCCACCCTGCGCACTGAAGT
>NZ_SZNL01000127.1:0-255 GCF_005068605.1 Sulfitobacter sp. 15WGC | reverse complement strand
CTGGTCCAACACATAGGCGGCGGTGGCGCGGGTATCGAAAGCGGCGGCGGGCTGGAGCGTCAGCACCAGTGCCACGGCGGCGGCAAAAAGGCGGATCATAGGAAGCATTTCCTCCGGTTTGTCAGTTCGACACGGCGTAGGCGTCGGTAAAGCCCTCGGCCTTGACCTTCTTGAGAAGGGTATCGAGTTCGGATTTGCTGGTGGCGGGGCCGATCACCACGCGCCAGAAGGGTTTGTTATTGATCGCGCTTTGCT
>NZ_SZNL01000126.1:0-255 GCF_005068605.1 Sulfitobacter sp. 15WGC | reverse complement strand
CAGGCGTGATGCCGGAAAACCGCGTACCGATGAGGCTGCCGAGCACGAGATAGGCGACAAGGGTCAGCCAGCCCGGCAGAACGCCAGTCTCTAGCCCCGTCAGATGCGCGATGGCCGAGACCACCATCGCCCCCATCAAAAGCGGCGCGGGCACGGAAAGCCAGGCAAAGATCATCCCCACGACGACGGAGACGCCGATCATCACGAGGATCGACAGTAGGCTCATCCCCGCGCCCGCGGGGGCGATATTGCCGG
>NZ_SZNL01000125.1:0-255 GCF_005068605.1 Sulfitobacter sp. 15WGC | reverse complement strand
GCGCCACGTCGATGAAGGAATAGGCCGAGATGTCCATCGAGTTTTTGAAGTTCGCCCGGCTGGTGTTCAAGAACCGCCCCGTCAGTTCGGATTTGTCCGAGAAAGCAATGGCATGCACGACGAAGTCGATGGTGGGCCAACGCGCGCCCAGCTCCTCGAAGGCGCGGTCGAGCGAGGCATCGTCGGTCACGTCCACATCGACCATGAAGTCCGAGCCGACGCTCTGCGCCAGCGGCTCCAGCCGCTTGCCAAAGG
>NZ_SZNL01000124.1:0-254 GCF_005068605.1 Sulfitobacter sp. 15WGC | reverse complement strand
TGCCCGCCCCGTTCGCCCGATGATCGCGCGGATTTCGCCCTCGCGGATGTCGAAGGAAATATCCTTGATCGCCTCCACGCCGCCGAAGCGCAGGGTGATGTTCTTCATCTCCATCACCGTCGGGCCGATGGTGCGGCCGTCGTCGGTGACATAGCTGTCAGCCTGATCTTTCACGCTGTCCCTTTCCATAGTTCCCGCCTGCCCGGCACTGACGCTGGCCGCGCTCATTCCGCTGCCATCCGGCGGCTGACCGG
>NZ_SZNL01000123.1:0-255 GCF_005068605.1 Sulfitobacter sp. 15WGC | reverse complement strand
TCGCGGGCGAAAAGCGCATCTTTAACGAGGAAGTCACCCTGCGTGCCACGCTCGAAGGTGGTGCGCTGTCTTGGAACAGCGGCACCAACCGCGCGGTGGACCGGTTCATCCTTGGCCCATCCATCATGCGCGGCTTTGAGCCCGGCGGCATCGGGCCGCGCGACCAGAGCAACGGGGTGGACGACGCGCTTGGCGGCAACCTATTTGCCGTGGCCCGTTTCGAGGCGGAGTTCCCACTGGGTCTGCCTGAGGAAT
>NZ_SZNL01000122.1:0-255 GCF_005068605.1 Sulfitobacter sp. 15WGC | reverse complement strand
GCGGGCATATCGTCTCGGGCCATGTCGATGGCGTGGCTGAGATCATTGAGATGAAAGACGAGGGCGACAGCACCCGCGTGACCCTGCGCGCGCCCGAGGATCTGGCGCGGTTCATCGCGCCCAAAGGCTCGGTGGCGCTGAACGGCACCTCGCTGACGGTGAATGATGTCGATGGCTGCGATTTCGGCATCAACTTCATCCCGCATACCAAGGAGGTGACGACGTGGGGCGATGCAGGCGTCGGCGATCTGGTGA
>NZ_SZNL01000121.1:0-255 GCF_005068605.1 Sulfitobacter sp. 15WGC | reverse complement strand
GGGCGGGGTAATGGCAATCATCATGCTCGCCTTCATGCTCGGCATGTATTCCAATCGAAAGACGAATTTTGCGATCTTCACTGGGGCTGCCATCGCCTTTGCGGCCGGCGTCTACTTGGTCCGGTCGCAAGATACGGTAGGCGACACCGCTTGGATGAAAGCCATGATCCCGCACCATTCAATCGCGATCCTGACCAGCGAACGCGCAAACCTGTCCGATCCGCGCGTGCGCGAGTTGGCCGACGCGATCATCGA
>NZ_SZNL01000120.1:0-255 GCF_005068605.1 Sulfitobacter sp. 15WGC | reverse complement strand
CTCCGGTTTAAACCTGTCTAACGAGCGTCGCGGTCAGGACAGGGCCGTTTTTCGACGAAACACGACCCATCCGCGACTTGGGGGAGGTGATAGCGCATTGGCCCTGCCATCACGAGGGGGCGGCGCCCCCATTATTCTCAAGATGATTGTGAGGTGGCCCTGATTGCGGGGCGAGGGTGTCCCGCGGACGCCGCGGAAATTGGCCCAAGGCACCGCGACCACTTGCACCGGCTGGGCGCAGGGAATACCTTTGGG
>NZ_SZNL01000011.1:115386-125355 GCF_005068605.1 Sulfitobacter sp. 15WGC | reverse complement strand
CTCCTTGAGAATGCGGTTCTCTCGCCGAAGCCGTTCATTCTCCCGGGCAAGTTCCAAGTCCTTGTCAGGCACCACATTGGTGTCACGATGCGCCGTCACCCACTTGTTCAGCGTCGATAAGCCAATACCCAAATCTGAGGCAACTTGCCTGCGTGTCAGCCCGCTTGTCAGCGCGATCCGCACCGCATCAGCGCGGAATTCGTCCGTGCGTTTCGTTCCCATAGTTCGTCTCCTTTGCTGCAATAAATGCTATCAAAGGAGCGGCATCAAACCGTGACACGTCCAGCACGTGTTGTCGCCTGCGTCCGCCTTTAGCCAGTTGAGCATTTCCTCCCGCGAGCTGGCGTTGTAGCTGCCGTCGATATGGCGAACTTCGGTGCTTAGATGACGGTCGTCGTCGATCAGGTCGTTGCTAACGTATTCGTCGACAACCTGCGTGAACTCATCTTCGATGATCTCGGATTTCTTGATGCTTTGGCAGAAGGCCAGAGCGCGCTTCATGGGGCGCGGGTCAAACTCCAAATCCTTCGCGAGGTCGCTTTTCGTCAGCGCCTTATAGCACCCGATGATTTTCGTCGCGTCATCCAGTGTCAGCTCTGGGCCGTCCTTGAGGCGGTTTTGGATGGTTTGAGAGACCAAGCCTTCGTCAACAGCAAGTACGACGACCTTGTAGTCTGTGAGAAGCTGGTTCTCCACCGCCCAACCAAAGCCACGATGGAAGAGGTCTTTGCCGAACTTGGTTTCGTCATCCATCGACGCCAAGCGGGCGTCGTAGTCGTCTGCCTTACGCTTGGCCGTATCAGCAAAGATACGAGGCGTCGCGGTCATATAGAGGCGCTTCTTTGCCGCGACATAGTCGTTGTCGTGGATGCGAACAAAGTTGCTGTCGTCCTCATCCTTCAGTGTAACGCCTGTGGTTCGGTGTGCCTCGTCGCAGATCACCAAATCGAACTCTGGTAGTTCGTGGTTCTTTTGGGCGCGCGTAAGAACGTCAATCGAATGGTAGGTCGAGAAGACTACCGTCATCTGATCTGAGGGTGCGGATAGGACCTGACGAGCAAGTTTTTCAGGGTCTGTCGTCGCCGGGAAGGCCAGATCATGCACGTTTAGATCAAGACTGTCAGCGTCAGTTCTTCGCCCCACCTTCGAGTCAGAACAGGCAGAAAATGCCGTGAACACGTCTTCGCTGTCGTTCTTCCATTCCCGGACGGTTTGGGACATCAGCGCAAGCGATGGAACCATGAAAAGAACGCGCTTTCCCGACCCTGCCAGAGTTTCCGCAATTCGTAGGCCTGTGAAGGTCTTGCCCGTACCGCACGCCATGATCAGCTTGCCGCGATCTGCGGCTTCCAGCCCTGCCTGCACTTCACGCAATGCGTCTTGCTGGTGATCTCGCAGTTGTTTCTTGGGTGCTAAACTAACTGTGCCAGAACGAATAAACTGGGACCAATCAATGCGGCTTGCCTCAAGTTCGGCAACGCTAATGCGGTTCCAATCCTTTGAAAGTTTACCCAGCGTTTCCCGCGTGTTGCGGCCTAACTCTTTAAGAGTTGTATCCGCGATGACCAATCGGGTGAACAGATCATTGGATGCCGCCGAAATGAAACTGTCTATATCGGTTTTCTGAATGCTGTGATTGGGCGCGTAGAACTTGCACTGAATCGCCGCATAGCCTGACCCGTCAGACAGCGTTCCAACAAGATCGATACCGGTGTCCGCGTTGCTCCAGCCTTGAGACGTCGCCCAATCGGCGAACGGCTCAACCTTTGAATAGTACTGACGTTGAGTGTCGTCGTTTTCCATAAATACCCGAACAAGGCGTTCAAAATAGTCGCCCTTTTCGCGTTCGGTCCGCGCTGACGCGCGATACTCATCCAAAATGTCTTGTAGAAGCACCTGCAGCGACCTCAGCTTATTGATTTTGTTGTTATGGCTATTCGCCTTACCGTAACCCTAGCGTGCGTTGGGCGGACCGTCTAGCAAACCGAGACAGCGGGCGAAATGAGTGCCGCCGAAAACTACAGACGGCGAACCGTACATAGAGCTGTACATAGCAACAATCGGCACACCGCCTAGGTTGTTGTTTTTTATAGCGTATTCTATGATGAATGGTGCCCGGGGGCGGAATCGAACCACCGACACGAGGATTTTCAATCCACTGCTCTACCCCTGAGCTACCCGGGCACGGGTCACCTCTTTCGAGGTCGGGTGAGCGGGTTCTAGGACCTGTGGCGCGGGGTGTCCAGCCCCATTTTGCCCTGAAACCCACTTCTTTTCAAAAAACGCAAATTTTCCTGTGTTAATGGGGCTTTGCGGGGCGGTCTTGTGCCGCTTCGGCGGCGTCGATGGCGGCTTCCACGTCTTCGGGGTCGCGCGAGGGGACGGCGTAGCTGCCGTTGAACCAGCGGCCCAGATCGATGTCGGCGCAGCGGCGCGAGCAGAAGGGGCGATGCGCCTTGACGGTTTCGGCTTTGCAGATCGGGCAGCTCATTGGCCTGCCCCTGTCAGCACCTCCGCCAGCACCGGGCGGGCGCGTTTGCGTTGCAGCTCGTAATGGCCCAGAGGCGTCCAGCCGACCAGCGTCGTATCCACATCGTCGGCGCGGAAAGCGGCGCGCAGGGCGCTTTCAAACGTCCGGCGGTCCTTCTTGGGCATGGGCGCAAGGTCGAGCGTGATCTGCCCGCCCAACCCGCGCAGACGCAGGGCACGCGGCAGCGCTTTGGCACAGGCCATATTGGCCTTCACCCCGGCGGCGAGCGAGGCATCGTTGCCGGTGTTCACATCGACCGCAACCAGCGCACGTGTCGGCTCCACAAAGATCGACGCGCCGCCGCCGAGCGGCACCTGCGCCGAGGCCACGCGGTCGAGCTCTTCCAGAACGCCGTGGTCGTCAAAACCACCGACCTCGGTCACCACCTCGGCGGGCGCGGTCCAATCGCGCCAAGCGAGCAGATGCGGGCCATCGCCTTCGCTCAGCACCTCCATCTGTTGCGCGTCATCATTGGCCACGGTATCCGCCAAGCTGAGCATATTGGCGATATCCTCGGCGATATCCTCCGCATCGGCACCGGCGCAGGAGGACCGCAGGATCAAGCCCAGATCGGCCCCGCCCGCCACCTCATGGGCGATTTCGAGCAGCCGGTCGCGCTCTTCCTCGTCCTTGATGCTGCGCGAGATGTTCAGCCCCGGCGCATCCGGCGTCACGATGGCATAGCGCGACTTAAAGAGCAGCTTATTGGTCACCGGGATCGCCTTGCCCGGCTCGGCATGGCCCGAGACCTGCACGAGAATCGTCTGACCCGGGGCCAGCCCCTTGATCTGACGCAGGAACGCCGGGCCATCGGGGGTCTTGAGGAACATGCCCCCCTGCCCCTTCACCGGACGATCCGCAATCGCGCGGTAAACGGTGCCGACGCGCGGCCCGTCACTGTCGATCAGAAAATCATCCAGCTTGCCGTCCACCATCAGGGCGGCGGCCTCGATATCACCGAGATGGTCGAGAATAATCGTACGGCCCTTCATGGCGTCCTTCCGTCAAATGGGTAACCTGCGGCTTGCAGCAGGTTCGCAGCCTCGGCCAATGGCAGGCCGACGATTGCAGTGAATGAGCCGCTAATCCATGGGATCAGCGCGCCCGCGGGGCCTTGGATACCATAGCCGCCCGCCTTGCCGCGCCAATCGCCGGTGGCGAGGTAACGGCGAATTTCGGGCTCGGACAGAGATTTCATCTTCACATTGCTCTGCACATCACGCTGCCAGAGCTTTTCGCCGCGCTTCACGGCGACGGCGGTGACCACCTTATGCCGACGGCCCGACATCAGCCGCAAAAAGGCTTCGGCCTCGGCCTCATCCTCGGGCTTGCCGAGGAT
Source organism: Sulfitobacter sp. 15WGC (assembly GCF_005068605.1). NCBI lineage: Bacteria > Pseudomonadati > Pseudomonadota > Alphaproteobacteria > Rhodobacterales > Roseobacteraceae > Sulfitobacter > Sulfitobacter sp. 15WGC. The sequence goes on along the minus strand of NZ_SZNL01000011.1, from coordinate 121,486 downwards.
GCGCCGGCCAAGCGCCACGGTGGTATCGGCGCAAAGCACGATATCCTCCGCCCCCGCGGGCACCGCCGCCACTTTCTCGCGCGCCATTCGGGCGCAATAGGGGCGCGGCAGCTCGGCCTTATGGGGGGTCTCGTCGATGTCGGGGGCGCGAATGGCATCGGGGGTCACGCCGATCTGGGCCAAAAGCTCCAACCGGCGCGGCGATCCTGATCCAAGAATGAATTGCATCTTATGGGCCTCTTTGCCTGAGGCCGGCGGCCCGGTCGGGGCCGCGCACGGCCCCGCCTGCGCCGCGCAACGCGCGAACGCGGTGCCGCTTACTTGAAGCGATAGTTGATCCGACCCTTGGTCAAATCATAGGGTGTCATTTCCACCTGAACCTTGTCGCCAGCCAGAACACGGATGCGGTTTTTCCGCATCTTGCCTGCCGTATGCGCGATGATCTCATGGCCGTTTTCCAGCTCGACCCGAAACGTCGCGTTAGGCAGGAGTTCCTTCACGACACCGGGAAATTCGAGCGTATCTTCCTTGGCCATGGTCTCTCCTTGAGCACAAAACCCTCCAAAACGAGGGCGCAGGCTTAAATGGGCGCATTTTTGCGCTTTTTCAAGGGGGATTCAGCGCAAAGCGACGTTTATCGCCTTTCCGTCGCGGCCAATCTGGTCTTGCCAGTCCCTTCGGTTAAGCACGATGCCATCCGCGCGCACCTCGGCGACCTGCGCCAAATCGGCGTCCGCCACGGTCCAGCCGGGGGCGTTAACCTCGCGCATGCCCAAAATCCCCGTGGGCGGGAAGCCGCGATCCGGGGGGCAGAAAATCCCGCCCGCGCCATAGGATTGCCCCAAAGCCTCGGACCAATCGGCCTTGCCTACGACCGAGGACATGGCGGTGATGCACTGATTCTCAAGCGCCCGCGCCATGGAGCCGATGCGCACCCGCCAATAGCCCGCGAGCGTTTCGGTCACACTGGGCACGCAGATCACATCACATTCCGCCAGCGCACGGCCCAGCAGGGGAAACTCGCTGTCATAGCAGATGAGAATCCCGATCTTGCCAATGGCCGTGTCAAAGACCTGAAGCGCATTGCCCCCGATCACACCCCATTCCTCGCGCTCGAAACGGGTCATGATCTGCTTGTCCTGCACGCCGATCTGCCCCGTGGGCGTGATCAGCCGGGCACGGTTGACCGGGCGGCTCTCAGTCGCTGCGGGGCCTGAGCCGGCCACGATATGCACGTTATGCTCGGCGGCGAGTTTCACATGCAGCCGTTCCGCCTCCTCAAGCTTGTCCGACACCGCAAAGAGCGACCGTTCCAAATCGCCCGCCACCTCGGCCCCGTCGAGCGTCGCCAGTTCCATCGCCGCATATTCAGGAAAAACCAGCAGTTCCGCCCCCTGCACTGCCGCCTCGGCGACCCAATGGGCCAGTTTGTCTTCGTATTGCGCCCATGATGTCAGAACATCGAGCGGATAGGCGGCTGTGGCGATCTTCATTTGAATGGCTCCTAGTTTCCGCGCAGTCTGCGCAGCTTTACCGATGGCTTCAAGACCGGCAGCACCGCTTTCGTGGAACCGCCCGAGAGGCTGCCGCTCGCTTGGGCAAAGGCTTGACCTGACCCGCGCGGGGTTTCACAAGATCCGAAAGAGATGGGACCATATGCTGAACAAGGGCATCACCCTGCGGGGCATCGAAGTGTTTGAGGCGCTGGCGCGGAGCGGGTCGGTGGCGCAGGCGGCCGAGGCCACGGGGCTCAGCCAGCCCGCCGTCAGCCAGCAGATGCGCAACCTCGAAGCGGCCATCGGCGCGGAACTGGTCGACCACACCCGCCGCCCCATGCGATTGACCCCAGCCGGGCAGATGTTCCTGCGCCGGGCCGAACAGGCGCTCAGCGAATTGCGCCAAGCGCAGAGCGAAGTCACGGTGATGGATTTGGCCCATCTGGAGGCGCTGAACCTCGGCGTGATCGACGATTTCGACGATGACCTGACCCAGCGCCTTGCCACGATCCTTGGCGACAGCCTGACCGGCTGCCGCTTTCGGATGATCACCGCGGGCAGCAATGAATTGGCCGGGGCACTGCGCGACAAAAGCCTGCATATGGCACTCTCGGCGCAGATCGACGAACCGATGGCGGGGGTTCTGGAATATCCGCTGGCCCGCGATCCGTTTATCCTCGTCACCCCCGCGGGCACCTCTGCCGATCCCGACGCCCTGCTGCGCGGCGCCACCGATCTGCCCTTCCTGCGCTATGCCGCCGATCAGTTGATCGCGCGGCAGATCGAGGCGCATCTTGCATCAGAGAGACACAACCTGCCCGCCCGTTTCGAGATTGGCAGCCATCTGGCCCTGATGGCCATGGTGGCCCGCGGCATCGGCTGGGCGATGACCACGCCCTTGGGATACATGCGCGCCGCCCGTTTTCACGACCGCCTCGCCGCGCACCCCCTGCCCGCGGCGGCACAGGCCCAACCGCCTGCGCGCACCATCTCTCTCTTCGCGGGCGCGGAATGGTCCGGCCCCGTGCCGCGCGACATCGCCCAGACCCTGCGGCAGTTGATGCAGACCCATATGATCGCCCCCGCCATCGCGCAATTGCCCTGGCTGGCCGACGGCTTTCACCTGCTTGAAGACATGGACCCTATCGGAGAATAATGCCCCATGACCAAGATCGTGATCCTCACCGGCGCGGGCATCTCTGCCGAAAGCGGGCTTGAGACCTTCCGCGCCTCAGATGGCCTCTGGGCGCAGCACCGGGTCGAAGACGTGGCGACGCCCGAAGGTTTCGCCCGCAACCCCAAACTGGTGGTCGACTTCTACAACGCCCGCCGCGCGCAGGCCGCCGAAGTGGCCCCCAACGCTGCGCACCGCGCCCTTGCCCGGCTGGAGGCCGAGTTGCACGGCGAGGTGGTGGTGATTACCCAAAACGTCGACGATCTGCACGAACAGGGCGGGTCGCAGCAGGTCATGCATATGCATGGCGCGCTCAAAGGCGCGCTCTGCGCCGCTTGCGATCACCGCTGGCCCGCGCCCATGGTCATGGCACCGGGCGATCCCTGCCCCGCCTGCGGTGCCCCCGCCGCGCGGCCCGATATCGTCTGGTTCGGTGAAATGCCTTATGAGATGGACGCGCTTTTCGATCATCTGGCCGAGGCGGATATCTTCGCCGCCATCGGCACATCGGGCAATGTCTACCCCGCTGCCGGTTTCGTCGCCGAGGCCCGCCGTGCCGGGGCGCATACGATTGAGTTCAACCTCGAACGCTCCGCCGTGGGCAATCAGTTCGCCGAACATCGCATCGGGCCTGCCAGCCAGACAGTGCCGGAATGGGTGGCCGAAGTGCTTGAGGCGCGCCGCTAACCACCGGCGCGCCACAGGCCGTCAGCGCGGTTCGCTGCGCAGCCCTTTGTAGATCGTGTAACACATCACCAGCATCAGAATCGCGAAGGGCACCCCCGTCGCGGTGACCCCGGCCTGCAACGCCGACAGCCCGCCGCCGATCAGCAGCACGATGGCGATCAACCCTTCGACAATGCACCAGAAGATGCGCTGCGGCACCGGGGCGTCAATCTTGCCCCCCGCCGTGATCGTATCGACAACCAGCGACCCCGAATCCGATGAGGTGACGAAAAACACCAACGCCAGAAGGATCGCGATGGTCGACGCGATCTTGGTAAAGGGAAGCTCATTCAGCATCCCGAAGAGCGAGAGTTCCGGCGAATAGCTGTCGATCACATTGGCCTTGACCAGCGATGTCTCAGGGCTGGCAAGGATCTGATCGATCGCGATGCCGCCAAAGACGCCCATCCAGATGAAGATGATCAGCGACGGGATCAGCAACACGCAGATAAAGAACTCCCGCACCGTGCGCCCGCGCGAGACGCGCGCGATGAACATGCCCACGAAAGGCGCCCAAGAGACCCACCACGCCCAATAGAACGCGGTCCAGCCTTCGCGGTAGGAATCATCCTCCCGTCCGAAGGGATTGGAGAGCGGGATGATCTCTTGCGTATAGGCCAACAGACCGGTCCAAAACCCGTCGAGCCCCACCAGCGTCGGGCCGACGAAAAGCACGAAGAGGAAGAATAGGACCGCCACGATCATGTTCACCTCCGACAGGATCTTCACCCCGCCATCCAGCCCGCGCCAGACCGACACCAGCGCCACGGCGGTCACCAAGAGAATGATGATCACCTGCACATTGGTCGAAATCTCAAGCCCGAAAGCGAAGTTGAACCCTGCATTGGCCTGCTGCGCGCCAAGGCCAAGCGATGTGGCAAGACCAAAGAGCGTCGCGAAAACCGCCAGAATATCAATGATATGCCCCGGCCAGCCCCAGACCCGGTCACCCAGCAGGGGGTAGAAACAAGACCGGATCGAAAAGGGCAGCCCCTTGTTATAGGTGAAGAGCGCCAAGGCTAGCGCCATGATCGCATAGACCGCCCAACCGTGCAGCCCCCAGTGATAAAAGGTCGCCGCAAGACCCATGGCGCGGGCAGCCTCCACATTCTCGGGAATGATCGAGCCATCCTCGGCAATCGGTAGGGGCACCCCCAACGGGCCGGAGACGTTCATATGATACACCGGTTCGAGCACCCCAAAGAACAACAGGCCAATCCCCATGCCCGCGGCAAAAAGCATAGCGAACCACGCCAGATAGGAATATTCCGGCACGGCCTCTTGCCCGCCGAGCCTGACCTTTGAAATCGGCATGAAAATCAGCGCAATGCAGAACAGAACGAAGATGTTCACGATGATCATGAACAGCCAATCCAGCTTGGTCGTGGCGAAATCGCGAACGGCGAGGAAGACCACCCCGGCCTGATCCGGGAAGAGCATGGTCAGCAGCACAAAGGCCACCGCCGTCAGGCCCGAGACCATGAAGACCGGGTTGTGAATATCAAAACCCAACGGGCCGAGGGATCCGTCGATATTGTCTTGGCCGACCTCGAAATCAGTCTCAATCTCATTCATATCGGGTGGCGTAGTGGAACTGGGCGTGCCGGGTGTGGGGTCGGTCATGGAGTCTCCGATCTTGATGCACTGTCTGAACCCCGCTCGGCAGGTAGCATGGCCAGAACAACAATTGTCGGAAGATCAATTAGCGCGCCTTTCCAAGGTTTCCCGAATAAAAACATGCCCCTGCGCAAGAAAATTACCCCGAGCCGCCACGGCCCTAGCCCCTGATAGGCCGGAAACCCTAACAAAACCCTAAACCCAAAACGAAAAAGGCCCCGATCCTTTCGGATCGAGGCCCCAATCTCTATGCGATAAGCCTTAGCTCAGCACATCGGCTGTCGCGCTGGATTTCGCGATGGCCTTTTTGATTTTCAACGCGTTGTCGGACAGTTCAACGTCTTTGGCTTTTGCCAGGAACTTGTCCAGACCACCACGGTGGTCAACGCTGCGCAGGGCTGCGGCAGAGATGCGCAGCTTGAACGCGCGGCCCAGTGCTTCGGACTGCAACGACACGTCGTTGAGGTTCGGCAGGAACCGACGGCGTGTACGGTTGTTGGCGTGGCTTACGTTGTTGCCCGTCATCGGGCCTTTTCCGGTCAATTCGCAACGGCGCGACATGGGTTCATCCTTTTGCTGTTGTGTCTTTCCAGCGATCCGGAAACACACATAACGTGGGGGCCGCGCAGAGCCGACCCTGAATTGGTTCGCTGGCTTTAAGGGGAATCGCGCTAGCCGTCAACCCGGTGCGCGGGACTTGGCCATATTTCCTGCGCCCGCCGCCGATCGCGTCAAGCATAGCTGCCCCGCCCTGCCCCGGCTACGCTGGTTTTTGCCATCGGGGCCAGAGTTTCCTTTGCATCCCCCCGGCGGATTTGCGATGCAGACGCATGACCATACAGATGCGCGCCCTCTTCGTTCACCTTTTCACTGCCACCGGAGCAGTGCTGGCCATGCTCGCCATGCTCGCCGCCGTGGAAGAGAAATGGGACCTCATGTTCCTATGGCTGGTGATCGCCTTTTTTCGTCGATGGCATCGACGGGCCGCTGGCGCGCAAATATGATGTGAAGACCAACGCGCCTGAGTTCGATGGCGTCTTGATGGATCTGATCATCGATTATCTGACTTACGTCTTCATCCCGGCCT
>NZ_SZNL01000011.1:56700-115287 GCF_005068605.1 Sulfitobacter sp. 15WGC | reverse complement strand
CTTTTTCGTCGATGGCATCGACGGGCCGCTGGCGCGCAAATATGATGTGAAGACCAACGCGCCTGAGTTCGATGGCGTCTTGATGGATCTGATCATCGATTATCTGACTTACGTCTTCATCCCGGCCTTCGCGCTCTTTACCTCGGGGCTGATGGATGGCTGGAGCGGTTGGGCGATGATCATCATCATCACCTTCGCCAGCGTCATGTATTTCTCTGACACGCGCATGAAAACAAAGGATAATTCCTTTAAGGGCTTCCCCGGCTGCTGGAACATGCTGGTGCTGGTGCTCTTTGCCTTGCAGCCCGAATGGTGGATCAGCCTGATCGTGGTCACGATCCTTGCCGCAGCGATGTTTCTGCCGATCAAATTCGTCCACCCCGTCCGGACCGAGCGGTGGCGCCCCGTGACGCTGCCCATGGCGCTGGCTTGGACCTTCTTTGCGGGCTGGTCCGCTTGGGTGAACTTCCACCCCGAAAGCTGGGCGCATTGGGGTCTGGTGATCACCTCGGTCTACCTGATCTGCGCCGGTGCCGCGCAGCAGTTGATCCCGTCGGGCGACGACTAAACCCGCCATTGCTCCTCAAATCAACAGCCCCGCCGCGCCTTCATGTCGCAGCAGGGCGACCTTGGTCTCCACCCCGCCCGCGCCGCTGAAACCGGTGAGCCCCTTGGCACCCATGACGCGGTGGCAGGGGATGAGGATCGGAATCGGATTGCCGCCACAGGCCCCGCCCACGGCCTGCGCTGGCACGCCGAGGTCACGGGCGATCTCGCCGTAGGTGCGGGTGTGGCCGAAGGGAATGGCCGCAATGGCGGCGCAAACCGCGCGCTGGAAATCGCTGCCGGTGACGCGCAGCGGCAGGTCAAATTGCTGGCGCTGGCCTGTGGCGTATTCGTTCAGTTGGCGCAGTGCGGTGTCAAGCAGCTCCGAGCGCTGCTGGCGTGCCGCCTGCCCCCAGCCGAGCGCCGTGATCGCGCCATCCTCTTCAGTGACGATCAGATCGCCGAAGGGCGTGGAGAGGGAAGCTTGTTTCATCACTCTACTCTGCGCCAGAATTCACGCCTGCGAAAGAGCGCTGAGGGCATCGCCCTCCCTGGGGGGCGATACGCCCTATCTGGCGGGCAGATAGGTGCGTGACAAGCTGACCAAGCAATGCGCGCAAACGCTGCAAAATCGCCCCCCGGGGGGAGGGAGGGCGATGCCCGTGGTTCCCACGGGCGGGGCATTGGCGACCTGACAAACGAAAACGGGCGCCGGTTTTCCCGACGCCCGTTTTATCAGTCTCTTAGAAAGCCTCAGGCTTCCGCCAACGCCTCACGCACTGCCTCATCACAGCGCCCGCAGACGCCGGGATATTCATGTGTGCCGACATCCGGCAGCACCTTCCAGCAGCGCTCGCATTTCGCGCCCTCGGCCTTTTCAAAAACCACGGCCACGCCGTCGGTCTCGGGCATGCGGAACGCCTCGGCAGGTGCCGGATCGCCGGTCACGGTGATGTCTGAGGTGATGCTGACATCCTCGAAGGACACGCTCTCCAGCGCCTCGCGCTGCGCCGCGTCCTCGACATGTACCACGGGGGCCGCCTCGAGCGACGCGCCGATCACCTTCTCGGTCCGCTGCACTTCGAGCGCTGCGGTCACCACCCGGCGCGCGGCGCGGACCTTGGCCCATTTCGCCGCCAGTTCCGGGTTCAACCATGCTTCGGGCGTCTCGGGCATGTCGACCAGATGCACCGAGGAGTCGTCGCCCGGGAAGCGTTCCAGCCAGACTTCTTCCATGGTGAAGACCAGCACCGGGGCCAGCCATGTGGTCAGACGGTGGAAGAGGATATCCAGCACCGTGCGCGCGGCACGGCGGCGCAGGGTGTCGCCATCGCAGTAAAGCGCGTCCTTGCGGATATCGAAGTAAAAGGCCGAGAGATCGACCGTGGCAAAGGTGAAGACCGCTTGGAACACGCCTTGGAAGTCGAAACGCGCGAAACCGTCGCGCACGACCTTGTCGAGTTCCGCCACCCGGTGCAGCACCCACTGCTCCAGTTCCGGCATCTCTGCCGGGTCCACGCGGTCCGCCTCGGAGAAGTCACTCAGCGCGCCCAGCATGTAGCGCATGGTGTTGCGCAAGCGGCGATAGCTGTCGGCCACGCCTTTGAGGATCTCATCCCCGATGCGCTGGTCGGCGGTGTAATCGGTCTGCGCCACCCAGAGCCGCAGGATATCCGCGCCATATTGCTGCACGATCTTCTCGGGCACGATGGTGTTTCCGATGGACTTGGACATCTTCATGCCCTTGGCATCCAGCGTGAAGCCATGGGTCACCACGTTGCGATAGGGCGCGCGGCCCGTGGTGCCGACGGATTGCAAGAGCGAGGAATGGAACCAGCCACGGTGCTGGTCGGTGCCTTCCATGTAGACATCGGCGATGCCGTCCTCGGTACCGTCCTCGCGGTCGCGCAGGGTGAAGGCATGGGTCGAACCGCTGTCGAACCAGACGTCGAGGATGTCGGTCACCTGATCGAATTCCGTCGGGTCGACGATGCCCGAAAGGAACCGCTCCTTGGCGCCATCGGCATACCAGGCGTCCGCGCCTTCGGCCTCGAAAGCCTCCACGATGCGCTGGTTCACTTCCTCGTTGCGCAGCAGGAAGTTCTCGTCCGTGGGCGCCACGCCCTTGCGCACGAAGCAGGTCAGCGGCACGCCCCAGGCGCGCTGGCGGCTCAGCACCCAGTCGGGCCGCGCCTCCATCATCGAATGCAGGCGGTTGCGCCCGGATTTCGGCACCCAGTTGACCTTGTCGATGCAAGTGAGCGCACGCTCGCGGATGGTTGTGCCGTTTTGATCCAGACCGTCGCCCACCTCCTTGTCGATGGCGGCGAACCACTGCGGCGTGTTGCGGTAGATCACCGGCGCCTTGGAGCGCCAGCTATGCGGATAGCTGTGCTTGATCTTACCGCGCGCCAGCAACCCGCCGACCTCCACGAGCTTGTCGATGATGGCGGCATTGGCGTTGCCCTCCTTGCCGTTGGGCTTAAGGATCGCCTTGCCGCCGAAGAACGGCAGATCGTCGCGGAAACGGCCGTCTTCCATGACGTTGTAGGTGATAACCTGCGGCAGCATGCCGAGATCGCGGTAGAGCTCGTATTCCTCCAGACCGTGGGACGGCGCGCAATGCACGAAGCCGGTGCCCTCGTCCGAGGTGACGAAATCGGCGGCACGGAAATCGCGCAGATCGTCCCATTCGCCGTTTGCGCCTTCGGCACCGGCCAGCGGGTGACGCAATTTCAGCCCTTTTAGCTGATCGGTCGGGACCTCCCGAAGACGAACCCAATGCTCGTCGCCAAGCCGCGCTTTGGAAAACACATCAGCCGCCAAATCATCAGCGAGAAGATACCGGTCGCCCACGTTTGCCCAGCATTCGTCCGGCGTACCGGTGACCTCGTAAAGACCATAAGAGATGCCCTCGCCGTAGACCACGGCCTTGTTGCTTGGCATTGTCCAAGGTGTCGTTGTCCAGATTACAACGTATGAGTTAAGCAGATCATCGGTATTCGACTGCTTTTCTGCAATGTTGTCTTTCGACGCATCGCTCAGCTCTTGGTTTGTCACCTCAAACTTCACCCAGACGGTATGGCTTTCCTTGTCGTGATACTCGACCTCGGCCTCGGCCAGCGCGGTCTTCTCGACAGGCGACCACATCACGGGCTTGGAGCCTTGGTAGAGCGTGCCGTTCATCAGGAACTTCATGAATTCCTCGGCGATCACCCGCTCGGCGTGGAAATCCATTGTGAGATAGGGATTTTCCCAGTTGCCGGTGATGCCAAGGCGCTTGAACTCCTCGCGCTGCACGTCGACCCATTTGGCGGCGAAGTCGCGGCATTCAGCGCGGAACTCGTTGACCGGGACCTGATCCTTGTCGCGGCCCTTCTTGCGGTACTGCTCTTCGATCTTCCACTCGATCGGCAGGCCGTGGCAATCCCAACCGGGGATGTAGCGCGCGTCATAGCCCATCATCTGGTGGGAGCGCACGATCATGTCCTTGATCGTCTTGTTCAGCGCATGGCCGATGTGCAGGTTGCCGTTGGCGTAAGGCGGGCCGTCATGCAGAGTGAAAGGCTCCCGCCCCTCCTTCTCGCGCAGGCGGTCATAGACGCCGATCTTCTCCCAGCGTTCCAGCCAGCCGGGTTCGCGCTTGGGCAGTCCGGCGCGCATGGGGAAATCGGTTTTGGGCAGGTTCAGCGTGGCTTTGTAGTCGGGGGTCTCGGCGCACATGGGGGGCGTCCTTTAGGCATTTGGGGGGTTATTCAATCTCGGTCGGTGCGAATGGCTCAAGCACCTCGGCCCGGCGTCTCAATTGCTTAGAGCGCCGGGAATATAATTCGAATAATGATCGCGGTGAGGCGTGTCATGGGCCCGCTTATAAACAGCCCCCCCTGCCCCGACAAGCCCCGGAAGACGCGCGACAATCGGGGCTGAAAACACTGCCACAGTCGCCGCCCGACGGACTTAACATTTTTTATGATCCCCGGCCTTCGCTTGAATTTTTCGGCGAAAACAGCATCATAAGGTATTCGACAAAGCTTTATTACCGCGGACTCCGTTTTGGGGAAACCGCGACAATTCTAATGGGCAGAAAGACCTGCGTGTGACCATCAAAGACACCTTTTATCACGATATGGCCGTAAAACCGTCGGGCATGGTCGACCACCTAAGCGGCGCGCAATGGGCCAAGCTTGCCCCGCTGATGACCCAACACGAGCGTTTCACGCCCGGAACCGTGATCAGTCGCAGGGGGGATTTTCTGGATCACAGCCTGTTGCTGCTCGATGGGTTGATCGCCCGCAGCGTGCCGCGCGGACAGCGTGCCCGCAGCACCTTCGTCGCTCTCCAATTCCCCGGTGAGTTTGTCGATCTGCACGCCTTCCCGCTGAAACAACTCGACCATGATGTGATCTCGCTGACCGATACCCATGTCGCCATCATCTCGCATGAGCCGCTGCGCGAGTTGCTCAATGGCGATGTCGAGATGGCCCGGAAACTCTGGCTGATGACCTTGGTCGATGCCTCCATCCACCGCCATTGGGTGATGCGCAACAGCGCCATGCGCGCGCTGGCGCGGGTGGCGAATTTCCTGAGCGAATTCGATGCCCGCATGACCGCCGCCTATGGGATGGAGCGTCAGAGCCTGCCCTTCAGCCTGCGCCAGACCGATATCGCCGATGCCACCGGCCTCACCTCCGTCCATGTCAGCCGCACCCTGCGTGAGCTGCGCGAGCATGGCTGCTGCGCCGTGACGGGCGGCAAACTGCTGATCCACGACCGCGCGGGGCTGCATAAAGTGGGCCAGTTCGAGCCTGCCTACCTCTATATGCCCCGAGCCGAAGCGGCGCTTTAGCCCGCCTCTGCCAGAGGCTGCGGCGCACCTTCCACCTGCAAAGCAACCGCCGGATAGGTTTTACGCGGCAGCGCGACATCCCTCTGCGCCCGGGCCGCGTGATAGAGCCGTTCGAACTTCGTCACCATCGCCTGCGCATCAAAGAGCCGTGCCACACGGGCGCGGGGCACTTCGGCGGGAATATCGCGCGCCTGTAGCAAGGCCTGCGCCAAGGCAGCCGCGCCATCCCCCGCCGCGATGACACCCGCCTCGCCAAGCACCTCCTCAACCGCGCCATGCGGGGTCGCGGCAACAGGCAGGCCCGTCGCCATCGCCTCCACCGCGGCAAGGCCAAAGGGTTCCTCCCACTGCGGGGTGAAGAGCGCCACCGAGGCCCGCCCATAGGCCGCCCCAAGCGCCGCCGTTTCCAGGTGCCCGACATAGGCCACATCGCCATAAAGATGCGGTCTTACCATATCGTTAAAGTAATCCTGATGCTCGACCACCCCGTAGATGCGCAGGGGCACCCCTGCGATCTGCGCCGCCTCTGCCGCCAGATGGGTGCCCTTGGTCGGGGTGATCCGCCCCGCCCAAACGGCGCTGCCATCCCCCGGCCCGCCTTGGGGCCATTCGTCAAGGTCGATCCCGTTGTGCACCACATGCGACGTGTCGGGCGCGCCCTCGGGCCACCAGATGCCGCGTTGCCGGGCCGAGACGACAGAGGACAGATGCCATGGCGCCGCCCCATCCATCAGCGCAGCGCGCAGCACTTTGAAGGGCGGAATATGCAGCGAGGTCACCATCGGCAGCCGCTCCGCCCGCGACAGGCGCGGCAGGAAGCGGTGCAGCGCGTTGTTGTGCACCACGTCAAAGCCACCCTCCAGCAAGAGCCGCGCAGCGCGGGCATAGCAGGCGTCGAGGTGGTCGTTCAGCGCGTCGGTGCCGTGAAAGTCATGCCATGGAAAACGCGCGTCGTAATGCGCGTCACAGATCGGCAGCAGCTTCACCCCCGGCGGCAGGCTCGCCGCGCTGTCCTCGCTGGCCAATAGGGTCACCTCATGCCCGCGTTCGGCCAAGATTCGGGCAAGACCGTGGGTAAACGCCTCCATCCCGCCCTTGAAGGGGGCGGCGATGGGATGGCGAATATGGCCGACGATGGCGATGCGCCGGGTCATTCCGCCGCGATCCGCTCTTCGCCGCGCAGATAGCGCAGCACCCGCGCGGTATTGGCGTAAGGCTGATCCGACTGCTGCTCGCAAAGCGCGAAGTCATCCGCATCCGGCTCGCGCAGCTGCACCAGCGCGTCACCGTCGCTCCCCACCAGCCCCATCAGGCGAAAGGCGGTGAGCCAGTGGTTCATGGTGCGGTGACCCCATTTGTCGGCGAAAATCTCGGTATTGCGCAGGATCGACGGGATGTGATGGATCGGCGGCATGCAATGCGGGTGATGCTGGTGAAACACCTTCGCCCCCTTCGCCCAGTGGATCGGCACGCCGCGTTCGTCCAACTCTCGGCCAAAGTCGGTATCCTCACCTCCGTAGCCGGTGAAACGCTCGTCAAACCCGCCGGAGCGGTCCCAATCTTCGCGGTGGATGGCAAAGTTGAGCGACCAGAAACAACGGTAGTCGTTGCAGCGTTTCAGCCCCTCGGCGGGCGGCCCCTGACGGTCGGAATGGCGCACGGCGACGGCTTCCAGTTTGGGATAGCTCCAACCTTCGGTGGCCGTGCCTGCAGGCAGGTAGTTGACCTCGCCCATGATCAACCCGTTGCCCGGCACCGCATAGCCCATATAGTCGGCGATCAGCTCCGGCGCCGGGATGCAATCCACGTCGAGAAAGACCAGACAGTCGCCCGTGGCCTCTGCCGCGACGGTATTGCGCGCGCGTGAGAGGGGCAATTCGCTGCCCGTCACCTGAACCTGCCGGATCGGGAAATCGGTCTGCGGCAGGTCGTCGTAAAGCCTATCCTGCATGACCCCGATCACCAGTTCATCCGGCTGCCGGGTCTGACGGGTCAGGCCAAGGATCACATTGCGCAGATGCGCCGCCCGCCCCCGCGCGAGCGTCAGCGCGCTAACTGTGGTATTCTCAGGCACGGATGGGGTGAACGACGTCATGTAAGTCTCCGGTATCTTTGGGTGTTTCTAATAGCAGCTGGTCGGTCAGGCCGATCAGCCAATTGGCCGTCTCTACGGCGGCATCCTCATTGACCAAGGCCCGTTGCAGGGCCGGGTCATGGGCATCGAAGGTGTCTTGAATCGCGCAGCGCCATGCCGCGGCGGAAGACGGAAAATGCGGCAGGTGATGCGCGGCGCCCCCGCCCGCGCCAGCGCCTCGGCCTTTTCGACCTGTTCGTCGAAATAGCGCCACTCCGGCACGGCGAGCCACGGGGTCTCTGCCGCGAGGATCTGGTGGCAGGTGGTGTTCCCGGTCGAGGCCACGACCATATCCGCCGCCGCCAGATAATCCGCCGCGTTATCGACCCAGCCGTGATGGCGCAGGTTGGCGGGTTCGGTCGCATGCCAATCACGCGCCATGCGCCCGATGGTGATGAAAGCCGTCTCGGGCATCGCCCGCGCCGCGATGCCGAAGGGGGCGGAGGCGAACCCCGTGCCGCCCCCGCCCGACATGACCAGCACCATGCGCTGCTCTGGCCCGACGCCAAGCCTCTCGCGCAACCTGTCCCGCCGCGCGGGATCGGGGCGTTTCACATCGACGCCCAAGCCCCCGGCGAAATGCGTCTTGGCCATATGCCGCGCGGGCCAGTCCGGCTGCGCCAGCGCCTTGGCGGCGGGACAAAGCAACCCGACCGCCCCGTCATAGGCCGCCCGATGCCCCGGATCGCCGCGCTGACCGTGTTGCAGCACCTTCACATGCGGCACCGAACAGATCCGCGCAAGCTGCGCCACCTCAGCCGAGACATCGCTGATCATCAGCACCGGATTGGCGCTGGCGAACCAAGCGGCCAGTTGTGCCATGGCCTGCCGGATGCCGGGCCAGCCAAGCGGCGCGCAATGCACCATATCCGGCGCGCTGGTGGTGTCGTTGATGTCCTCGGCCCCGGTCGCCTCGAAAAGTGATGGCAGGGTGATGACCTCCACCGCCCGGGTGAAGGTGGGGAAAATGTCCGGTTTCGCGCAGAAGACGGTCACCGGCTGGCTCTCGGGCAGCGCGTTGACGACCGCCGCGCAGCGCTCCGCATGGCCGCGGCCCTGATGGTGGACGAAGTAACCGATGGGCCGCGTCATTGCGCCACCATCTTCACCGGCGGTTCCATCGCGTTGAGGGCGAAGCCGAAGGTTTCCAACCCCTCTAAGACCCCAGCCGCATGGGCCGCGCGGGCGTGGTAGAGCCGTTTGCCGCTTAGGCGTTCGCGCAGCCCGTCCATCGCATTGCCGACCAAGATGCCCCGACCCGGGCCATCCTCCACCGCCTGCAACATGTCGAAATCATTGCCACTGTCCCCGGCCACCACAACCCGGTCCATCGGCATGCCCAACCGCCGCGCGGCGGCACAGACGGCAGGCCCCTTGCCCGCCGCCAAGGGCAGAACATCGATCAGCCGCCCATGCGAAGCCACGATCTGCGCCGCAGCACCGCGCCGCGCCAGATGCCGCTCCAACCGGCGCGCCGTGCGCATGTCGCCGAAACCGCTGAGCTTCCACCGCCGCTGCTCGACCGGCGCTTGCCAGTTAAAGCCGAAGTCCTTCAGCGCCCGCTCCACCCCGGCCCGGTCCCATCCGGCGTCAAGCTTTTGGGCAAAACGCTCATCCAGACACAGCCGCCCCTCGGCATCGGGCAGGTAGACCTCGGTGCCGACAGAGGTGATAAAGACGCGCGGGCTGGGTAGGTTCCAATCGCGCAGGATGCGGCGGGCTTCCGGCAGGCTGCGGCCCGTGGCGACGGCAAAAAGCGGGCGGTCGCGGGCGATCCATGCGTTGAAGAGGGCTGCGGAAGGTGCACAGCCCGTCAGCGTGTTGTCGATATCGCTGGCAAGCAAGACCGGCGCAGGCGTCGTCACTGGCGCGGCGTGGCGGATATCTTCGCAGATGTGCTGCACGTCCTCGGCCCATTTCGACCAGTCGTAGCGCCCGACATGGGCGCGCCCGGCCTCAGATGCCTCGGCCCAGAATGCGCGATCGTCCAACAGCTTCAACAGCGCCGCTTCAATCGCATCCATGTCACGCGGCGGCACACACAGACCATGGCCAAGGTCCGCCACGATATCGGCAGGCCCGCCTTCGCGCGTGGCCACCACCGGCAGGCCATGCGATGCCGCCTCCAACATGGTCAGGCCAAAGGGCTCATGCAGTGCGAGGTTAACAAAAACCCCACCGGTCTGCGCCGCGCGGTCATAGAGGGCCGCCACATCGCCCTGCGTATGGCTCGGCGGCAGCGCCACTTTGCCGCGCAGTTCCGGCACCTCCAACGTCTGGCGCAGGCGGATCAGCTCCGCGCGGGCCTCTGCATTCGCCTGAAGCGCATCGCCATGCTGGCCGGCAAGGATCACAAGGTTCGCCCGCGCCTGCAAAGCGGGGCTTTGCGCATAGACCCGCGCCAGGGTCGCAAGGTTCTTGCGGGCCACGGGGCGCGCCACGGCAAGCAGCGTCGGGCGGTCGGGGTCGCTTAACTGATCGGCCAAAAGCGCACGGCCCGCCCCCGCCTCAGCCGGGCGGCGCAGCGACACGCCCGGAGAGACGCGGTGCACCCGCGCCTGCGCATCCGCCCCATAGGCCGCGACCTGCACCTCGGCCTCATCGCGCGAAGAGAGCACCACCGCATCGGCCTCCAACAGCGCGCGGCGCTCCGCCGCCACGCGCGGGGCATCCACCTTAGCCCCTGACTTGCTCAAAGCCAGCGAATGGGGGGTATAGATCACCGGAATGCCGAACCGCGACCGCGCCGCCAGCGCCAATTGCGCCGCATCGGCGAAATGCGCGTGGATCACATCCGGCAGCCGTTTGGCCTGCGCCAAGTCCTCAAGAAACGCCTCAACCAGCGCGGGGATTTCCGCGGCGAGGTTTTCCTTGCTCAGATACCCCCGCTCCGCCGTCCAAAGCCGCCGGATCGACAGGCTGCGGCTGACCTGCTGCTCGGTCTGGGCATGCACGGCCCCAAGGCTCGGTTCATCGAAAGCACGGGTCACGATCTGCACCGCATCCACATCGCCCCGCGCCGCCTGCGCGCGGGCCGCCCCCAAGATATAGGCGATGTGACCGCCGGTATCTTCGGTCACGCCATAGTTGACAGACGGCGCCGTGAGGCAGCCCCCGAGGGCAATGTGACAAATGAACATGAATGGGTCTCCTTATGGAGGGGTGACCCCCCTCACGGGCCATCCGTTCCGATAACAAATGTTAATGCATACATCGCTGGACAGCGCGGTTGGACGTCCTAGCTGCCTGCCATTGAACCCCGCCTCTCTCCCCCCCAATCAGAGCCGTCGTGATGCCCTCAGAAATCCCCCCGCGCTACCTGTTCATCGGCGGGCTGCACCGCTCTGGCACCTCGCTGGTCAACCGCTTGGCCAATGCCCTGCCCGGCGCGGGCGGCATCACCGGATCGGCGGCGCCCGAGAATGAGGGGGCCTACCTGCAAGGGGCCATTCCCCATACGGCGCAATCCGGGCGGCCCATGCATTTCGCGACCAACCCTGAGGAACATCTGACCGAGGCGCATCCGCTCAACAGTTTGGAGACGAAGACCCGGCTGGCGCAGGACTGGGCGCCGTGGTTCGCCCCGGACCTGCACTGGCGGGTCGAGAAGTCGCCGGTGAACCTGACCCGCATGCGGCTGATGCAGCAACTCTTTCCCATGTCGCAATTCATCGTGGTCCTGCGCCACCCCGAGGCCGTCGCCGGCTCGGTCGCGTCATGGGTCGATGCCCCGGCGCAGGCGTTGATCGATCATTGGATCGCGGCGCAAGCCCAGATGCTGGATGACCTGCCCTATCTGCATGCGGTGATGGTTCTGCGCTACGAGGATATCGTCGCCGACGCCCCCCGCGCCCTGCGCCGGATCGCGCGTTTCGTCGACTTGCCTGAGGCGGCATTGCCCGAAGGCATCGCGGATGGAAACCAGACCTACGCCGGAGCTACGCAGATGACGAAGGCACAGGCGGCTGAGGCCGCGCGATGGGGCTATGCCCCCGGGTTGCAGGTCTCGCCTTGGCCCGGTCTGGTCCAGCACCCGCTGCGCGCCGTGCGCGAAGCGGTCGAGGCAGCCTGATCGGTCAGCCCTCGCCGAGCACCCCGGTCAGCGCGCGTTTAATGATGCCCCGCACCCCGGGGCGTTTTTCGCGGGCAAAGGGCAGCGGGCGGCAAACCTCGATCGCGGCCACGCCGACCCGCGCGGTCAGCGCCCCGTTCACCAGCCCCTCGCCGAAACGGCGGCTCAGCTTGGCGACGATGGACCCGCCCAAGAGCGGCTCGATCAGATCATCCCCCACGGCCACGGCGCCCGTCGCCACCAGATGCGACAGCACCGCGCGGGTCAGCCGCCACGAGCCGAAAAAGCCTGAGCGCCCGCCGTAGATTTCGGCGATGCATCGGATCATACGCAGGTTGCTGCTGAGGGCGGCGGCAACATCGGCCAGCGCCAGAGGCACCAGCGCGGTCACGGCGGCGACCTGCCGGGCTGCGGCCTCGACCTCGCGGGTGGCGGCACGGTCCAGCGGGGCCAGAACCTCGCTCTCAGCCAGCCCCAGAAGCGCTTCGGCATCGAATTGATCGCCCCGCAGCTCCGTCAGCCGGTCGCGGCCCCAGCGGGTATCCTCACGGTGTTTGTAAAGCGCCTCAAGCCGGTCCGTGACGCTGCGCGCGGCGGTCAGATCGCCCTGCGCCAGCGCTTCGCCCGCGTCATGGCGCAGCCCGTCGAGCCGCGCGAGCCGTCCAAAGGCCGCCATTTCGCGCAGCGACAGCAACAAGAGGACCAGCAGAAACGCCCCGATCAGCAACGTCATCGCCCAGCCCAGCAACGGGTAGCGCGCCATCAGGTCGGTGACGAAAGTCCAAGCCGCGATCGACACCAGCGCGGTGACCAATGCCCCCGCCAGCGCCCAGAACAGCCGTACCAAGCGCGACGGCTTGCGCGCGGCAAGCCGGGCGGCGATCTGCATCGCTTGGCCCTTGGGCGGTGGAGCCTCGACGTCCAACTCGGGCACGGCGGGCGCATCGGCGACCGAGGGCTGCGGCTTGGTGTCTTCCTCAAGGTCGAACAGGATCGGTCCGCGGGCCATTAGGCAGCCTCCCTTTGCCAGTGCAATGTCAAATCGGGCAGCCCTTCGTCATTGGCGCTGCCATCGCTGCGCGCGGTCTCGGCAAACCCGTGTTGGCGGTAGAAGGCGATAGCCCGCGCATTGGCCTGAAAGGTCCAGCAGGTCAGCGACTTATGCCGTGTCTTTAACGCGCCCAGAAGGGCCGAGCCGATGCCCTGCCCCCGGGCCGATTGCGCCACGAATAACGCGTCCAATGCGCCGCCCTCACAAGCCGCGAAACCGGCCACGCGGCCCTCCCGCTCGGCCACCGTGACCCAGCCCCGGGCGATCATCGCATCCGCATGGGCGATATCCTCGGCACCGGTATGAATGCGCGGCAACCAGGCTGTATCGCGGGCGAAATCGCTCATGATCCCGCCCACGGCGCCTGCGTCGAGAGGCTGCGCCGGGCGCAGGGTGGCGGGGCCTGTCACAACCGCGCTCAAAGCCGGTCCCCAATCAGGAATTCCGCCGCGCGGTCGAGCCGGATATGCGGCGGCCCATCGCCGGGCCGCAGGTCCAACACCGCAGGGGCAAAGCGCATGATCTGATAATCCGCCCCCAGCCATTCCTGCGCGCCCTGCCGCGCGGGGGTCAGCAGGTGCGCCGGATCTTCGGGCAGTTCACCGGGATAGAAGGCTGCCTGCCGCCCGCGCGTCTCATCCTCGTTCAAAAGCGTGCCGCGCACCACGTCGAGCGGCTCTCCCCCATGGGTCATCACGTCTTCGGTCGTGGCGCGCAGGCTGGCGATGGCCATGGCCCGCGTGCCCGCGCCCGCATATTGCGCCCGGTCCCGCGCCTCACGGATCAGCGCCTGCATGATCCCGCTCAGCCGGGGATGCTGGCTGTGGTGCAGATGGTCGGCCTTGGTCGCGGCAAAGAGGATTTTCTCGACCCGTTTGCCCCGCAGGAGGGTGGTCAGAAAGTTATTCGTTCCCGGCCGGAACGCGCCCAGAATATCGGCCATGGCGCCGCGCAGGTCTTCGACCGCCTGCGGCCCTTGGTGGATCGCGCCAAGGGCGTCAACCAGCACCACTTGCCGGTCGATCCGCGAAAAGTGATCGCGGAAGAAGGGCTGCACCACCTGTTTCTTATAGGCCTCGAACCGCCGCGCCATTTCGCGGATCAGCGATTTGCGCGGCGCGCCTTCCGATCCCGGCAGCGGCGCAAAGGTCAGCACCGGTGAGCCTGCAAGGTCACCGGGCAGCAGGAACCGCCCCGGCGTGCAATCGGAATAGCCATTGGCACGGGCGGTTTGCAGATAGTCGGCAAAGCTGTCGGCAAGCCTGCGGGCGGTGGTCTCCTCCAACTCGGCATGGGGATCGGTCTGCTCGGCCAGTGCGCGGTAGCCCGCCGCCTCTTCACGCGACGCAATGCGTTCAATGACCTGCGCCGACCATTCGGCGTAGGAGATATCCATCAACGCCAGATCCAGCAGCCATTCGCCGGGGTAATCCACGATATCCAGATGCAGGGTGCGCGGCCCTTGAAAGCCCGCCAGCAACCCATTGGGCCGCACCTTGAGCGAGAGCCGCAGTTCCGAAATCGCCCGCGTGCTCTCGGGCCAATGAGGCGTCTTCCCGGTCAGCGCGGCAAGGTGGGTCTCATACTCGAACCGGGGCACGGTATCGTCGGGCTGGGGCTGCAGAAACGCCGCCTCGATCCGCCCCTCAGAGGCCGCGAGCAGCCCCGGCATCCGCCCCCGGTCCAGCAGGTTGGCCACCAGCGAGGTGATGAAGACCGTCTTGCCCGAACGCGCAAGCCCCGTGACCCCAAGCCGGATCACCGGCTCGAAAAACGTCTCGCCCACCGTGTCGGTGACATTCTCAAACTGCCGCCAAATCCCGTCGGCAATGCCTGTGATACCCAAAGCTGCGCCCGTCCTTCTTTCTTTGGCCTCAACATAGGGCCGGCAGGCAGGGATTGCCAGAAGCGCCCGCCCGCGCTAAGGCCCCGGTCATGCCCAGATATGCCCTGAAAATCGAATACCACGGCGCGCCCTTCAACGGCTGGCAGCGTCAGGTTGACCAGCCCACGGTGCAAGGCGCAATCGAAGCCGCTTTGGCCAAGCTGGAACCCGGTGACCACACCATCGCCGCCGCCGGGCGCACCGATACCGGGGTGCATGGGCTGGCGCAGGTCGCGCATTGCGACATGGCCCGCGATTGGTCGCCCTTCCGGCTGGGCGAGGCGCTGAACTACCACCTTAAGCCGCAGCCCATCGCGATCACCGATTGCGTGCTGGCGCCCGAGGATTTTCACGCCCGCTTTTCGGCGCTTGAGCGGCGCTACCACTTCCGCATTCTCAGCCGCCGTGCCCCGGCGGTGCATCAAGCGGGGCTGGTCTGGCAGATCAAACACCGCCTAGATGTCGCGGCCATGCAGGCGGCGGCGGATATTTTGGTGGGCAAACATGATTTCACCACCTTCCGCTCGACCGTTTGTCAGGCGGAAAGCCCGGTGAAAACACTCGACCGGTTACAGGTCTCGCAGGTCGAGACCATGGTCGGGACGGAGTATCATTTCGACGTGCGCGCGCGGTCCTTCCTGCACAATCAGGTGCGCAGTTTCGTCGGTTCGCTGGAGCGGGTCGGCGCGGGGTCTTGGAGCGTGGCGGATATGGGTGCAGCACTTGCGGCGAAGGATCGGGCCGCCTGCGGGCCGGTCTGCCCGCCGCAGGGGTTATACTTGGCGCATGTGAGCTATCCGGTGGACCCGTTCGGCAAGGCGTGACGAGGACCATCGCCTGCCCGCGGGGTGGCGATGCTTCAGTCGGTTCATGCCACTTTATCGTGCAGCCTCGGGGCGCGTTGCCCAGAGGACACCGCCCTTGGCGAGTTCGCCTCCCCGACCGGGCGGGCAGGCGATGGTCCGGCGTCTTCAGCTTGATTCCGGACCTATAAGCCCTCTTACGGCAGAGGCGTCCACGTCCCGTGGAATTTACCCTCTTCGCTGATCCGCTCAAACCCATGCGCACCAAAGAAATCGCGCTGCGCTTGGATCATATTCGCCGTGCCCCGCGCCCGGCGCATGCTGTCATACCACGCCAGCGCCGCCGACAGCGCGGGCAGCGCGACACCGAGCAGAGCGCCCGCCGCCACCACCCGGCGCAACGCCGGAATGCTTTCTTCCAAGCGTTTGCGCATGGCGGGGGCGAGGATCAGATGCCCGCCGGGCAATTCGCCCCGGAAGGCATCGGCAAATTCGTCCAACAACGCCGAGCGGATGATGCAGCCTGCCCGCCAAATCTCAGAAATACGCGCCATGTCGAGCGACCAGTCAAACTCCTCCGACGCCGCCGACAGGATGCGAAAGCCCTGCGCGTGGCCGATGATCCGCCCCGCCAAAAGCGCCATCTCAAGATCCGCCACCTCGGGCAGCGGCGCGTCCTGCACGCCTTCGGGTAACAGCGGCTCGGCCATTTCGCGCACAGCCTTCTCGCTCGACCATCCGCGCGCGCCGACGGCGGCTTCGATGGTATTGGCCGATTGCCCCATCTTGAGCGCTTCGATCAAGGTCCAACGCCCGGTGCCCTTTTGCCCGGCCTGATCGCGGATCACATCGACCATCGGCGTCCCGGTCTGGGTGTCGACCGACAAAAGCGCCGCGGCCGAGACTTCGATCAGATAGGAGTTCAGCGGCCCTTTGCGCCAATCGGCAAAGAGGTTGCCAATTTCCACCGCGCCCTGCCCGCCGGCATCGCGCAGCAGGCCGTAGACTTCGGCGATCATCTGCATGTCGGCATATTCGATGCCGTTATGCACCGTTTTGACAAAATGCCCCGCCCCGTCGGGGCCGAGATGCGCCACGCAAGGCGTGCCCTCGAATTGCGCGGCAATCTTCTCGGCCATCGGTTTGAACTGGGTCCAAGAATGCGCGCTGCCGCCGACCATCATCGACGGACCATTGCGCGCCCCGGCCTCGCCACCCGACACGCCCATGCCGACGAAATGCAGCCCCGTGCCTTCGAGTTCGGCACTGCGGCGGCGGGTGTCGTGGAAATCGGCGTTGCCGCCGTCGATCAAAGTGTCGCCCTCATCCAGCAGCGGTTTGATCGCCTCGATCATCGCATCGACCGGCGCGCCGGAGGGGATCATGAAAAGAATGCTGCGCGGGCGGGCGATGGCGGCGACGAACTCCTCAAGCTGCTCAGCCCCGATCAGGCGCTCGGCCAGCGGTCCGGCCTCATCAAGGAACGGCGCGATCCAATCGGCCTCGCGGTTGCTCACCGCCACAGTAAATCCATTATCGGCCAAGTTCAGCGCCAGTGCCGAGCCCATGGTGCCCAGACCGTATACCCCGATATCGGCGCCTGCGCCCTGTGCCGCGCCCCCGTCCGCCTGCGTGCCAGTTGCCATAACGATCATGCCTCATTTCTAGCCTGTCATACTGCCAAGCCCGCCCATCCGGCAGGCCGCAGTTTGATTTGCGTTCGGGAAGACTATATAATGTGCGGATAACAAGAAAAACACCCGACCGAGGCATAGTTCTGTAATGACACAAGTATTTAGACGCGCATGGGAGGATATGGTCCTTCCTATTTTTAAACGTCCCCGCCGTGTGCAGGTTGCCGCCCTGTGCTACCGCGACACCGAGGCGGGTAAAAAGGTCCTGCTGATCACCAGCCGCGACACGGGCCGCTGGATTTTGCCCAAGGGCTGGCCGATCGACGGGTTGGACGGCGCCGGAGCCGCCTTGCAAGAAGCATGGGAAGAGGCCGGGGTGACGAAAGCCGATATCGAATCCGATCCGATGGGTATTTTCGACTATGACAAGGGCCTCGGCGAAGGATTGACCGTGCCCGTGACCACACAGGTCTACCTCACCCGCGTGCGCGATCTGAGCGAGGAATACCCCGAAGCGGGCATGCGCAAACGCGCGTGGTTCACCCCGCAAGAGGCATCGGAACTCGTGGATGAGCCTGATCTTAAAGCAATCTTATCCGCCTTCCATTAAGCCCCTTCGGCACCGGGCCGCTGTCCGGTGCCATATCCCCCCTGCCCCATTGCCGCCCCTGCCCGTTTCGGGATGTTACAATTTTGTGACAGGGTGACTTGCGCCCTCGGTAGCCTTATGTCACCCCCCGCTGAACGTTAGGATCGGAGATCATACAGGAATGGCAACGGAACCGCAGGGCAGCCAGTGGAAGACACTGGACAAGGACCTCAACCGCATTTCGCAAGTCGAACTGGCCGCGACCTATGTCGCCCGCCCCCTCGTGGCGCCGGGCATCGCGCTGGCCTTTATCGTGGTGGCAGGTGCCGTTGCGGCGGTAATCTTCGGGCAACAGCCCTCCAGCTTTGTCGTGATCGCCGCGGCGGTCTTTGGCGCCTATATGGCGGTGAACATCGGCGCGAATGACGTGGCCAACAACATGGGCCCCGCCGTGGGGGCTAATGCGCTGACCATGGGCGGCGCCATCGTTATCGCGGCCTTGTGCGAATCCGCCGGGGCCTTGCTGGCGGGGGGCGATGTCGTCTCGACCATTTCCAAGGGCATCATCGACCCGGCGAGTGTCGCGGACACGCGCATCTTCATATGGGCGATGATGGCGGCGCTGGTCTCCTCCGCGCTCTGGGTCAACCTTGCCACATGGGTCGGCGCGCCGGTCTCGACCACCCATTCGGTCGTCGGCGGGGTCATGGGCGCGGGGATCGCGGCAGCGGGCCTTGGCGCGGTGAACTGGAGCTCGATGAGCATGATCGCCGCAAGCTGGGTGATCTCGCCCGTATTGGGCGGCGCCGTAGCGGCGATGTTCTTGGCCTTTATCAAGGCGCGCATCCTCTACCAAGATGACAAGATCGCCGCTTCGCGCACTTGGGTGCCGGTGCTGGTGGGGCTAATGGCCGGGGTCTTTGCCGCCTATCTGGCGCTCAAGGGTCTCAAAAAGATCATCAGCATCGATATGCCGGTCGCCCTGATCATCGGGCTTGTAACCGGGCTGGTGGTCTATGCCATCTCCGCCCCGCTGATCCGGCGCGCCTCGGAAGGGATGGAGAACCGCAACCGCTCGGTCAAAACGCTCTTTGGCCTGCCGCTGGTCCTCTCTGCCGCGCTGCTCAGCTTTGCCCATGGGGCCAACGACGTGGCCAATGCGGTCGGCCCGCTGGCGGCAATCGTCCATGCGACCGAGTTCGGCGGTTTCGAGGATAAGGTGAGCATTCCCACATGGGTGATGATCATCGGGGCCTTCGGCATCTCCTTCGGTCTGTTCCTGTTCGGGCCGAAACTGATCCGCATGGTCGGCAGCCAGATCACCAAACTGAACCCGATGCGCGCCTATTGCGTGGCGCTTTCGGCGGCGATCACGGTGATCGTGGCAAGCTGGCTCGGCCTGCCTGTGTCCTCCACCCATATCGCTGTGGGCGGGGTCTTTGGCGTGGGCTTTTACCGTGAATGGCATATGGAGCGCGCCTGCGCCGGATCGGGGCCAAGACCGGTGAGGTCAAGCGTATCGCCAAGGAAGAGCGCCGCCGCCGCAAGCTGGTGCGCCGCTCGCATTTCATGACCATCGTCGCGGCTTGGGTGATCACCGTGCCCGCAGCAGCGCTGCTCTCTGGCATCGTCTTTTGGGTGCTGAACGCCTTCGTAAACTAAGGTCAGGCGCGGGCGCGCCTCACCCCTCTTGCCGGTCCTGCCCTGCCGCCATTTCGGCCCGCAGGGCGGTGACCGGCAAATGCGGCAGCCCTTCATCCGCAAGCTCTGCCCAGCCCATCACCCGCAGCACCATATCCGTCACCGGCGTCGCGCGGCCAAGCGCCCTTGCGCGGCGCTGCACCTCGCCTTGGAGCGCGTCGATCTCGGTCGGGCGGCGGGCGGCGAGGTCTTGCGCCATGGAGGTCCGTGCCTGCGGGTCGATCTGCAACATGGTGGCGGCGACGCGGGTAAAAATCAGCGTCGGCAGGCGCAGGAGTGTCGGCACCAGCCGCGCCGGGATCGGCGTGGTCATGGCGGGGCGGATCTTGTCGGCGCGCAGGACCGCCAGCGCCTCGGCCCATTGATCGGCCATCAGACGCCGCCACGCCCGATCCTGCAACTGCGCTTGGAGCGGCAAGCCGCTCAGCGCATTCAGGGCGTTGTTGAGGTTCATCAGAAACTTGCCCCATTGCAGGGCGGTGATATCGGCGCGTTCCTCTACCTTCAGGTCCGGCAGCGAGAGGCGCGCGGCCAGATCAGCCGGGCCCGCCTCGATCACCAGATCGCCCGAGCTTGCCCGGTGATAGCAGCCCTGCCCCATGGCCACGACGTTGAACGGCACCAGCCCCGCGCGCAGATCATGCTGCGGCAGGTGCCGGGCCAAGGCCGCGCGGTTGCCCATGCCGTTTTGCAGGCTGATGACCTGCACGCCCGGCGCGCTGTGGTGGGCGATCAGCCGGGCCATGTCTTCGGTGTCGCGCGATTTGACCGTGACCAGCACGATATCGGCATCGCGCAGGCAGGTCTCATCCCCCGCAAGGTTCAGATCATCCGGCGAGAGGTAGCGCGCCATGCCGCCGAAATCCGTCAGGGTCAGCCCATGGGTGCGGATTTCGGCCTGAATGCGGGGCCGCGCCAGCAGGGTCACAGCATGGCCCGCCCCGGCCAGCAGCCCGCCGACAAAGCAGCCCACCGCCCCCGCGCCCGCAACAACGATGCGGGGGCCGTCGCTCATGCGCCCAGACACCAGCGCATGACGGCTTTCTGCGCGTGCAGACGGTTCTCGGCCTCGTCAAAGATCACCGAATGCGGCCCATCCATGACCGAGCTTGTCGCCTCGTCATCGCGGTGCGCGGGCAGGCAATGCATGAAAAGCGCATCCGGCTTCGCCAGCGCCATCAGCGCATCGTTCACCTGATAGCCGCGCAGCTGATTGTGCCGCCGCTCCCGCGCCGATTGCGGATCATGCATGCTGACCCAAGTGTCGGTGACCACCAGATCGGCGCCCTCCACGGCCTTCTGGGGGTCGCGCTCGGTGGTATAAAGCCCGTCGAGCGCGCGCTCGGGGTCGAGCGGCTCAGGCCCGGTGAAGACAAGATCGAAGTCGAACTGCTTGGCCGCATGGGCGAAACTGGCAAAGACGTTGTTGCCGTCGCCCGACCAGACCACCTTGCGCCCTTTGATCGGGCCGCGGTGTTCTTCAAAGGTCTGAATGTCGGCCATGATCTGACAGGGATGCGTGCGGTTGGTCAGCCCGTTGATCACCGGAACGGAGGCATATTCCGCCATCTCCAGCAGGGTCTGCTCCTCAAAAGTGCGGATCATGATCATATCGACATAGCGCGACAGCACGCGGGCGGTGTCGGCGATGGTCTCCCCATGGCCAAGCTGCATATCGGCGCCCGAAAGCACCATCGTCTGCCCGCCCATCTGACGCACGCCCACGTCGAAGGAGACACGCGTCCGGGTCGAGGGTTTCTCAAAAATCAGCGCGACCATGTGATCTTTCAACGGCTGGTCATCATCCGGCGCGCCGCGCGGGCGGCCATTGCGCGCGGCTTTCATGGCGGCGGCATTGTCGATGATCTGCCGCAGATCGGCGGGGTCGGTTTGGTGGATATCGAGGAAATGGTTCATCTGTCGTCTCTGTCTTGCGGGGTCCAAGGCCACGGCCTTGAAAGCCCGAGGAATGTTTTGGGGTGAATGGCGCTCAGGCCGGGGTCAGGTCACGCGCGATGGCGTCAAGGCGGGTCACCGCCTCGGCAATCTCATCGTCGGAAATGGTCAGCGGCGGCAGCAGGCGGATCACATTGTCGGCGGCGGGCACGGTGATCAGCTCATGGGCATAGCCCGAGGTGACCACATCGGCATTCGCCACTTTGCATTTCAGCCCCAGCATCAGCCCCGCGCCGCGCACCTCTTCAAAGACCTCCGGGTGCTCAGCAACCAGCCCTTCGAGACGTTGACGCAGCAGCCCCGCCTTGCGGCTCACCTCGGCCAGAAAGGCCGCGTCGGCCACCACATCCAGCACGGCGCAGCCCACGGCACAGCCCAGCGGGTTGCCACCATAGGTCGAGCCATGGGTGCCTGCGGTCATGCCCGAGGCCGCCTTTTCCGTGGCCAGCACCGCGCCCAGCGGAAAGCCCCCGCCGATGCCCTTGGCGACCATCATGATGTCGGGGGTGATCCCGGCCCATTCATGGGCAAAGAGCCGCCCGGTCCGGCCCACGCCGCATTGCACCTCATCGCAAATCAGCAAAAGCCCATGGGCGTCGCAAAGCGCGCGCATCTGTTGCAACTCGGCATCCGGCACGGCGCGGATACCGCCTTCGCCCTGTACCGGCTCAACCATGATGGCGGCGGTCTTGTCGGTGATGGCGGCCTCAAGTGCGGCGCTGTCGCCAAGGTTGAGATGCACGAAACCCGGCAGTTGCGGGCCGAAGCCTTTGGTCATCTTCTCAGACCCCGCCGCCGCGATCCCGGCGGAAGAGCGGCCGTGAAAGGCCCCGTTGAAGGCGATGATCTCGACCCGCTCGGGCTGGCCCGCCTCATAGAAATACTTGCGCGCCATCTTCACCGCCAATTCGCAGGCCTCGGTCCCCGAATTGCAAAAGAAGGCTGTGTCGGCAAAGGTCTCGGCCACCAGCCGGTCGGCCAGCGCCTCTTGCTGCGGAATGTGGTAGAGGTTCGAGGTATGCCACAGCGCCTGCGCCTGATCGGTCAGCGCCTTCACCAGCGCCGGATGCGCATGGCCAAGCGCATTTACCGCGATCCCCGCGCCCAGATCAAGAAAACGTCGCCCATCCGCCTCGATCAGCCAAGTGCCTTCGCCTTTGACGAAGGTCAAAGGAGCGCGATTATAGGTTGGCAGAACGGAAGGGATCATCTGTTTGTCCTTGAAAGAGGGCCGTGTCACGCCGGTAAAAGGGCATGGGGCTGGCGCAGGGTCAATGGGATTTGCTTGTTTTTGAAAGGATGCAGCACGCAGGCTGCGAGATCAGGTCATCACGCCGCCCCAAAGGGGGGCACCATGTTATCGGACGAAGCGTCGTCGGATGGAATATGCGGCAGATTTGATCATGGCTCTTGCATAGCCGCCCTTCATCCCCCACGTAAAGCCCCAATCGCAGCGCCCCGTGCCCAGAGGGCATCGGCGCTTGCACCTGCGGCCCCAGAAGATAAAATGGGGGCCGATACACTGACAAAGCGGTCCGGGCTAGGGGGCCGCTTTTTAACTGGGGAACCCCGTATGTCCTGGACTGATGAGCGCGTAGAGACACTGAAAAAGATGTGGGGCGAAGGCCAGTCCGCCAGCCAGATCGCGAAGGAACTGGGTGGGGTGACGCGCAACGCCGTGATCGGCAAGGTGCACCGTCTGGGCCTGTCGAACCGCACCGCGGGCGCGCCTGCCGCCGCGGCGGCGGCGACTGCCAAGCCGGAACCCAAGGCCAAGCCCGCAGCCCCCAAGGCCGAGGCAAAGGCAAAGCCCGCCGCCAAAGCCGCGCCCGAGCCGGAGGCCGAAGCCGCCCCCGCGCCCGAAGCCGAAGAGCCCGCCGCAGCCCCGGCACCCAAGCCCAACCTGCCCGCGCGCAAGCAGATCATCCCCGCAGGCCAACCCCTGCCGCCGCAGCCGTCGGCGAATGAGATCAGCCCCGAGGCGCTTGCCAAGGTCAGCGAAGTTGAGAAGAAGGCCAAGAAGATCGGCCTGATGGAACTGACCGAACGCACCTGCAAATGGCCCGTGGGCGACCCGGCGACCGATGATTTCTGGTTCTGCGGCCTGCCCGTGCAGCAGGGCAAACCCTATTGCGAGGCCCATGTCGGCGTCGCCTTCCAACCGATGAGCGTCCGGCGCGACCGCCGCCGCTAAGACCGGCGGGATAAAATGAAAAAAGGCGGGCGGGCCTGAGTGCCCTGCCCGCCTTTTTCTTTGCCTCAGGTCAAGATCAGCGCAGCTTCGGCGGCTTCGCCGGATCGCTGCCCGGGGCCATCCGGGGCGTGTTCTGCAAAGGCTCCATCTGTGGCAGGTCAAACCGCAGGCCGACGCGGGCCAGCTTCTCGACCACCGCGTCATTGGGGCCGAAGAAGCCGACATCCATCGCCCCCGCCTCGATCCCCGAAAAGGTCAGCGCCTCGGACGCCGCGCGCACCAGCGCGTCTTGCGCGCGGGGGATCGCGCCGACGAAGGCCAGCAGATGCCCGCGCCCGCCGCCGCTGTATTCGACACCGACAAGGAAGGCCCCTGCCGCCATGCCCGTGGCCGTGGCGAGCTTTGCGTCAATCGCGGCGATCAGCGTCTCAGGCAAGCCCTGCGGCGGGAACACACGGTCGATGCCCGCCTCCACCTCGCCCGGCGCATGGCCCAATGTGCTGCGCAGCCAGTCCATCGCCTCGGCAGGCAGCAGGATCTCGGACGGGGCCACGCCGATGTTCACCGCCATGCCCAAGGGCTGCCCCTCCAACATCGCGGCAATCGCACGCCCCGAGAGCGCCACATAAGGAGATGCCTCCCCCACATGGGCCGAGAGCCGCGCCGCGCGGTCGAAGACCATGACATAGCTGTCGTCAAGCAGCACCGGGCTGATCTGATCGCCCTGCGGCTCATCCTCAAGCAACATGAACAGCTCGACATCCGCGATACGCTCGTAAAAACGCAGCCGCGCCGCGTCGTCGTCAGGGGCGGAGGTCATCGCAGCATGGGCTTGGTCGAGCGGGGTCGGCTCGGTCTTGGGGTCAGTTTGGCGGTCGGTCATTCATCACCTCGGACACGGCGGCGCGCAGACGGGGCAAGACCTCTTCCGCGAACCAGGGATTCTTGTTCAACCATCCGGTATTGCGCCACGACGGATGAGGCAAGGCAAAGACCCCCGGTGGATGATCCCGCCAGCCCGCCACGGCCTCGGTCACATTGCGAAATCCGGGGAGGTGATATTTCATCGCATAGGCCCCAATCAACACCGTCAGCCGCAGATCGGGCAGCATCTCCAGCACCGGTTTGCGCCAAGTCTGCGCACAGATACGCGGCGGTGGCAGGTCGCTGCCCTTGGCGTCATAGCCCGGAAAGCAAAAGCCCATCGGCACGATGGCGACCCTGTCGCGGTCATAGAATGTCGCCTCATCTAGCCCCAGCCAGTCGCGCAGGCGGGTGCCGGACATATCCCAAAACGGCTTGCCCGCCTCATGCACCCGCTTGCCGGGCGCTTGGCTGGCGATCAGCAGCCGCGCGCCGGGTTTAAACCAGACGATGGGCCGCGGGCGATGCTGGGTGGCGGTCACGGCGAAACGCTCGGCACAAAGGCGGCAGGCCGCCAGATCATCTCGGATATCCTTCATGAGCAGGAGATAAGCGATAGGGCCAAAAGATAAAGGGCGGCGAGCCGTCACTTCGACAATTATCGAAATAAACCTTGCATCGCGCTGACGTTTCGATATTTCTAGAATCATGAAACAAGAATCCTCAACCCCCGCACTCACCCTTGCCGCCAGCAGCTTTGCGGCGCTTGGATCGGAACAACGCCTTCTGGTGCTGCGCACGCTGGTGCGCGCCGGATCAGAGGGGCTGAACATCGGCACGCTGGGCGAACGCACCGGCGTGACCGGCTCGACCCTGACACATCATCTGAAACTTTTGGCCTCTGCCGGTCTGGTGAAACAGGAAAAACAAGGCCGCAGCACCATCTGCGCCGCCGTCGCCTATGAAGAAGTGCAAGCCTTGGCGAATTTCCTGCTGACCGAATGCTGCGCGGACGCAATCGACGGCTGCACGGAGCATACCCATGGCTGATACCACACAAACCCTCCCCGCGTTGCACCGCTTGGCCTTTCTGAAAGGCGCTTGGGGCATCACGCTGGCGCTCTTGGCGCTGATTGCGCTGCTGGATCCGCCGCAGGTCATGCCAACAGTCATTTTCGCGTCCGAGGCGCTTTTGCACACCGCGCCCTTCATCGCCTTCGCGGTGCTGGCCGTGGCCTATCTCAAAGCCAGCGGAGCCGAGAGCCTGCTTGCCCGCGCGTTCGAGGGCAACCCGGCACGGATGGTGGTAATGGCAGCGGCGCTTGGCGGCCTGTCCCCCTTTTGCAGCTGCGAGGTGATCCCCTTCATCGCCGCGCTGCTGGCGGTCGGCGCCCCGCTCGGCGCGGTGATGGCCTTTTGGCTGGCCTCCCCGCTGATGGACCCGGCGATGTTCGCGATCACCTCGGGCACGCTCGGCTTCGACTTCGCCTTGGCGAAAACCATCGCGGCGCTTGGCGTCGGCATGTTCGGGGGTTTCACCGTCATGGCCCTGTCCCGCACGCCGATTTTCAACGCCCCCCTGCGCCCGCAGCCTGCGAAAAGCAGCTGCTGTTCTTCGGCCAAACCCTTTTCCGGCGCGCCGGTCTGGAAGTTCTGGCAAGAGGCCGAGCGCCGCGCGAGCTTTGCCGACACGGCACTGACCAATGCGCTGTTCCTCGTCAAATGGTTGACCCTCGCCTATGTGGTCGAAGCCCTCATGCTGACCTATGTGCCCGCGGAATGGATTGCCAATGTCTTGGGCGGCACCGGGATCATGCCGATCATTCTGGGCGCATTCGTCGGCGCGCCGGCCTACCTGAATGGCTATGCCGCCGTGCCCCTGATCGACGCGCTGCTGGCGCAAGGGATGACCCAAGGCGCGGCCATGTCCTTTGTCGTGGCGGGCGGGGTAAGCTGCATTCCGGCGGCCATCGCGGTCTGGGCACTAGTGAAACCGCATGTCTTCGCCGCCTATATCGGCTTTGCCTTCGTCGGAGCGATCTTTGCGGGTGTGATCTGGCAGTTGGTGGCGTGACCGAATCAAACTGACGACCCGAATGCGGGGGCGGGAGAAATGCCGCCCCCTTTTTTCGTTTCGACTGTTACTGAGGCGAGGGCAGATGCCGCCCACGCCGAGAGGCCGGGTAGCGAGGCGCTCGCGACTTACGCCGCCGCGCGCTCCCCATCTGGCTTGTCAGAAGCCTCATCCCCAATCGGCCCCTCGCCATTCACCATATCTTTGACAGCCATCCCATGGGGCAATTCCTTCCCCGTACCATTGCCCAAGGGCATATCGATATAGAAGGTCGTGCCGGGGCCATCGTTCTTGAAATAGTCGATCTGCCCGCCCAAGGCTTCGATGATCCGTTTGGAGATGTTCATCCCCAGCCCGGTGCCGCCAACGGCCCGCTGGTCCGAGGAATCGATTTGCGAGAATTCATCAAAGACCTTCTCGCGCTCGGATTCGGCAAGGCCGATCCCCTCGTCGATCACGCTGATCCGCACCTTGTCGCCAAGGTTGACCGAGGTGACCTTGACCGTCGACCCGGCGGGCGAGAATTTGGCCGCGTTCGACAGAAGGTTGGACATCACCTGTTGCAGGCGTTTCTCGTCCGTAGCGATCCCTGCAGGCTCCGACGGTTTGGCATAGCGCAGCGTCACGCCAAGATTGCCTGCAAAGGATTGGTTCAACTCAATCGCATCTTCGATGATGGTCTGCACCTCAAGCGGTTCGATATCAAAGCTGATCTTGCCCGCCTCGAACTTTTGCAGGTCGAGAATCTCGTTAATGATCGACGTCAGCCGCGCCGAATTGCGCTGTGCGATCTTTAGAACTTTCTCCATCTGCGGGGTCATTTCGCCCAAAACCCCGGCGCAGGCCATATCAAGCGACCCTTTGATCGAGGTCATCGGCGTGCGCAGCTCATGGCTGATGGTCGAGACGAATTCAGTCTTCACCTTGAACGCGATCTTGGTTTTCTCATGCTCGACCTTGAGTTCTTCAAGCTGGCGCAGATTGGTGCGGTACATCTTCAGGAAGATGCGAGAGCAATCGACGATAAAATAGAGGACGAAGACCACGGTGAACAACTGGGTCCAAAGCTCGGATTCGATGCTCGCCCCCGTGCGCACGATATCCCAGATCGGGATGAAGAGGAATGTCGCGCCATAGATCGCAAGCCGCAGCATCAGCACCGGCAGGATATGGTGGTTGTTCATCGAGGCGAAGAGCGCCGCGGCAAAAAGGAAGAACAGCGGCAGGAAATGCGTCGTCGCCCCCTGCTGAAGCGCGATCCCAAGGGCGAAATAGCTGATCACCCCGGCGCTCAGCACCGTGCCGATATAGATGCGGTTCATGAACAAACGCGCCAAACGTGGGCTGCGCCCCCGCCAGCGGGTGATGCGCAGGAAAAGCAGATAGTCAAAAGTCTCAGAAATCGCGATCAGGATCACGGTCGAGATCGACAGCCACAGATCGTAATAGAACGCAGACAGGAAAATGGCCGCCGCAAAGATCATCTGCCGCTGCCAGAAAAGGTTAACACCGACTTGGGAGTAGTCCCGCATCTGCTGTACCTTTGTCGCGTCTGCCAGATGCGGCGTTTGAATCGGGCCGTATGTTACTTTTTCCTGCGACATCGCTCTCGTTTTCTTCGGTCGGCTGCTCGAATGCCGGCATTCTGCCGACAAACGCCCTTAACATGTTGCATTTAGGCATCGAAGCACATGTTAGACGCGATCATCTTCCCTTCTACACCCGGAAATGGGACATAAGTATGGCCATTTCATGCAACTAGAGGTTAGCCTCTTGATAAGAGGTATTTTTACAGCGAATTTTCGAGGTCCAACATGAGTCTGCAAGGACGGAGCTTCAGTGGAAAATCTTGGCAGGATGTTCTTCCCGAACTGACGCCACAGGACGCTAAGGCGCTGGAAGTAAAGAACAACCGCTTTCCGCGAAAGCTGCTTGGCAGCAAATCGACAGAGACTGATCCCTATAGCCCCGAAGCCCTTGCGCGGGCCAACCCCTATATGCGTGCCACAACTTTGTCATTTTTGAACATGCATCAGCACGGGGAATTATTCGTTAACTTCCTCCGGGCGCGGCGCCGAATCTTCATCGACGACAAGCAATGGGATCTCCCTCAGGTTGATGGGATGGAGTTTGACCAATACGACACGCCCCGCGCGCGTTGGATCGTTTTGCATGAATATGGGGAGGTCATGGGCGGCGTGCGCCTAATGCCCACCACCTCGACCTGCGCGCAATACAGCTACATGCTGCGTGATGCGCAACTGGGGATGCTGCCGGACATTCCGCAGGACGTGCTGTTTTTCAAAGCGCCCGTGCGCGACGACATCTGGGAAGCCACCCGCCTGTTCCTGACCAGCGCAGTCCCCGCCCAACGCCGCATTGCCGTGCAACGTATGCTGATGAACCAGATGGCCGGTGCCGCCTATGCCATGGGCGCAAGCCATGTTCTGGGCATCGTGCCCGCCACCTTCAGCCGCTGGATGACCCGGCTCGGCTTGATGAGCGCCGTGCCCGTGGGCCCGGTGCAAAACATCGACGGAGACCGCACGCAGGCGGCCTTGATGAACGTCAGCTACATCGGCGAGATGGCCCCGACCGAGAGCACCCACACGCTGCACTGACCCCCGCGCGGGCGCGGGCCGATATGCCCTTCCCTTATGCCCCCTCCCCCGCAGGATACCCGTCCTGCGGGCAGCAGGTTTTACCGTTACCAAACAGCCCCTCACGGCGCCCTGCCCCAGCGAACGCCCGCGTTTCGACATATTGTGGTCAAATTCCGTGAATAAACGGTTAAGATACCTCTGATACCAGAGGCGCCGCGACGCCCCGCTTAGCACCAACCGGAGCAGCGAATGCTGGAATTTGAAAATGTGTCCAAGTCCTTTTGGACGGGATCGCAGCACAAGGTCATTCTTGACCGGGTGTCTTTTCGCGTGGAGCTTGGCAACTCCTTGGGCATTCTGGCCCCCAACGGCACCGGCAAAACGACCCTGATCAACATGATGGCCGGGCTAGAAAAACCCGACGAAGGTGAGATCAGGCGCGGCTGTAACATCTCGTTTCCTTTGGGTTTTATGGGCGGGGTGGTCAACAAGGTCTCAGCCATGGAGAACGCCCGCTATATCGCGCGGCTCTATGGGCTTGACCCCGATTACGTGGAAAGCTTTTGCCGCTGGCTCTGCGGTTTGGGGGAATATTTCGACCAGCCGCTCGGCACCTATTCCGCCGGGATGCGGGCGCGTTTCTCATTCGCGCTGATGTTGGCGCTGGATTTTGATATCTATCTGATTGACGAAGGCATGCCCGGCACGACAGACGTGGAATTCAACCGCAAGGCGGGTGATATTCTGAAAGAACGGCTGCGGACCACCACGATCATCATCGTCTCGCATCAGGCCCATACGCTTGAGAAATTTGCCCGCTCCGCCGCTGTCCTTTTGGACGGCAAGCTACATATGTTCGACACCTTGGAAGAAGCGAAACAGCTCTATGACTACGAAACCCAAGGCTAGAAAATTCCGCATCCGCAAGGCGCCGCCCCCCTCGGGCAGCAGCACCGCGCCGAGCAGCACCGAGAAGGCGCAAGCGGGCCAGACGGACGCCGAAAAGGCCGCGCGCAAGGCCAAGCTGCGCGCCGTCGCCGATGCGACCGAGGTGGAACCCTCGCACAGCAAGGAAGCCTTGGAACATGCTGCGCGCAGCGGCAAAGCCCCCCACTCCGAAAGCGCCCGCTCGGGCGAGGTGTCTTCCGCCAATGAAGTCTCAGCCGAGCAGGACATTGACGCGATCCGCCGCGAGGGGCTGACAGGCCGCCAATTGCGCATGGCGCGTCGCGTAGCGCAGAAACACGGGCTGGCGCCGACCTCGGATTTCGACGCGGTGCGCCTTTTGCGCGCCAAGGGGATCGACCCGTTTCAACGGTCCAACATGCTGGAACTCGTGGTCCCGCAATCGGGCGATCCGGCGGACAGCGGCCTGCCCGCCACCCGCGGCCAGCCCGGCGATCCAAAGGTGCAACTGCCCCAGACCACGCCCCGCGGCCCGCGCGGTCTGCCCTCGACCGATGTCAGCCCCGCCGAACGTCGACAGCGCGAGATCTCGGACATTCAGCGCGACATCACCCGCCGCCGCCGCCGCAAAGCGGCCATGCTGCTGGTCCGGCTGGCCTTTTTCGTCATGCTGCCGACCATCGCCGCGGGTTATTATTTCTACAAAATCGCCACACCGATGTATGCCACCGAAAGCCAGTTTCTGATCATTCAGAACGAGGGTGGCGGCGGCTCCAGCCCCTTTGGCGGGCTGCTGCCCACGCAATTCGCCAATAGCGCCGACAGCATCGCCACGCAGGCCTATCTGCAATCGAAAGACGCGATGCTGCGGCTCGACGAAGACGCAGGGTTTCGCGCCCATTTCGCCGACCCTGAGATCGACGCCATCCAACGGCTTTCGGAAAACCCCAGCAACGAAGAAGCCTATAAGTCCTACAAGAAGAACGTCAAAATCGGTTACGACCCGACCGAAGGCGTGATCCGGATGGAGGTGATCGCCGCCGATCCCGAGGTCTCGGAAGAATTCTCGAAACGTCTGCTGACCTATGCCGAAGAGCGGGTGAATGACCTGAGCAAGCAAAAGCGCGAAGACGGCATGCGCGACGCGCTGGAGGGTTATGAAACGGCGCTGGAGAACCGCCGCGCAGCGCAGGAGGCGCTGATCAAATTGCAGGTCGACAACAACGTCGACCCCGAGGCGATGATCGCCTCGATCCGCACGCAGATCACCAATTACGAGACCCTGTTGATCGAAAAGGAACTTGAACTCGCCGCCCTGCTCGACAACCAGCGCCCGAACCAAGCCAAGGTCGATGGCGCGCGCGGGGATGTGCGACGGCTACGCGAGCAGCTCACCAAACTGCGTGAGCGGATGACCGCCGCCAACGAAGGCGAAAACTCGCTGGCGCAACAGGCGGTCGCCGCCCAGCTTGCGCAGGCCGATCTGGCCTCTGCCGACATGGTGCTGCAAAGCGCGCAAACCGCAATGGAACAGGCCCGAACCGAGGCCGGGCGGCAGGTTCGCTACCTCACCGTGGCGGTCAACCCCGTGGCCCCGGACGAGGCGACCTACCCCCGCAAGTTCGAAAACACGATATTGGCTTTCCTTATCTTTGCAGGCATCTACCTGATGTTGTCTCTGACAGCGTCCATTCTAAGAGAACAGGTAACTTCATGACCCAGCTGCGCATTGGCAATCTGACCGTCGGCAATGATCGTCCCCTCACCGTGATCGCTGGCCCCTGCCAGTTGGAGAGCGAAGACCACGCGCAGATGGTCGCGGGGGTGTTGAAAGAGGCATGTGACGCCGCAGGCGCGCAGTTCATCTTCAAGGGCAGCTATGACAAGGCCAACCGCACCTCCCTCTCGGGCAAACGCGGTTTGGGCATCGAAAAGGGGCTGCAAGTCCTGCAATCTGTGGCCCGCGCCAATGAAGTGCCGGTGCTGACGGATGTGCATAATGAGGCGCAATGCGCGCAGGCCGGTGACGTGGTCGACGTGTTGCAAATCCCCGCCTTCCTCTGCCGCCAAACCGACCTGCTGCTCGCCGCCGGGGAGACCGGAAAGGCGGTGAACGTGAAGAAGGGTCAGTTCCTCGCCCCTTGGGAAATGCAGAACATCGTCGACAAGATCGAAAGCACCGGGAACCGCAACATCCTGCTGACCGAACGCGGCACCACCTTTGGCTACAACACGCTGGTTGCCGACATGCGCAGCCTGCCGCAGATGGCTCAGACCGGCTACCCGGTGGTGATGGACGCGACCCATTCCGTCGCCCAGCCCGGCGGCAAGGGCGGCTCTTCGGGCGGCCAGCGTGAGTTTGCCCCGGTCATGGCCCGCGGTGCTGCCGCCATCGGCGTTGCGGCGATCTTCATGGAAACCCACGAAGACCCCGACCGCGCGCCTAGCGACGGGCCCAATATGATCTACCTCGACCAGATGCCGGGGCTGATCAACCTGCTGATGCAATTCGACGCGCTGGCCAAAAGCCATCCGCTGACTTTCTAAATTTATCTTAAAAAGCGAGTATTTGACGTGAGTAAACCGGCCTCCACCGTGACCCCGAACACTTGGGAATTTCTGCGCGATGCGATGATCACCCCGACAGGTTTTCGCGAATATGACGCGCGTTGGAAATACCCCGATGACATTAACCTGCCCGGCATCACCGCCCTTGGCCTTGGGCTTGGCACGCAGATGCATGCGCGTGGGATTGAGCCTGTCATCGCCGTGGGCAATGACTATCGCGACTATTCGCTCTCGATCAAAAACGCGCTGATGCTGGGGCTGATGCAGGCCGGGATCACGGTCAAGGATATCGGCCCGGCGCTTTCCCCAATGGCCTATTTCGCTCAGTTCCACCTCGATGCCCCCGCCGTTGCCATGGTCACGGCGAGCCACAACCCGAACGGCTGGACCGGCGTCAAAATGGGCTTCCAACGCCCCCTGACCCACGGCCCCGACGAGATGGCCGAACTGCGCGACATCGTCCTGAATGGCCGTGGTGAACGGCGTCCGGGCGGGGCCTACGAGTTCGTCGAGGGCGTGCGCGAAGCCTATCTGGATGACCTTGTCGGTGACTTCAAGATGACCCGCAAACTGAAGGTCGTCTGCGCCACCGGCAATGGCACCGCATCGGCCTTCGCGCCCGAATTGTTCCGCCGCTTGGGGGTCGAGGTCGTCGATAGCCACAACACGCTCGACTACACCTTCCCCCATTACAACCCGAACCCCGAAGCCATGGAGATGCTACATGACATGGCTGACAGCGTCCGCGCCTCCGGCGCTGATCTGGCGCTCGGTTTCGACGGTGACGGGGACCGCTGCGGCGTGGTGGATGACGAGGGCGAAGAGATCTTCGCCGATAAGATGGGTGTCATCATGGCCCGCGATCTGGCCAAACTGCACCCAACCAGCACCTTCGTCGCGGATGTGAAATCCACCGGGCTCTTCGCCTCGGACCCTGAGTTGCAGAAGCACGGGGCCAAGGCGGACTATTGGAAAACCGGCCACAGCCACATGAAACGCCGTGTCAAAGAACTGGGCGCGCTGGCGGGCTTCGAAAAGTCCGGCCACTATTTCTTGGCCGAGCCGATTGGCCGGGGCTATGACTGCGGCATGCGCGTCGCGGTGGAAATCTGCAAGTTGATGGACCGCAACCCCGACAAATCCATGTCGGACCTGCGCCGCGCCCTGCCCCAGACCTATTCGACGCCCACCATGTCGCCCTATGCCTCGGACACCGAGAAATACGCCATCCTCGACCGGATCGTGCAAAAGCTCACCGCCAAGGCCGAGGCCGGGGACAAGATCGGCGGCCGCGCGATTGCCGAGGTCATTACCGTCAATGGCGCGCGCGTCATGCTGGACAACGGCGGCTGGGGCCTCGTGCGGGCTTCCTCCAACACGCCGAACCTCGTCGTGGTCTGCGAAAGCCCCGAATCTGACGCGGAAATGCGCGCGATCTTCGCTGATATCGATGCGGTGATCCGCACAGAGCCGGGCGTGGGCGATTACGATCAATCGATCTAATCGCCAGTTACGGCACCAGAACGACAAAGGCCCGGGGCATCGCCACCGGGCCTTTTTTCTTTGAACTAGAAGGTCTTACTTCAGCGCCGCTTCGCAGAAGGCGCGGATGCGTTCGGCATCCTTCATCCCCGGCGCGCTCTCAACCCCCGAAGAGACATCAACCTGTCGCGCCCCGGTGAGGGCAATCGCCTCCCCCACATTCTCGGCGTTCAGCCCCCCGGCGAGCATCCAAGGCTTCGGCCAGCGCCGCCCGGCGATTAGCCGCCAGTCAAAGGCCAGCCCGTTGCCCCCCGGCAGCACGGCATCCTTGGGTGGTTTGGCATCGAGCAAAAGCTGATCCGCGACGGTGACATAGTCGTTCAGCAGCGCCAGATCATCGCGATCGGCCACGCCGACGGCTTTCATCACCGGCAGTCCATAGCGCGCCTTGACCTCGGCCACCCGCGCCGGGCTTTCGCTGCCGTGCAGCTGTAGCATGTCCAGAAAGGGCACCGCGGCCAGCAGCGCATCCAGCGCCGCATCGTCGGCATTGACGGTCAGCGCGACCTTGCAAATGCCGTCAGGCACCGCCTCGGTCATATGCGCCGCGGCCTCCAGCGACAGATGGCGGGGGATTTTCGAAAAGACGAACCCCAGCGTGCGTGCGCCCGCCAGAAGGGCGGCGGGCACATCGGCAGGGTCGGTCAGACCGCAGATTTTTACGTTAACGTTCTCAGGCATGGGTGGGGTTTAGCCTGCTTCGTCGAGCAGCGCCAGCACCTCATCCTTGCCCTGATGCTTCTCTTCCTTGAGGCGGATCACCTCACGCTCCAACCGGCGCCGCTCGCGTGCCTGCCGCGCCAGTTCGGCCCGGTGGCCGTGTTCGCGGATCCATTCCCAAACGAAGCCCACCAAAAGCCCTACGATGATCCCGCCAAGGATCACGATAAAGAGCGGCAGTTCGATAGAGGGGTTTACGGCAAACCAACCTGAAATCTCGGTCGGAAGCACTTGAAGTGTCACGATGTTCCGGTTCGCCAGAGCAACGGAAACCAGCGCAATCGCGAAAAGCGCGATGCAGGCATAACGAATGTAACGCATCAGCTTTTCCCGTTCAGCCGGTCACGCAAGAGCTTGCCCGTCTTGAAGAAGGGCACATGCTTTTCTTCGACATTCACCGTCTCACCGGTGCGCGGGTTGCGCCCCACTCGGGCATCGCGTTTCTTAACGGAAAAAGCACCGAAGCCGCGCAATTCGACCCGGTCCCCACGCGCCATGGCGCCCGTGATCTCATCAAAGACCGTGTTTACGATCCGCTCAACATCACGTTGATAAAGATGCGGATTGTCGTCAGCGATCTTCTGGATCAGTTCCGACCGGATCATGGCACGTCCCCCGAGAATTTATTGATGTCTTACCCGACTATAGGAAATAACGCCCCACACGGGAAGGTGTTCCACCAGCGCCGCGATAGATTTTTCGCAGCGAAACCCCTGTTATTTCGGCCCTTTTCCGCCGCCTGCCGCCGCTGAAGGCCAAGGCGCGTAGGGATTGGGCATAAGGGCTAAAACCCGCTTCGCGATTCGACCCCGCCCCCGGAACAGCAAAAGGCCCCGCATGTCGCCATGCGGGGCCTTCGCTAAGGTCACATATTCAACGTGGAATATGCTTACTCGTCGTCGCCTTTCAGCGCCGCACCAAGGATGTCGCCCAAGCTCGCGCCGGAGTCGGAGGAACCGTACTGCTGTACCGCCTCTTTCTCTTCCGCGATCTCGCGTGCCTTGATGGAGACGCCCAGACGGTGTGCTTTCGCGTCGACGTTGGTGATGCGCACGTCGACCTTGTCACCGACCGAGAAACGCTCGGGGCGCTGTTCGGCACGGTCACGGCTGAGGTCGGAACGACGGATGAAGCTCTTCATGCCTTCGTATTCGACTTCGATGCCGCCATCTTCGATGGAGGTCACGGTCACGGTCACGATCGAGCCGCGCTTCACGCCGCCCACGGCTTCGGCGAACTTGTCACCGCCGACGTTCTTGATCGACAGCGAGATGCGCTCCTTCTCGACGTCCACTTCGGAGACAACGGCCTGAACCACGTCACCTTTGCGGTAGTCTTGGATGGCTTCTTCGCCGCGCTGGTCCCAGCTGAGGTCGGAGAGGTGAACCATGCCGTCGATGTCACCGGGCAGGCCAACGAACAGACCGAATTCGGTGATGTTCTTGACTTCGCCTTCGACCTCGGTGCCCTCGGGGTGGGTCTCAGCAAAGACTTCCCATGGGTTGCGCATGGTCTGCTTCAGACCAAGGGAAACGCGACGTTTGGCGCTGTCGATTTCCAGAACCATGACTTCGACTTCTTGCGAAGTGGAGACGATCTTGCCGGGGTGCACGTTCTTCTTGGTCCAGGACATCTCGGAGACGTGGACCAGACCTTCGACACCGGGCTCCAGCTCGACGAATGCGCCGTAGTCGGTGATGTTGGTCACGCGGCCGCTGTGCACGGAACCCAGCGGGTATTTCGCGCCAACCAGATCCCACGGATCTTCCTGCAGCTGCTTCATGCCGAGGCTGATGCGGTGGGTCTCTTTGTTGATCTTGATGACCTGAACCTTGATGGTCTCGCCGATCGACAGGATCTCGGACGGGTGGTTCACGCGGCGCCATGCCATGTCGGTGACGTGCAGCAGGCCGTCGACACCACCAAGGTCAACAAACGCACCGTATTCGGTGATATTCTTGACCACACCATCGACGGTCTGACCTTCGGTCAGGTTGCCAATGACTTCGGCACGCTGTTCGGCGCGGGACTCTTCGAGGATCGCACGGCGCGATACAACGATGTTGCCACGACGGCGGTCCATCTTGAGGATTTGGAACGGCTGCTTGAGACCCATGAGCGGGCCTGCGTCGCGCACGGGGCGCACATCGACTTGGGAGCCGGGCAGGAATGCAACTGCGCCGCCGAGGTCGACGGTGAAGCCACCTTTGACACGGCCAAAGATCGCGCCTTCGACACGCTCTTCTGCGGCATAGGCTTTTTCCAGACGATCCCAGGCTTCCTCACGGCGGGCCATTTCGCGGCTGATGACGGCTTCGCCACGCGCGTTTTCGACTTGGCGAAGGAAAACTTCGACTTCGTCGCCAACTTCGATTTTGGGGGATTCGCCGGGATCAGCAAATTCTTTCAGCTCAACGCGGCCTTCCATTTTGTAGCCGACGTCGATGATGGCTTGGCCCGCTTCGACAGCGATCACCTTGCCTTTGACGACTGTGCCCTCTTGGGGCGTGTCCATTTCAAAGCTTTCGTTAAGAAGCGCTTCGAATTCGTCCATTGCTTTAGTCATGTAGCTTTTCGTATCCTTATCAAATGTTTCTGGCCGCGCGGTTGTCTCCGCCGGTCTGGAGTTGCAATTGGTCGTTGTGGTGGCACCGTGCCGTTCTTGTCAGAGAAGCTCCGACATAAAAGCACAGCGGTTGACCCGCAGCCGAACGCAAACAAAAGAGGGCCGGTTAGTACCGACCCTGCCCGCTATATCGCGTCCGA
Source organism: Sulfitobacter sp. 15WGC (assembly GCF_005068605.1). Classification (NCBI taxonomy): domain Bacteria; kingdom Pseudomonadati; phylum Pseudomonadota; class Alphaproteobacteria; order Rhodobacterales; family Roseobacteraceae; genus Sulfitobacter; species Sulfitobacter sp. 15WGC. Next base: position 77,833 of record NZ_SZNL01000011.1, on the reverse strand, counting down.
AGCTGTAACCGCCCCTTAGACAAGGCGCGTATAGGCGAATTTTGACGCTCCTGCAAGGGCTATGGCGTGCTGGCCGGGGGATATGCGGGGTTCTGCCGGGCAAGGGTTCCATAGCACGCCCGGGGATAGAGGGCACCACAACTGATCAGGGCCATCGCGGCGCTGCAACCTCTTCATAGCGATCTGCACGGCCTCCGCCGCGGTAAGCCTGCCGCTCACCCGCCCCAGCCCGCGCCCAGCCCCGGCGCGGGTTTCGGCGGATCGGCAAGATCGCCTTCGGCAAGGTCACTGCCTTGATAGCTGGCAAGGTCCTCAACAAACTCCCACAGACGCAAGAAAGTATAGTCGACCTTCCCCAACGCCTCCGCCACGGCGGCGGGGTTCGACCGGTCCAAGGCGCATAGCGCGCGCATGTTCTCATTCATCATCGGCTTGATATCCTGCGCGCATTCCTCGGTGAACCGCCGTAGAACGCTTCGCAGTTCAGACCGTTTTTGCTCCTGCGTGGCCACGCCCAGTTGCAGCGCGGTCTTGTGAAGCGCGTGAAAGGCGGAACGCCTCAGCGTGCTTTGCGAGAGTTCATCCTTGGCGATATAGTCACTACAGCCGCCGCGCAGCGCTTCGATTGCGACGTCGCTCTGCTCCGTCCCGGTGACCATCACCGTGGCCACACCGCCGTTGCGCGGGTGGGCGCGGATCATCTGCAAGCCGCGCAGGCCATCCCCATCGGGCAGGTTGTAGTCCAGCAAGATGAGGTCAAACGCCCCCTCATCCAACTGCTGAGCAAGGGCGGCGACGCTCTCTGCCTCGGTCAAAGAAACCGGAAAGTCCAAGCCACCGCAGAGCCGTTTGATCCGCATCCGATCAAAGCGCTGGTCATCGACGATCAGGATACGCGCCGCCGCCAAAGGCCCCGCCGCGCCATCCGCCCTATCGCCTGCACCGCTTCCGCGCCTTGCCACGCTCATCAGCCGTCCCCCTGCTTTGCCTCGGCATTTAGACCCACGGAGCCTAACAAATGGTTAACCCGCCCCTATTCGCCGCCAGCCTTGCAGAGGAATGTTGCGGTGGCGCGGCGGGGCCGCTACATGAGCCGCCATGAGTGATACAACACGCCCCCGCCGCAACTTCTATGGCCGCCTCAAAGGCAAAGCGCTGAAGAAGTCGCAAAAGACCTATATTGACGAAGACCTCGACGCATTGTCGCCGGGGGCCGTCGATTGGGAGAGCAATCCCGACCGTAGGCCCCTCGACCTCGATACGCTGTTTGGCGGGCGCAAGGTCTGGCTGGAAATCGGCTTTGGCGGCGGTGAGCATCTGGTGCATCAGGCCGGGCAGAACCCCGATGTGGGCATCATCGGCTGCGAGCCCTATATCAACGGCGTCGCGATGTTGCTGGGCAAAATCCGGCGCGCGGGCGTGGACAACCTCGCCATTCATCCCGGTGACGTGCGCGATATGTTCGACGTGCTGCCCGAAGCCTCCATCGACCGGGCGTTCCTGCTTTATCCCGATCCTTGGCCGAAAACCCGTCACCACCGCCGCCGTTTTGTCACGCCCGAGCATCTGGAGCCCTTGGCCCGCGTGTTGAAACCCGGCGCGATCTTCCGCGTGGCGACGGATATCGAAGACTACGTTCGCCAGACGCTCGAACAGGTGCCGCAGCATGGGTTTGATTGGCTGGCCGAAGGGCCTGACGATTGGCGCGCGCCTTGGGATGACTGGATTTCGACCCGCTATGAGCAAAAGGCGCTGCGCGAAGGGCGCACCCCGCATTACCTGACCTTTCGCAAACGCTAAGTATTTGCAGCTGATACCACCCCGTTTCCAATCCATCGCACGCGCGGCGATGGACGCTGCCGCCCGCCTGCGATAATAGGAACCTTGAGCAGATCAGAGGTACCTCATGTCCAGTCACGGCAGCCCCATTCCCATGTCATCGCGCGCCTGCGGGCCGCTTAGCGGCACCGCCGAAGTGCCCGGCGACAAGTCGATCTCGCACCGCAGCCTGATCCTTGGCGCTATGGCTGTGGGCGAGACCACGATCACCGGGCTTTTGGAGGGGCAAGACGTGCTCGACACCGCCAAAGCCATGCGCGCTTTCGGGGCCGAGGTGGTCGACCACGGCGGCGGTTCCTATTCCGTGCATGGCGTGGGCGTCGGCGGCTTTGCCGAGCCGGACAATGTGATCGATTGCGGCAATTCCGGCACTGGTGTGCGGCTGTTGATGGGGGCGATGGCGACCTCTCCGATCAGCGTGACCTTCACGGGCGATGCCAGCCTCAACAGCCGCCCGATGGCGCGGGTGACCGATCCGCTGGCGCTGTTTGGCACGCAATCCGTGGGCCGCGCCGGGGGCCGCCTGCCGATGACACTGGTCGGCGCCGCCGAGCCTGTGCCGGTGCGCTACACCGTGCCCGTGCCTTCCGCGCAGGTGAAATCCGCGGTGCTGCTGGCGGGGCTGAATGCGCCGGGCAAAACCGTGGTGATCGAGGCCGAAGCCACCCGCGACCATACCGAACGGATGCTGGCGGGCTTTGGCGCCGAGATCACGGTTGAAGAGACCGACGAGGGCCGCGTCATCACCCTGACCGGCCAGCCCGAGTTGAAGCCGCAGCATATCGACGTGCCGCGCGACCCCTCCTCCGCCGCTTTCCCGGTTTGCGCCGCGCTGATCGTGCCCGGCTCGGACGTGCTGGTGCCGGGCATCGGGTTGAACCCGACCCGCGCAGGGCTGTTCACCACCCTGCGCGAAATGGGCGCGGATCTGACGTATGAAAACGAACGTACCGAGGGCGGCGAGCCTGTGGCCGACCTGCGCGCAAAGTTCTCGCCCAACCTCAAGGGGATCGAAGTCCCCCCCGAACGTGCGGCGAGCATGATCGACGAATACCCCGTGCTCTCTGTCGTTGCAGCCTGTGCGACGGGCGAGACCGTGATGCGCGGCGTCAAGGAACTCCGCGTCAAGGAAAGCGACCGGATCGAGGCCATGGCCAGCGGCCTGCGCGCCAATGGGGTCGCGGTCGAAGACGGGCCGGATTGGTGGACTGTCAAAGGGCTGGGCCATGGCAATATCCCCGGGGGTGCGACCTGCCAAAGCCATCTCGACCACCGTATCGCCATGTCGTTCCTGATCCTTGGCATGGTCGCACAACAGCCGGTGCAGGTGGACGATGGCGGGCCCATCGCCACCTCCTTCCCGATTTTCGAGCCGCTGATGGCCTCTTTGGGTGCACAGGTCGAACGGTTGCCTGCGTGACAGGCAACCGGCTGATCTGGCTCAGCCTTTGCGCTGCACTGGCCTTTGCAGCCCTTGCGGGCTTTGCCGAGACAGATCTGCGCGCGGCGGGCATGGGCGTCTTGGACGGGCGGCTTCTGGGCTATGATCTGCCCGGGGCGCGCGCCTATCTGTCAGCACTCAGCCCCGAACAGACGGCGCTGTATCTCGGCCAGTTCCGGCTGGCCGACACCGCGTTTCCTGCCCTCTTGGCGCTTGCCCTGCTGCTGTGGTTCCGGCGCTGGTCGTCGGGCGGGCTGCGGCTGGGGCTGACGCTGGCCGTGGCACTATATCTGGGGGCGGATTACACCGAAAACATGCTGATCGGGCGGCTGGTCGAATTGGGGCCGGACCGGATCACCGCACAGGCCGTCGCAACGGCGAGCCTGTTCACAAAGGCGAAATGGGTGATACTGGCGGGCTGTTTCACGGCGGCCCTGCTGCTTGGCCTACGGGCCCGGAACAAAAGGAATTTGCAATGACAGATAACAGAACCAACGGCATCACCGTTGCCATCGACGGCCCCGCCGCTGCGGGCAAAGGCACCGTGGCCAAGGCGGTGGCGGCGCATTTCGGCTTTGCGCATCTCGACACCGGGCTTTTGTACCGCGCGGTCGCGGCCAAGACCCTCACCGGGATGGACCCCGAGGAAGCGGCCCAGACCCTCGCCCCCGTCGATCTGGAAGACCCTACTCTGCGCAGCCCCGAGGTGGCCCAAGAGGCCAGCAAAGTGGCGGTGATCCCCGCAGTGCGTGCCGCCCTTGTGCGGTTCCAGCGCAGCTTTGCCACCCGCGCGGGCGGCGCGGTGCTCGACGGGCGCGACATCGGCACGGTGATCTGCCCCGACGCGCCGGTCAAACTCTTCATCACCGCCAGCCCCGAAGTGCGCGCACAGCGCCGTTTCGCCGAACTGTCGGGCAAGGGGATCGAGACCAGCTATGAAGATGTGTTGGAAGATGTACGCCAGCGCGACCTGCGCGACATGAGCCGGGACCAAGCGCCGCTGAAACCCGCCGAGGACGCCAAACAGATCGACACAACGGAAATGGCGATCGAAGATGCGGTGGCCGCCGCCGTGGCCTTGGTCGAGGCGAAACGGGGCTAACCCCGCTGCGAAAAGGGTGGGCGCTGTCGCCCACCCCCTCAATACTTACACAGCCGTTTTCAACTGATCGACCAGATCGCGGCGCTCCCAGCTGAAACCGCCATCCGCGTCGGGCGCGCGGCCAAAGTGGCCATAGGCCGCCGTGCGCTGGTAGATCGGCTTGTTCAACTGCAAATGCTCACGAATGCCGCGCGGGGTCAGGTCAATGATCTGGCGGATCGCCTTTTCGATCGCCGCGTCATGCACGTCACCGGTGCCATGGGTGTCGCAATAGATCGACAGCGGCTCGCTCACGCCAATCGCATAGCTCAACTGGATGGTGCATTTGTTCGCCAGCCCTGCCGCCACGACGTTCTTGGCCAGATAGCGCGCCACATAGGCCGCCGAACGGTCGACCTTGGTTGGGTCTTTGCCCGAGAACGCGCCGCCGCCATGCGGTGCGGCCCCGCCATAGGTATCGACGATGATCTTGCGCCCGGTGAGGCCCGCGTCGCCATCCGGCCCGCCGATCACGAAAACGCCGGTGGGGTTCACGTGCCAGACGGTGTCGGCGTCGATCCACCCCTCGGGCAGCACCTCACGGATATAGGGCTCCACGATCTCGCGGATATCGGCGCTGGTCTGGCTTTCGCTCTCATGCTGCGTCGACAGCACGATGGAGCTTACGCCCACCGGTTTGCCGTTCTCGTAACGCACCGAGAGTTGGCTTTTCGCATCGGGCCGCAGGGTCGGCTCGGTCCCGTCTTTGCGCACCTCGGCCAGACGGCGCAGGATCGCATGGGCGTAGTGGATCGGCGCGGGCATCAACTCGGGCGTCTCATCGGTGGCAAAACCGAACATGATGCCCTGATCGCCTGCGCCCTCTTCCTTGCCATCGGAGGCATCGACGCCTTGGGCGATATGCGCCGACTGCGGGTGCAGCAGATTGGTGATCTCACATGTCGCGTGGTGGAACTCATCCTGCTCGTAACCGATGTCTTTGATGCAGGCGCGGGCGATATCCTCGACACCCGCCAGATATTCATCGAGCTTGGTCTTGTTGGCCAGCCCGACCTCGCCCCCGATCACGACGCGGTTGGTGGTGGCAAAGGTTTCGGCGGCGACCCGCGCTTCGGGTTCCTCGCTGATGAAAGCGTCGAGGATGGCATCGGAAATCCGGTCGCAGACCTTATCCGGGTGCCCCTCGGAAACGGATTCCGAAGTGAAAGTATAGTTCTGACGGGACATGTAGTGCTCCAATAAAAATTACGCACCACGTCAGGAAGCCGTTGTGGTGCTCTCCCAACGGCTTAGACAACCGCTGGTGGATGGTCAATCGGCATTCCCCGGGCTGCGACGGCGGGCCACGGCAAGCCCGGCAAGGCAGAGGGTCAGAAGCAGGATCAAAGGCAAATCACCGCTGCGGCTGTAGAGCGTGGGCGCCAGTGGCGCCGGCAGCGGCGCGTCGATGAAGCCTGCGGAATTGAGCGGCAGCGAAGCGATCACCCGCCCCTGCGGGTCAATCATCGCCGAGATCCCGGTATTGGCCGCCCGGGCCATGGGCAACCCCTGCTCGATCGCGCGCATCCGCGCTTGGGCCAGATGCTGGCGCGGGCCTGCGGCCTTGCCGAACCATGCGTCATTGGTGACCTGCATCAGGAAAGCGGGCCGCGCTGGCGCGGCGTTCACGTCATGGGCAAAGACGGCCTCGTAGCAAATCAACGGCAATGCGGCGCCGAGCGGCCCCAGATCCAAAACCTGCGCGCCCGGCCCGCTGGAAAAACCGTTCCCCTCCTGCGCGGCGAGGCCGTGGATCCCGAAACGCGCCATCAGATCGCCCAAAGGCATATATTCGCCAAAGGGCACGAGGTGATGTTTGTCATAAAGCTGATCGACCGCGCCGCCTTCGTCCAACACAACAAGCGAGTTGTAATAGCGCATGTTCGACCGACGCTGCACGCCCAGCACCACCGGCACGTCCGAGGCTGCGCCGATCTCATCCAAGGCGCTCCCCGCCATGTCCAACGACCATGGGATCGCGGTCTCGGGCCAGATCACCAGATCGGGGGCGGCGCCTTTGTCCTGCGGCGCGGCGGCGGTGTAGTCGAGCTGGCGGGAGAAATAGAATTCAAAGGTATCGGGGTTCCACTTGTCGCGTTGCGCGGCATTGGGCTGCACCAAACGCACCACGTTCTCGGTCAGCACCGCGGGCGTCGCTTGCGGGGGCAGCAGCAACAGCAGCACCGTCGAGAAGGCCAACGCCCCCTGCCCCAACCGCAGGCTCAAAGGGCCGCGCAGCAGCAAGATCGCGGCGATGGCGAATAGCCAGAGGTTCAGCGCATAGGGGCCGACCCAAGCAAGGCCCTGCCCCGCCATCACGCCGACCAGTCCTTGAGCGGGCATGGCCCATGGAAAGCCCGTGAAAATATAGGCCCGCAGCAGTTCCACCGCCGCCCAAGTCAGCGCCAGCGCTAGCTCACGCTTCGGCGCGATCCAACGGGCGAGGCCAAAGGCCAGCCCCCAGAACAGCGCCATGCCAGCGGCCAGCAGGATCAGCGCAAAAGGCGCCATCCACCCATGCCGCGCCACATCGACCATGAAGGGCGAGACGATCCACTGCAGCGCATGCAGGAAATAGCCAAAGCCAAAGCCCCAGCCCAAAAGCGCCGCGCGCATTGGCCCGCCAGATTGCGCGCGAAACAGCCAAAACGCCGCCACCAGCCCGGCAAAGAGCAGAATAGGCAGTTCATAAGGCGCTTGCCCGAAGGCTGCGATGGCCCCGGCGAGGGGGGCCAGCAGCAACCGGCCCCGCATCGCCAGCCGTTGCCTCATCCCCCGGCCCCTTGGGTGCGGACCCGCAACCGTTTGATGCGGCGCGGGTCGGCGTCGATCACCTCGAACTCCGGCCCATCGGGGTGCAAGACCACCTCGCCCCGCGCAGGCACGCGGCCCGACAGCATGAAGACCAAGCCGCCAAGCGTGTCGATCTCTTCTTCGTCGACGGTTTCATGATCGGTCAGGGAATGGCCAATCTCAGCCTCAAAATCCCCCAGCGGGGTCTTGGCGAGTGCCAGATAAGTGCCGGGCTTTTCGACCGTCCAATAGGTGCCCTCGTCGACGTCATGTTCGTCTTCGATCTCACCTATGACCTGTTCGATCAGGTCTTCGATGGTCACCAGCCCGTCGACACCGCCATATTCGTCGATCACCAGCGCCATATGCCGCCGCTCGGCCTGCATTTTGGTGAGCAGCACGCCGATGGTCATCGACGGCGGCACATAGACCAAGGGCCGCAGCAGGGTGCGCAGATCGAACTTGGTGTTTTTGCCGTTGAAACCGTGGTTTAGCGCCAGGTCTTTGAGGTGGACCATGCCCACGGGCGTATCGAGCGTGCCATCATAGACCGGCAGGCGGGTCATCCCGCTTTCCTTGAAGACCGAGACCAGCTCATCCAGCGTGGCGCTGACCGGCACGGCGGTGATATCCGCCTTTGGGATCGCCACGTCATCGACCCGCATCCGGCGCAGGTTCATCATGCCATGGCCCGTGGGCCGCTCGGCCTCTGCCGAGGTCTCTGGCGTGTCGTCCTCGCTGTCCGATGGGCTTAGCGCCTCGAACACCCGAGAAAAGAAATTACCGGTGCGCATCGCGCCATCATCCGGCTGCTCATGTCTGTCTTCATCTGTCAGCGCGCTCTGCGCCGCGTCAGATGATCCGTCTGTATCGCCCATTGGGTCCCGTCTGTGTTACAAAGCCCCTCAAGGCCCATTTTCCTTATATGGGTCATCATAACCCATTTTGCCAAGTATTTCGCGCTCCAACCCCTCCATCAACGTCGCGTCGGGGTCATTTTCATGGTCATAGCCCAGAAGATGCAACAGCCCGTGCACGATTAAATGGGTCACATGGGCATCTAATGGCTTCTCCGCCGCCGCGGCTTCGGCGGCGCAGGTCTCGAAAGCCAAGGCGATGTCGCCCAGTTCGAGCATCCCGTCAATGCCGGGGGCGACAGGCAGCGGATCGCCGCCCGGGGTGACCGCGCCGCGTTCCTCCGCAGGCCAGCTCAGCACATTGGTCGCCCGCGCTTTGCCGCGAAAGTCTTCGTTCAGCGCGGCGATGCGGCTGTCGTTGCAGGCCAGCAGGGTCATCTCAGCGGCTTCGGCATCAAGGCCGAGATGGCCCAGAGTAGCCCGCGCCGCGGCATGGGCGCGCGCCTCAAGGTCGACCGCCGCCCAGCGGTCGTCTTCGATCACGATGGCGAAATCTTCCAGCATCACGTCAAGCGGCACCGCTATCGGCCTCATATGCTTCGATAATCGCGGCGACCAGCGGATGGCGCACCACGTCCTTGGACGAGAAGTAGTTGAAGCTGATGCTGGGAATTTGCTTGAGCAAGCGCTCCGCATCCTGAAGCCCCGACTGCACCCCGCGCGGCAGGTCGATCTGGGTTCGGTCGCCGGTGATCACCATGCGAGAGTTCTGCCCCAGCCGGGTCAGGAACATCTTCATCTGCATCGAGGTGGCGTTTTGCGCTTCGTCCAGCACCACGAAAGCGTTCGACAGCGTGCGGCCCCGCATGAAGGCCAGCGGCGCGATCTCGATGCGCTTTTCCTCCAGCAGTTTGGCCAATTGCTTGCTCGGCAAAAAGTCGTTCAGCGCGTCGTAGAGCGGCTGCATATAGGGGTCGACCTTGTCTTTCATGTCGCCCGGCAGGTAGCCCAGCTTCTCGCCCGCCTCGACCGCGGGGCGGCTGAGGATGATCCGATCCACATGGCCGCCGATGAACATCGACACGCCCACGGCGACAGCCAGATAGGTCTTGCCGGTGCCCGCAGGGCCGATGCCAAAAGCCAGTTCGTTGTCGAAGAGCGATTGCACATAGGCTTTCTGCGCATCGGTGCGCGGCTCCACCCGTTTTTTGCGGGTCTGGATCTCGATCGCGTCCGAGATCGGCATCTCCAACTGGTCGCCCTGACGCACGCCGGTGCCCGCGCCGGAGTTGCCCATGCGCAGCAGCCCGTCCACATCCGCAGGTTCAACCGCGCGGCCACTTTCCAGCCGGACATAGAGTGCATTGAGCAGGCTCTCGGCCTTCTCAACAGCCTCGCCCTCGCCCAGAATTTGCAAGTGGTTGCCACGCCTTATGATCTGCACCTCAAGCGATTTTTCGATGGCCGCCAGATGCGCGTCATAGGCGCCGCAGAGGTCGATCAAAAGGCGGTTGTCGGGAAATTCCACCACCCGTTCGGCCGCGGTTTCCGGTGTCATCAGATCAGTTGAAGGCAATGCGCGTATCCTTTGTGAAGCACTAAATGTTGAAATAGTCAGACCAGATCGATTTACCAACCCGTCGCGACAAAAAGGGCCGAAGCGCAACGCGCTCCGGCCCGGGGTCTGTGATATGGCCCGCCAAGGTCAGTTCGGGTCTTTGATGTTGGAGCCACCCTTGAAGTGGCCCGCGGTATGTGTCGGTGGCGCCACGCCCGAGCAGACCGGCTTGCCGAATTTATCGAGCCGCGCCGAAAGATAGCCCTCGACCCCGTCGTCGATGATCCAGTGGTCGCAACCGTTGGGATCGACCCAGATGCCCGCCTGAAGGTTGCTCAGGTGCTTTTTGTCGATGCCCCGGTCAAAGGTCTTGTCCGAAGGGTAGCCCCGGCCCAGACCGCCTTCGTAATCGGTACAGGCCGAAAGGCCGACGGCACAGGCTGTGACCATGAGAAGTTTCGTCTTAATCACTTTTACGGTCCCTTCAGCGAATGCAGATGATTTCGACACGGCGGTTCTTGGCCATGTTCGCAGCGGAATTGTTCGGCACGGCGGGCATCCGTTCGCCATAGCCCCGCACATCGGCGATCTTGGCACCCACTTGATTGGCGATGCGCGCCACGGCATTGGCCCGGTTGTAGGACAGGCGCATGTTATAGGCGTCCGACGCGCGGCTGTCGGTATGGCCGGTGATGATGTAGGACACCGCCCCGGTCGATTGGAAGAAGTTCGCCAGACGCGCACGACCTTGCGGCGAGATGCTGTATTTGTCGGTGGCAAAGAACTGATCCGCCTCCATCACGCCGCAGACATCGCCGCGGCGGCACACCGGAATGCCCTGCCGGGTGACATGGGGGGTCATATAGCCCTCGGCCCCGTCATCCATAACCCAATGTTCACAGCCATCCGGGTCGACCCAGATGGTCGGCGTGTAAACGCCCTTGTCACGGCCCTGTTGCGAGGGTGTCTGCGCATCGACCGAGGTGCTGGCCACGGTCAGCGCCGCTGCCATCGTCAGGCTGGCCATGGCGCGCAGTGCTTTGGAAATAGTGGGTCCCACAGCGTTTGTCCTATTCTAATTTCTGGTTCTTATCTTTGGCAAATGCGACCCCTCCCCGGACCCGCGCCTTTTGAGTATAGGGTCAGGTTAGGTAAAAACGGTCTCGCTGTGAAGCTGTGAAATCAACATTTTGTGGCCGAACCTTAGCGGCTTACAACGAATCCGCCGCGGGGTAGCGGCAAAAGGGCTTCGGAGCGCGGCCATTTCACCCTGCCCCGATCCGCCGAAAACGGGCCATTGAAGACGGCTTGGCGACAATCCCACGCAAGCACCTGGGATTGTTCGCAAACACCGGCCCCTGCCATTGAATCTTCTTGAAAACCGCACCTTTAGACCTAAACCTCTTTCCATCGGATCGCGAGGGTGGGACTTCGCGCGGCTTTGCCGATCTTGATTGCTGCAATGAGAACTGGGGGACCAACTTATGATGAGAACGCTACTCGCCACCGCCGTCACCGGCCTGCTTGCCCTGCCCGCTTTCGCGGGGGGTGTGAAATACGCCTATCACAACCAAGGTGTGGCCCATCCCACGGGCAATGTGATCCACGTCAGCTGCTACCGTGGCCCGTGGAACGACGTGATCTGGGACCGGCCAAACTCGGTCTTCGTGGATAGCCTCGTGGCCGTGGGCTATGACTTTGCCACCGCCCATGCCGTGGCAGAACGGGTCTGCCGGGATCACACACTCGTCGGCAACCCCGAGGGGCTGAAAGCGACGATGAAGCGGATCTTTGCGGATGCCGCATCGCACCGCAAACACAACTACTGACAAGCCAAGGGTGCGCGGCGACGCGCACCCGTTGCAGACCCTTTGGGGCTGCGGATCAGACCAGAACGGCGGCCAGAGAGTTCGTCTTGGCCTCGGTCACCCGCACGCGCTGGATGTCACCGATCTGCGCTGTGCTATCCTCGATATGCACCGCATGCAGATACTCCGACTTGCCCAGCATCTGACCGGGTAGACGGCCCTTCTTCTCAACCAGAACCGAGACTTCGCGCCCCACCATCGACTGCTGGATTTCCTGCTGGTGCTGGGTGATCAGCCCTTGCAGACGCTGCAACCGGTCATCGGCCACGGCTGGATCGACCAGCGGACGTTCGGCGGCCGGCGTGCCGGGGCGGGTCGAGTATTTGAAGGAATAGGCATAGCCGTAGCGCACCTGCCGGACGAGCTCCATCGTGGCCTCGAAATCCGCTTCGGTTTCTTCCGGGAAGCCGACGATGAAATCACCCGACAGCACGATGTCGGGCCGTGCTTCGCGGATGCGCTCGAGCAGCTTGAGGTAGCTCTCGGCGGTGTGGCTGCGGTTCATCCGTTTCAGGATATGGTCGCTGCCCGACTGCACCGGCAGATGCAGATAGGGCATCAGTTCGGGCACCTCGCCATGGGCCGCGATCAGGTCATCGCCCATGTCGTTGGGGTGGCTGGTGGTGTAGCGGATACGCTCCAGCCCGTCGATCTTGGCCAGCGCACGGATCAACCCGGCGAGCGTCATGCCGCCGTGGTAGGCGTTGACGTTCTGACCCAGCAAGGTGACCTCGCGCACGCCGCGCTCGACCAGATCGCGCGCCTCGTCCAACACCTTCTCGGCGGGGCGGGAGACTTCGGCGCCGCGGGTATAGGGCACCACGCAGAAGGCGCAGAACTTGTCGCAGCCCTCTTGCACGGTCAGGAAGGCGGCGGGGGCGCGTTTCGCCTTGGGGCGGCCCTTGAGGTGGTCGAATTTGTCTTCCGCCGGGAAATCGGTGTCGAGCGCGCTTTGCCCGCCCTGCACCTTCGCCTCCATCTCGGGCAGACGGTGGTAGCTTTGCGGGCCAACCACCAGATCGACGGCAGGCTGGCGGCGCATGATCTCTTCGCCCTCGGCTTGGGCCACACAGCCCGCCACGCCGATCTTCAGATCGGGCCGCGCGTCTTTCAGCGGTTTCAGACGGCCCAGTTCGGAATAGACCTTCTCCGCCGCCTTCTCGCGAATGTGGCAGGTGTTGAGCAGGATCATATCCGCGTCATCGGCGCGGTCGGTGGTGACATAGCCTTGCCCGCCCAGGCTCTCGGCCATGCGTTCGCTGTCATAGACGTTCATCTGGCAACCATAGGTCTTGATGAACAGCTTTTTCGGTTGGGTCATGGCGGGCATCCAAGGGTTTTGACGGATTTCGGGCAGATGGCGTCGTCTAACAGCGGTGGCCGCGTCTTGCAATGCACCCGGAATTGGCCGACTTTACCGGCGGCAAATTCCAGCGGGGGCCTATGCGGTATCGCGATCTCGACCAGCTTATCCAAGAGGGCCGCACGGCGTTGAACACAGGCCCTATCGCCATGATCTTGGTCGAGGATAAGGTTGAGGTCGACACCACCCTGCGTCACCACCAACAGGCGGGGTTCGACAGCGTCGTGGCGCTGATGCCCCCCGGTTTCGACCTGCCCCGCGACTTAGAGGAAAGCGTGCTGCGGGTCGACTATGACGCCACCGCCGAAGCCGCGTTGGAGCGGGCAGTGAACCGCATGATCGCGGCGGTGCCGGGGCAATGGATTTATTACTGCTACAACGCCGAATATCTGTTCCACCCCTTCAGCGAGACACGCAACGTCAAGGAATTGCTGGCCTTTCATAGCGAAGAGCGGCGCGATGCCATGCTGGGCTATGTGGTGGACCTCTATGCGCTGGACCTTAAGCAATACCCCGATGCCGTTTCACTCGATCAGGCGCATTTGGACCGATCGGGCTATTACGCGCTGGCGCGCAAGGATGCGGCCCGGCAGGGGCACCCCAAGGAACGGCAGCTTGATTTCTTTGGCGGGCTGCGCTGGCGGTTCGAGGAACATGTGCCGCTGCAAAGCCGCAAGATCGACCGTATTCCGCTGTTTCGCGCCAAACCGGGGCTGAAGCTGCGCGGCGACCACACGCTCAACGACGAGGAATACAACACCTACGCCTGCGAGTGGCATCACAACGTCACGGCGGCGATCTGCTCGTTCCGCACGGCCAAGGCGCTGAAGCGCAATCCCGGCAGCCGCTATGACATCCCCACATTCCAATGGCACAACTCCGAACCGTTCGAGTGGCATTCCCGGCAGTTGATGGATCTGGGTTTGATGGAGCCGGGGCAGTGGTTTTGACAGGCTCCCCCTTTTAACTGACCCGCCCGGTGGCACACCGGGCATCGCCCTCCCTCCCCCCGGAGGGCGATCTTGCAACGTTTCGGTGGACGGGCCAGTCAGGGTCCAGAATGACTGTCCCTACATCACGCAAGCGCTCATCGCCCCCCAGGGAGGGCGACACCCTCAGCGCATGGCGGCTAACATTTTCGATGCCCGGACAAGACGCCGCCGGTATCCGCTACCCTCACCGTTCAGCCCGCAACCGCCCAAAACCCGCGCCCGTCCAAAACCTCCTTGCACTCACCTGCCATGCACCTATGACGGAAGACAGCCTGAACGGGAGGGTCCGATGGCCGTCAACTTGCTCGATACATTCATCAAACCGATGCACCGCGAGGGCATCAAATTCGTGGCGATCTTCGCCGCTGTCACGCTGGTGCTCTTTGCCATCGAAGAAGTCCTCGGCTGGATCGGCGTCGGCCTGACGATCTGGTGCTACTACTTCTTCCGCGACCCCGAGCGCGTCACCCCCGACCGGCCCGACCTGATCGTCAGCCCTGCCGACGGAATCGTCTCACTCATCGAGCCTGCGGTGCCGCCCGCCGAACTGGGGATGCCGGATGTGCCGCTGACCCGCGTCAGCGTCTTCATGAGCGTCTTTAACTGCCACATCAACCGCGCCCCCGTCGCGGGCAAGGTGCAGGCCGTGGCCTACCGGCCGGGCAAGTTCTTCAACGCCTCGCTCGACAAGGCCAGCGCCGACAATGAGCGCAACAGCCTGTGCATCCGCATGGGCGACGGGCGCGACATTGCCGTGGTGCAGATCGCGGGCCTTGTGGCGCGGCGCATCGTCTGTTTCGTGAAATCCGGCGACGGGCTTGAGGCCGGCGAACGCTTCGGCTTGATCCGCTTCGGCTCGCGGCTAGATGTTTACCTGCCCGAAGGCGTCGACCCGATGGTGCGCATCGGGCAGACCATGGTCGCCGGGGAAACCGTGCTGGCCGAGTTGAAACAGCCGGTCATAGAGACCGCCCCGCTTTAGGAAAGACCCCATGCGCCCCCCTTCTGAAAAGACCGGCGCAGACCTTGCGCTGATCCAGCTTCTGCCCAATGCGCTGACGATCACCGCGATTTGCGCAGGGCTTTCGGCGATCCGCTTTGGGGTGCAGGGCAACTACGTGCTGGCGGTGCAGCTGATCCTTTTGGCCTGCGTGCTGGATGGGTTGGACGGGCGGCTTGCGCGGCTCTTGCGGTCTTCCAGCCCGATGGGGGCGGAATTGGACTCGCTGGCCGATTTTTTGAACTTCGGCGTGGCCCCGCCGCTGATCCTCTATTTCTGGGCGCTGCAAGACATGCGCAGCGCGGCTTGGATTTCCGTGCTCGTCTACGCGGTCTGCTGCGTGGTGCGGCTGGCGCGGTTCAACGTCAACGACAAGGCCGAAGCCGCCAAGGCCAAGAACGGCGATGCGGTGGGCGAATCCGGCTCCTTCTTCACCGGCATCCCCTCACCCGCAGGCGCGCTTTTGGTGCTCTTGCCGATGACCCTGTCCTTTGCCTTTCACAACCGGCCCATTCTGCCGGATTGGATGATCTGCCTGCATATGGTGCTGATCGGTTTTCTGATGATCAGCCGCATCCCCACATGGTCTTTCAAAACCACCAAAGTCTCCCGACGTCATGTGAAATACCTGCTGGTAGGCGTGGCAATTTTCGCCGCCGCCCTGGCCACCTACGCTTGGACCACGCTCGTCGTGCTCTGCTTGGCCTATATCGGCATGGTGATCTGGGGGCTTTTGAGAGCACGGAAAACGAGTTTAACCAAAAGGAATTGAAATGGACATCAAGGCGGTCGAGACATCCTATGCCCGTTGGGCACCGATCTACGACAAGACCTTCGGCGCGCTGACCAGCGGCGGTCGCCGCCATGTCGTGGCCCATATCAACAAGGGCAGCGGCTCTGTCCTCGAAGTGGGGGTCGGCACCGGCCTGTCCCTGCCCCACTACGCGCCGCATCTCTCCGTCACGGGCATCGATTTCAGCGATGAAATGCTTGCCAAGGCCCGCCAGCGCGTCACCCGCGAAGGGCTGCAACATGTAGCTGACCTGCGCCAGATGGACGCGCGCGACCTCGACTTCCCCGATGCCAGTTTCGACACGATCGCCGCGATGCATGTGCTGTCCGTGGTGCCCGAGCCAGAGCGGGTGATGGAGGAAATCGCCCGCGTGCTGAAACCCGGCGGTCAGGTGGTCATCGCCAACCATTTCATGCGCACCACGGGGCTGCTGGGCTTTCTGGAAAAAGTCTCGGCCCCCTTTGCGAATACGCTCGGCTGGCATTCGGATTTCGAGATGGAAACCGTGCTGCAACAAGATGCGCTGGAGGTCGAGGACGAACGCGCCCTGCCGCCAATGGGCATGATGACCTTCCTGGTGTTGCGAAAACGCGGCTGATCACGCAGGCGGCAGGGCCTGCCCCGCCGGTTCAGGTCTTCCGGCGCAGCCGGATCACCACATCGACCGAGGCAATCTCGGCCCCCTCGGGCGCGTCGGGAAGCTGCGCGATCACCAACTCTTCCGAGGGCGCATCGGTCAGCTTGCTGTCGTCTTCCCAAAAGAAATGCGGGTGATCGTGGGTGTTGGTGTCGAAATAGCTTTTCGAGCCATCCACGGTCACCTCCTGCAACAGCCCCGCATCGCAGAACGCCCGCAGCGTGTTGTAGACCGTGGCCAGCGACACGGCCTCGCCCTGCCCCTTCGCAGCCTCGAACAGGCTTTCGGCGGTGACGTGACGGTCTTGCCCATCGCCTACCAGAAGACTTGCCAGCGTGACACGTTGGCGCGTGGGGCGCAGCCCGGCCTGAGCCAACCAGCGCGTTCCGACCTCTTGTACCTCTGCGGACATCAGTTCCCTGCCTTTCAGGGTCATATAAAGGAGGAAATCCCCGGTTTTCAATTGAAAACCTCGCACCAATCGTCGCAGCGTCCCTGCCGCGCCCTTGCGGCACGCGGCGGCGGGGTGCTAAACGGGGCCGGATGTTATAACAGAGCAGCAGGAGAGCCGCAGGATGGCCGACTACCCCACGAGTTTCGACAAGGAAGATCTGCTGAAATGCGCCCGCGGCGAGCTTTTTGGCCCCGGCAACGCACAGCTTCCCGCCCCGCCGATGCTCATGATGGACCGGATCACCGATGTCTCGGCCGATGGCGGCGCCCATGGCAAGGGCCATATCACCGCCGAGTTCGACATCACCCCGGACCTGTGGTTCTTTGAGTGCCACTTCCCCGGCAATCCGATCATGCCCGGCTGCCTCGGCCTCGACGGTCTGTGGCAGCTCACCGGCTTCAACCTCGGCTGGCGCGGCTGGCAGGGGCGCGGCTATGCGCTTGGCGTGGGCGAGGTGAAGCTCACCGGCATGGTGCGTCCGGACCGCAAGATGCTGACCTATAAGATTGATTTCACCAAGGCGATCCAAACCCGCCGCCTGACCATGGGCGTGGCCGACGGCATCGTCGAAGCCGATGGTGAGGTGATCTATCAGGTGAAAGACATGAAAGTCGCCCTTAGCGAGAGCTGAAGCGCTGCGACTTTACGGATATGAAAAGGGGGCCACACGGCCCCCTTTGGCATTGTCGCTCAAAGCGTCTGCATTTCCTGAACCTTACCGTCATGACGCCCGGTCACTGCGGCCTCGGCCAGCACGGCTGCCACATCGGCACGATGCGCCTCGCCCTTCTGATCGACACCCTCGCCCAGATTGACCGCATTGGTCTTGGGGTCATCGGTCAGCGCCACGGGCCGCAGGATCGAATGGGTCAGGCCAGAGGCTTGCAGATGTTCATCCGCCGCCTGTTTCGCCTTGAGGTAATGGGTCATCTCATGATCCTCCGGCGGGTTGTCAGCGCCCACGGAACTCAGCATTACAAAGCGGTCGACCTCGGCCTCGCGGGCCAGATCGACCAGACGCTGCGCGCCTTCGCGGTCGACCTTCTCAGTCATCTCCGGCCCCGTGCTGCCGCCCGACCCGGCGGCGAAAACAACGGCGTCGACACCGTCGCACACGCCCGTTTGCAGGTTGGTCAGATCGCCTTTCCGCTCTTCGGTGCCCTCGGGCAGAACAGAGGTATCGGAGCCGTCGCGCACCAGTGCGATGGGCTCGGCCCCGCGGTCTTTCAATTCACTGACGAGCAGACGCCCGGTTTTGCCGGTCGCACCGGCGACAAGTACTTTCATGGTCATATGGAACCTCTCCGAATTTAGTTTGATACGGGCGAGCGGCATTTCGCCCGCCCGCCCTTTGCCGGTTACGACGGCAGGAAAATCGACTTGGCGTTGACGAACTCTTTCATGCCAAAGCCGCCGTGTTCGCGCCCATAGCCGGAATTCTTCACCCCGCCGAAGGGCATATTCGGATCGGCGGCGCCAAAGTTGTTGATCCGCACCATGCCGGTGTCGAACTCATCCCGCGCAAGGCGCAGGGCGTGTTCTTCATCCGTGCAGAAGATGCCGCCGCCCAGACCATAGCGGCTGTCATTGGCAATGCGCATCGCGTCTTCGTCATCCTTCGCCCGGATGATCGAGGCGACGGGGCCGAAGATCTCATCGTCATAGGCTGGCATGCCCGGCTTGACCTCGGCCAGTACGGTTGCGGGATAATAGGCACCCGTGCGGTCGGGCACTTCGCCACCGCAGAGCACCTTGGCCCCCTTCTCAACACTCTCTTTCACCTGATCGCGGACGGATTCGAACTGCTCTTGGCTCGACAGCGGCCCGAGCTTGGTGTCTTCGTCCATCGGATCGCCCATCGGGATCGCCTTCATCGCATCGACATAGGCGCTCACGAAAGCGTCGTAATTCTTCTCGGTCACAATGAAACGCTTGGCCGAGACGCAGGTCTGGCCGTTGTTATAAAGCCGCCCCATGGTCGAGAATTTCACCGCCGTTTCGATATCGGCGTCGTCCAGCACGAGATAGGCGTCGTTCGAGCCCAGTTCGAGCACGGATTTCTTCAGATGTTTCGCGGCCTCGGACCCGATATGGCTGCCCGCGCTGTCAGAGCCGGTCATGGTCACGCCGCGCACCAGCTTATGGCCGATCAGCTTGTCGGAGGTATCGTGGTCGATGATGATAACGTTAAACAGGTCTTTGGGCAGGCCCGCTTCTTCGCAAAGCTCTTTCAAACGCAAGCCGCTGCCGGTGCAGATTTCCGCGTGTTTCAGGACGCAGCCGTTGCCGGTCATCAGGTTCGCGGCCAGCACGCGCACGGGCTGGTAGAGGGGGAAGTTCCACGGCTGGATCTGATAGATCACGCCGATGGGCTGATAGGTCACCACACCGCGCTTCTTGCCGCCGGCGTGTTTGCGCTCTTCGTCCTTCAGCATTTCGGGGCCGTTCTCGGCGGTGTATTCAAAGATCTGCGCGCAGAGTTCGACCTCGGTCAGCCCGTCTTTGTAGAGCTTGCCGACCTCTCGGGTCATCAATTCCGACAGGCTTTCCTTATTCTCGCGCAGCTTCTCGGCGATCTTTTTCAGATAGGGCGCGCGTTCTTCATGGGTCAGCTTGCGCCATTCCTTGAACGCCTCATGCGTGGCCTCGACCGCTTGGGTCGCTTCGGTTTCGGACATCACGTCATAGGTGTCGAGCACCTCTTCAGTGGCGGGATTTACCGTATTGATCTTGGGCATTCTAATCTCCTTTATGTCTCGTGAAGCCAACACCGCCTGCCATTGCCCCGTTCCATCACAGAACCTTGACCGCGACCTTCGCGCGCAGAGGATCGGCAAACCGCTTGCGCCGTATGGGCGTGCTGGCATACACCGGGGCTGCCAAAACAAAGGAGTGCTGCGCATGCGCCGCGTCGTCGTCACAGGGTTGGGGATTGTCTCATCCATCGGAAACAACGCCGAAGAAGTGCTCGAAGCACTGAAAAACGGCACCTCCGGGATCGAAGCCAGCCCGGAGATGGCCGAACACGGGTTCCGCAGCCGCGTCGCCGGGACGCTGAAGATCAATCTGGCCGATCACATCGACAAGCGGACCTTGCGTTTCATGGGGCCGGGCGCGGGCTATGCCTATGTCGCCATGGATCAGGCGATCAAGGATGCGGGCCTCGACGAGGCGCAGATCAGCAATCCGCGCACCGGTCTGGTGGCAGGCTCCGGCGGGCCGTCGACCTCCGCCATGTTCGCCGCGCATAACATCGTGAAGGACACCGGGGCCACCAAGCGCATCGGGCCCTTCGCCGTGCCCAAGTGCATGTCTTCGACCGTCAGTGCGAACCTTTCGACCGCCTTCAAGATCAAGGGCATCAACTATTCCATCACCTCGGCCTGCTCCACCTCGCTACATTGCATCGGCAACGCGGCCGAGCAGATCATGCTGGGCAAGCAGGACGTGATGTTTGCCGGCGGCGGCGAGGAGTTGGACTGGACGCTCAGCTGCCTCTTCGACGCGATGGGGGCGATGTCCTCGAAGTACAACGACGCGCCCGAGACGGCGAGCCGCGCCTTCGACGCGGACCGCGACGGTTTCGTGATCTCCGGCGGCGGCGGCATGCTGGTGCTGGAAGACCTCGACCACGCGCTGGCGCGCGGTGCGAAAATCTACGCCGAGGTGACCGGCTATGCCGCCACCAGCGACGGCCATGACATGGTCGCCCCTTCCGGCGAGGGCGGCGAGCGCGCCATGCGACTGGCGCTGGAGACCCTGCCCGAGGGCCGCAAGGTTGGCTACATCAACGCCCATGGCACCTCGACCCCGGTGGGCGATGTGGGCGAGATCGAGGCCGTGCGCCGCGTCTTCGGTCAGGGCAACACCCCGCCTGTCAGCTCCACCAAGTCGATGACTGGCCATGCACAAGGCGCTGCCGGCGCGCTGGAGGCGATCTTCTCGCTCCTGATGCTCGACAACGATTTCATCGCCAAGTCAATCAACGTGCAGAACCTCGACCCCGCGCTCGATCCGTCCGAGATCGCGCTGGAGCGGGTCGACAACGCGGGTCTCGACTCGGTGATGACGAACTCCTTCGGGTTCGGCGGCACCAACGGGTCGATGATCCTGTCGAAGTACCAAGGCTGAGGGTTGGGCATGTCTGGATTGCTTGCAGGAAAACGCGGCCTCGTCATGGGTGTGGCCAATGAACGCTCCATCGCCTGGGGCATCGCCAAGGCGATGGCCGAGGCCGGGGCGGAACTGGCCTTTACCTATCAGGGCGAGGCCTTTGGCAAGCGGCTGGAGCCGCTGGCGCAGAGCGTCGGCTCGGACTTCATGGTCGATGTGGACGTGACCGACGATGCCTCGCTCGACCGCGCCTTCGAGGAGCTGGGCGCGCGTTGGCCCACCAT
>NZ_SZNL01000011.1:0-56600 GCF_005068605.1 Sulfitobacter sp. 15WGC | reverse complement strand
TAACGAAGCACGAGGGCCATCGCCTGCCCGCGGGTGGGCGCTGGCAACGGCTGGACCTTGCCACTTTATGGTTCAGCCGTGACGTGACTTCGCCAAGTCGCGTCCAGCCTCACCAAATCGCCTACCCGTCCGGGCGGGCAGGCGATGGCCCGGCGCCTGCGGCTTGATTCCGGGCCAAGTGGCAGCCTCTACCGCAACGCCTCGGTCTGCCAGAGCCAAATCTTCATCCCGCCATGCGCAATCGCCGGCCCCTGCCCCTTCCAAGGCAGCCCGGTCGCCTTCGCAAGCGGCGGCTCCGAGGTCACGAGCCCGACACGCCAGCCACGGAACCGCGCCTTCAGCGTCTCGCCCAGCGTCCCGTAGAGCGGATAAAGCAACTTCTTGTTCCCGATCCGCCCGCCGTAGGGCGGGTTCACAATCACCAGCCCCGGCGGGCCTTCGGGCGGCTGCACCTCCCCTGCCCCGTGGCAGCGAAGTGACACCACGCCCCCACCCCGGCACGGTCGGCATTGGCCGTGCTCATGCGGATCGCGCCCGCGTCCCGGTCAGAGCCGTGGAACCGCACAGCAGGCTCGACCTCCGCCCCGGCAGCGCGCATCTCTTCCCACGCCCCGGCATCGAAACTCGCCAGATCCTCGAAGGCGAAGCGCCGCGAGCGCCCGGGCTTCAACCCCGCCGCGATCTCGGCGGCCTCGATCAGGAACGTCCCCGAGCCGCACATCGGGTCGACCACCGGCTCACCCGGCACATAGCCGCAAGACCGCAGCATCAGTGCCGCCATGTTCTCGCGCATCGGCGCCTTGCCCACGGCCTCCTTGTGGCCGCGCTTGTGCAGCGCCTCGCCGGAGGTATCGAGGCTGAAGGTCACCTGATTGTCGTGAATGCGCACCTTCAGCACCAGCGCGGCCTCGGCATCGACAGTGATGCCATGTCTCTCGCGCAGCGCCGTCTCCACCCGCTGGGCTGCCGCCCCGGCATGGTAGATCTTCGAGGCCTTGGTTGTCACCTGTACCTTCACCGGCACATCGGCCCGCAGCACGTCGCCGAAGGGAAACTTGCGGCAGCGTTTGTCCAACTGCGCCAGATGGAAGGCCATGAAACCGCCGATCCGCGCCAGCACCCGTGCGGCGCCGCGCAGCTCCAGATTGGCGCGCCAGACCTCGGGCCAGCCGCCCTGAACGGTCACGCCACCGGGCTGGGCCTGCGCTGCTGCAAAACCTTTTTCCTGCGCTTCGGCGCAGAGCAAATCCTCAAGCCCGGGCGGGCAGACAAGGAAAATCTCGAATGTATCTGGGGTATCTGGGGTATCCATGGCCCCTGCATAAGCGCCAATGCGCGGGCGTGCGAGGGGAAAAGACGCCGGAGACGTCTTTGGGGCGGGCCGGGGGGAAGCCCCCCGGCCACCGATATCAGGCCGCCGGAGCGATCTTGACCAGTTCGATGTCGAACTGCAGGTCTTTGCCCGCCAGCGGGTGGTTGGCGTCGAGCGTGACGGTGGTCTCGTCAACCTCAACCACGGTCACCGGCAGCGCCTGACCTTCGGGCGTCTGCATCTGCAGCTGCGTGCCGGGATCGAGCGGGATGTCCGCCGGGATGCCCTCGCGCGGCACGGCCTGCCGCATCTCGGGATTCACGGGGCCGTAGGCCTCTTCGCTGGGCACTTGAACGACCTTCTTGTCGCCCTCGGTCATGCCGGGCAGCGCGCTGTCGAGGCCGGGGATGATCTGGCCCGAGCCCACAACGAACTCCAGCGGGTCACGGCCCTCGGAGCTGTCGAATGTGGTGCCGTCTTTCAACGTGCCGGTATAGTGAATCTGTACTGTGTCGCCGGATTTGACCTCAGCCATCGGGTGTCTCCAATCTGTAGGGGGAAAAAGGGAAGGAGGCCGCGTATCTGCGCGGGTGCTCCAAATTCCGCGACAGCATGAAGATTGTGACCCCGAGAGTAAACCCCCCGTCCGGGTCGATCGCGGAATTCGCCCCTTTTCGCCGCCGCGCCTGCGTGCCACTCTGCCGCGACACGGAAAGGGAGAGCCTGTCAGATGCCCATCACCACCTGCGTTTTCGACGCCTATGGAACCCTCTTCGACGTGGCCGCCGCCGCCCGTGAGGCCGCAGCCGAACCCGCTTTTGCCGCCATCGCCGAGACTTGGCCGGAACTGGCAGAACACTGGCGCCTCAAGCAGTTGCAGTATTCATGGCTGCGGGCGGTGACCGGGGCGCATGACGATTTCTGGCAAGTCACCCAAGAGGGGCTGGATTGGACGCTGGAGAAGATGAACCTCGCCGATGACCCCGCCTTACGCGCACGCCTGCTGGCGCTTTACTGGGAGCTTCGCGCCTATGACGAGGTGCCCGCCATGCTGCGCGCGCTGAAAGACGGGGGCCTGAACACTGCGATCCTGTCCAACGGCGCCCCCGCGATGCTGGACGGGGCGGTGCAATCGGCGGGAATCGGTGAACTTTTGGATGTCTCGCTTTCGGTCGAAAGCGTCGGCGTCTTCAAACCGCATGCGTCGGTCTATGACCTTGTCGGAGAACACTTCCGTTGTGCCAAGGACGAGGTGCTGTTCGTGTCCTCCAACGGCTGGGATGCGGCGGCGGCAACGGGCTATGGGTTCACCACCGCATGGGTGAACCGGGGCGGCGATCCGGTGGACCGGCTGCCGTGGAAACCCGCGCATCAGTTGCGCGAGCTGAGCGGCATTCCCGCATTGGCGGGGCTCTGATGCCGCGTTTCACCACCTCCGACGGGCTGTCGCTGCATTACACGGATGAGGGCAGTGGCTTGCCGATCCTTTGCCTTGCCGGTCTCACCCGCACCGGCGTGGATTTCGACTACCTCGCCCCGCATTTGGCCGACCACCGGCTGATCCGCATGGACTACCGCGGGCGGGGCCACTCGGATTTCGACGCGAATTGGCGGAATTACACGCTCTCGGTGGAATGCCGCGACGTGTTGGAATTGCTGGCGCATCTGGATTTGGAACAGGTCGCCCTCATCGGCACCTCGCGTGGCGGGCTGAATGCCATGGCGCTGGCGATGATCGCTCATGATCACCTTTCGGGCGTGGCGCTGAATGACGTGGGCCCCGCGCTTGACCCCAAGGGCGTTGAATTCATCATGGGCTATCTGGGCCGCAACCCCGCCGCCAAAACCTATGAAGAAGCCGCCGCCGCCATGGCCCGCGCCTTCCCCGAGTTTCACGGCGTGCCCGAGAGCCGCTGGCTTGAGGAGGTCAAACGTCACTACAGGGCGACCGACGATGGGCTGAAAATCACCTATGATCCGCATCTGCGCGATGCCGTGGCCGCCGCAGGCCAGCAGGCTGTTGACCTGTGGCCGTTCTTCGATGCGCTGCAAGGGTTGCCGCTGGTCACGATCCGCGGAGCCAATTCCACCCTGTTCAGCCGCGAGACGCTGATGCAAATGCAGGCCCGCCGCCCCGATATGATCGTGGCCGACGTGCCGGACCGCGGCCATGTGCCCTTTCTCGACGAACCCCAAGCGCTTGCCGCGCTGCACGAATGGATAGGACAAATCAAATGAACATCGACATGATCCGCGCCGCCGCCGACCGCGCCAAGGGCCATGTGCGGCGCACGCCGCTCTTGAACTCCCCCTTTCTGGACGAGATTGCGGGCCGCCGGGTCTGGGTCAAACCCGAATGTTTGCAGCATACCGGCAGCTTCAAGTTCCGCGGGGCGTGGTCGGCCCTGTCGGCCCTGCCGAGCGCGCAGCGCGCCAAGGGTGTCATCGCCTATTCCAGCGGCAACCATGCCCAAGGCGTGGCGCTGACGGCCAAGATGCACGGCGCGCCTGCCGTGATCGTCATGCCCGAAGACAGCCCGCGGCTGAAAATCGCCAACACCCGCGCCTATGGCGCCGAGGTGGTGCTCTATGACCGCGCGAATGAGAGCCGCGAGGAGATCGGCGCCGGTTTGGCCGAGGAACGCGGGCTCACGCTGATCAAACCCTATGACGAGCCGCAGGTGATCGCCGGGCAAGGCACCACGGGGCTGGAAATCGCACAGCAGGCCGCCGAGGCCGGGATCGAAGAGGCCCAGGTGATCGTCTGCTGCGGCGGCGGTGGACTGACCTCCGGCATCGCGCTGGCGCTGGAGGCCGAGGCGCCGGGGTTCCGCGTGCGCCCGGCGGAGCCCGAGGGTTTCGACGATGCGGCCCGGTCACTGGTTTCCGGCCAGATCGAGCGGAATGCGAAGGCGCTCGGCTCGATCTGCGACGCCATCGTGACGCCTGCGCCGGGGGAGCTGACCTTTCCGATCATGCAGCGGTTGGTGGGGCCGGGGCTGGTGGTGAGCGACGATGAGGCGTTGCAGGCGATGGGGCATGCGTTCAACCGGTTGAAGGTTGTGGCTGAGCCGGGCGGTGCCGTGGCGCTTGCCGCGGCGCTGTTCCGGGGCGGAGAGATTGAAGGGGACGATGTGATCGTCACCATCTCCGGCGGGAACGTTGATGCGGATATGTTCGCCCACGCGCTGCAGACGCTGGGGTAGCGATTAGGGCAGCGCCGGCCCGCGGGGTGGTGCTGAAAGCGCCGCCCCAGGGGGGCGGGTCGGCGCTGCCCGGCCTACGGCCGGGCGGGGCATTTCTGAAGCCGAGACGCTTTGACCTCCGCCACCCGCACGATATGCTGCACCCTCAACGCCGCCCAAAGGAGACCCCCATGCAGATTTTCGACACCGGCGAGGTGCAGCTGCACTACCGTGTCGACGGCCCCGAGGACGGCGCGCCCGTGGTCTTCGCCAACTCGCTCGGCACCGACATGCGCCTGTGGGACCCGATCCTGCCGCTGCTCGCGCCCGGTCTGCGCATCATCCGCTTCGACAAACGCGGCCACGGCCTGTCGTCCTGCCCGCCCGCGCCCTATTCCATGGGCTCGCTTATCACCGACACCGAACGCCTGCTCGACCACCTTCAGGTGCGCGATTGCGTCTTCGTCGGCCTCTCGATCGGCGGGATGATCGCGCAGGGCCTTGCGGTCAAACGGCTCGACATGATCCGCGCGCTGGTGCTGAGCAACACCGCCACCAAGATCGGCAACCGCGACATCTGGGATGCGCGGATCGCGGAGGTCGAAAAGGGCGGCATCGAAAGCCTTGCCGATGCGGTGATGGAGCGTTGGTTCTCGACCGGGTTCCGCGCCACGCCGGAACTGGCGCTCTGGCGCAACATGCTGACGCGGCAGCCCGACGCGGGCTATGCGGGCTGTTCGGCGGCGATTTCGCACAGTGATTTCATGACGCCGACCTCCGGCCTGCGCCTGCCCGCGCTTGGCATCGCAGGGTCGGAAGACGGCTCAACCCCGCCGGATTTGGTGCGCGAGTTGATGGACCTGATCCCTGCCTCGAAATTCAAATTGATCCGCCGCGCGGGCCATCTGCCCTGTGTCGAGCAGCCGCAGGAATACGCCGAAACGCTGAACGATTTCCTCGCCAGTGTCGGACATATCCCGAAGGCGCAGGGCTGATCGTGGCGGCAGGTGTCTCTGGCGGCAAGCGGGCCATGCGCCCGCAACGCCTGCCGCATTCGCGCCCTATCGCGACGTTCACTCTTGCCTTCGCCCCCTGCGCGGACCAAATCTGACCGAATGCCGCTGCCACTGATCTTTATCCTTGTGACGGTGATGATCGATGCCATGGGCGTCGGTCTGATCCTGCCCGTCATGCCCGACCTGATCCGCGAAGTTCGCGGCGGTGGGCTGAGCGATGCGGCCCTTTGGGGCGGCGTGCTGGCCACGGGCTTTGCTGCGATGCAATTTCTCTTCGGCCCGGTGCTGG
This sequence comes from Sulfitobacter sp. 15WGC, assembly GCF_005068605.1. Lineage (NCBI taxonomy): Bacteria > Pseudomonadati > Pseudomonadota > Alphaproteobacteria > Rhodobacterales > Roseobacteraceae > Sulfitobacter > Sulfitobacter sp. 15WGC. Next base: position 50,798 of record NZ_SZNL01000011.1, on the reverse strand, counting down.
GGGGGCTCTCCGACCGTTTTGGCCGCCGCCCGATCCTGCTGCTGGCGCTGATCGTGATGACGGTGGACTATGGCGTGATGGCACTCGCGGGCAGCATTTGGCTGCTGCTGATCGGGCGGCTCGTGGGGGGCATCACGGCGGCCACCCATGCCACGGCCTCGGCCTATATGGCCGATATCTCTCCGGCGCAGGACCGCGCGGCGCGTTTCGGGCTGATCGGTGCAGCCTTTGGCGCGGGCTTTGTTCTGGGGCCGCTGATGGGCGGCGTCTTGGGCGAATATGGCACCCGCGCGCCCTTTTGGGCGGCGGCGCTGCTGGCGGCGGGCAATGCGGCGCTCGGCTGGGCCGTGCTGCGCGAAACCCTGCCCCCGACGCAACGCCGCGCTTTCGACTGGCGGCGGGCCAATCCGCTGGGCGCGTTGCGCGCCCTTGGCCGACTGCCCGAGGTTGGCAGGCTGCTCGCGGTCTATTTCATCTACCATGTGGGCTTTGCCGCCTATCCCGCGGTCTGGGCCTATTTCGGGGTCGAGCGTTTTGGCTGGTCGCCGACGATGATCGGCCTGTCACTGGGCCTTTTCGGCGTGTTGATGGCGCTTGTCCAAGGCGTCTTGATCGGCCCCGTGATCCGCCGCTTGGGCGCGCGCGCCACGGTGATCTTGGGCCACATCTTTGCCCTTGCCGCCTTTGCCGCGCTGACCGTGCTGACCTCGGGCACTTGGGCGCTGATCATGACCCCGCTCGCCGCGCTGGCCGGGGTGATCCCGCCCGCGCTTCAAGGCATCATGTCGGCCCGCGTCAGCGCCGATGCCCAAGGGGAGCTGCATGGCGCGCTCAGTTCCTCCACCGCGCTGGCGATGATCCTCTCACCGCTGACGATGACGGCGGTCTTTGCCTATTTCACCGCACCGGAAGCTGCGCTTTACCTGCCCGGCGCGCCCTTCCTACTGGCGCTTTTGCTGACCCTTGGCGGCTTGGCGATCTTTGCCAGCCGCCCTACCCCCACGTCACAAGGTGAAACTTCCCCGCAGTAGGCCCATTCCCCGTCTTGCGCCACCGGCCCATCCGCGTCAGGCTGGCGAAAATTGAAAGAAAGGGACAGGCCATTGCAAACCATCAAAGCCGCCGTCTGCCATGCCTTTGACACACCGCTAAGCGTCGAAGACATCCGCATCAAGGCACCGCAATCGGGTGAGGTTGAAGTGACCTTGGATGCCGTGGCGATCTGCCATTCCGACATTCTGTTTGCCGAAGGCGGCTGGGGTGGCACCCTGCCCGCCGTCTATGGGCATGAGGCCGCAGGTCGGGTCAGCGCGGTGGGGCCGAATGTGCAGGGTCTGGCCGAAGGCGACAGCGTGGTGGTCACCCTGATCCGCGCCTGTGGCAGCTGCCCCAACTGCGCCTCGGGCCAGCCGACGATCTGCGAAACCCCGCAAGCGCCCGAAGGGCCGCTGCAAACGGCGGAGGGCGCACCGCTCGTTCAGGCCATGAACACCGGCGGTTTCGCCGAGAAGGTCGTCGTCGATCGGTCGCAGGTCGTGAAAATCTCGCATGACATCCCCAAAGACGCCGCCTGCCTGATCGCCTGCGGCGTGATCACCGGCGTCGGCGCCGTGGTCAATGCGGCGGGCCTGCGAGCGGGACAAGACGTGGTGGTGATCGGCGCGGGCGGGGTCGGCCTCAACGCGATCCAAGGGGCGCGCATCGCGGGCGCGCGGCGGATCGTGGCGGTCGACATGACCGAAGAAAAACTCGCCATCGCCCGCGAATTCGGCGCGACCGACACTGTGCTCGCCACCGAGGCGAAGCCGTGGCGCGCGGCCTTCAAGGCCATGGGGCGCGGGGCGGATGCCGTGATCGTCACCGTGGGCGCGATCCCCGCCTATGAGACCGCGCCGCGCTACCTTGCCGCCGGGGGCCGGGTGATCATGGTCGGCATGCCCCACAGCGGGGCCGAGGCCAGCTATGAACCAGTGGTCCTCGCCGCCCTAGGGCAAGGCATGGTCGGCTCCAAAATGGGCGATGTGGTGATCCAGCGCGACATTCCGTGGATGGTCGACCTCTATCTTCAGGGCCGCCTGCAACTCGACAGCCTGATCTCTGGCCGCTGGCAGCTGGATCAGATCAACGAGGCGATTGCCGACACCAAGACCGGCGCCGCGCGGCGCAATGTGATCGTCTTCGACCGGTCCTAAATCGGCCCCGAGGCGGGCGGACGCTACGGCAGATCGCCGATCAGAAGGGCGCGAAAATCATTTACATTGGTCCCGGTGGGGCCAGTGTGAAACAGCGCATCAATCGCCTCGAAGGCCCCAAAAGCATCGTTGCGCTGCAAAGCGCGCGCGGGTCCACCCCCGCCGCGCGCATCGCAGCCGCCGTGCCCGCCTCGACAAAGGCGCCCGCGTTATCCTCTGACCCGTCGATACCATCAGTATCGGCGGCCAAGGCCGTGATCCCATCCTGCCCTTCGAGCGCCAGCGCGAGGGACAGCGCAAACTCACTATTCCGCCCGCCGCGGCCCTTGTGGCGCAGGGTGACCGTCGTCTCACCACCTGAAAGGAGCACCAGCGGGGCGGGATGGGGAAAACCGCTTTCCTGCGCCTGCCGCGCGAGGGCCGCATGGACCAACGCCACCTCCCGCGCCTCGCCCTCAATCGCGTCCGACAGTATCCACGCGTTCACCCCCCGCGCCTGCGCGGCCTTGGCCGCGGCGGCAAGCGACAGACCGGCAGAGGCAATGACATGGGTCTGCGTAGTGCTTGGCGCGTCCTGCAACGGTTGCGCGGCGGCCTCTTGCAGAAAAGCCATACAGCGCTCCGGCAGTTCCAACCCCCGCGCGGCCACCTCTTCCAACACCCCCCTCGCAGTACGCCGCCCCGGCACTGTGGGGCCAGAGGCCACGGCCCCCGGATCATCCCCCGGCACATCCGAGACGACAAGGCTCACCATCCGCGCGGGATGGGCCAGTTCCGCCAGACGTCCGCCGTTGACCGTGCTGAACTGCTTGCGGATGTCGTTCATGACAGAGATCGGCGCGCCCGAGGCCAAGAGCGCCGCGTTCAACGCCTGCAAATCCTTTAGCGTCAGCCCCTCTGGCGGGGCGGGCAAAAGCGATGAGCCGCCGCCGCAGATCAGCGCGATCACCTGATCCTCCGGCGCCAGACCTTGCACCGCTTCCTGCAAGGCGCGGGCAGCCTCGATCCCGGCCTGATCGGGCACCGGGTGGGCGGCCTCCAGCACCTTGATCCGCTGACAAGGCGCGCCATAGCCGTAGCGGGTGACCACAACACCGTCATAGGGATGCGGCCAGATGGCCTCGAACACCTGCGCCAATTGCGCCGCCCCTTTGCCCGCACCGATCACCACCGTGCGCCCTTTGGGCGGCGGCGGCAGCTGGTCTTTCAGGATCAAATGCGGATCGGCGGCGGCGACGGCGGTGTCGAACAATTCGGCCAAGAACTGGCGTTTCGGGTCATTGAGGTTGGACATAGGGCACTCCGACTGCTGCGGCGATCATGGCGGCCCGGTGCCTGCTGTCAATCCGGCAGGGGGCGTTCGTGTTGGACAAACAGGCAGTTGCGCGCGCCCAGCAGGCCAAAGTCGGGGTCGCTGCACAGGCCCAAGGGCATCGCCGCGCGCCATTTGCTGTGCCGCCCCCCTGCGTTGAAGGCGGCGAGGAAGCTGTCATCCAGCATCCACTGGTTCTGCTGCGCCACGCCCCCCGTGATGAAGACCCCGCCGCGCGCGCCCATGACCAAGCCCAGATCCCCGGCGACCCCGCCAAGATACTGCACCATCAAAGCAACCGCGCGACAGGCGCTCGCGTCCCCCCCCGGCCTTGGCCGCCGCGAAAATCGCCGCCGCCCCCTCCAAATGCGCCGCCTCGCCCCGCGCGGAGGCGATGGCGCGATACCAATAGGGCATGCCGGTGCCCGACAGGATCGCCTCGGCCTCGACCGCTAGCGCTTCACCCATCTGCACCTCGGGCCAAAGCGCGATCAGGGCTTCGAAATAGGCCACTTCCTCGGCGCTATGGGGGGTGAGCCGCAGATGCCCGCCTTCGCCCGGCACCGCCGTGGGCCGCGCGCCCTGCCAGACCAGAGACCCGACGCCAAGGCCCGTCCCCGGGCCGATGATCACCCGCGCCCCTGGTTGCGGATCGGGCCCGCCCTGAAGATAGGTCACTTTCTCCGCATCCAGCGTGGCCAAGGACCAAGCCGCCGCCTCGAAATCATTGAGCAACAGCACTTTGGCGGGGCCCAAACCGCAGGCCCGCGCCAGATCATCCCGCGAGATGCTGCGCGCCGCATTGGTCATGCGCACCTGCCCGTCGACAACCACCCCGGCCACCGCCATGGCGACCCCTTCGGGCGGGCGGCCCATCTCGGCACAAAGCGTCGCGCAGGCGTCGGGCAAAGTGGTCAGCCCGTCGGTGGGATGGGTGCGGCGTTCTACCACCGCCCCCGCCGGGTCCACCGCCGCGAGGCGCAGATTGGTGCCGCCGATGTCCCCTACCAAATACCACATGTGCCTGCCCTGCTGCCCTTGATACCGGTGCAAGATGGCCCGCACGCGCGGCCAAGGTCAAACAACAAAACCCGAAAGCCGAGGCTTCCGGGTTTCGCGTCTGACTGCTGTCCGTTTGGATCAATCAGGGGCGATCGGCACCGATGCTGCATCGTCGCCTTCAATGGCGTTTTCCTCGTCGACGATCACTTCTTCTTCCGCCTCGGGCGCGGTGGCGACTTCCTCGCCCGTCCAATAGACGATGATCCCGACGCCAAAGATCACCACAAGCGCCATGCCGATCAGGGGCCATTTATGACGGCTTTCCTGCTTTTTGAGGTTCGTGTCTGGTGGACTCATGATCCGCTCCCTTTCGCTGTCTTCGGGCTGTGCCGCGCAGCACTTCGCGCGGTCCTCGTTACCGGGCCAACCCGGCAGGCCGCGCCAAAGTTCCCGAAAAGAGAAGGTTTCACAAAAGCGCCATCACCGCTGCCATGGCGCGACGGTAACCCGCCACGATCCGATCCCGCTGCCGGTGCCGCCCGCCCGTCACTGCATGGCGGCCCGCTGACCACAGATCGGTTACCACCCGGTCCTTGGCGGCAAAGGCCAGACCGTCGAGCAATTGGTCGGGCCGCAGCGCGCAGAGCGCCGGGTCTTGGCTGTCGATCGCCACAAGATCGGCCCATTCGCCCACGGCAATCTCGCCCCGGCCCCGGCCAAGCGCCTGCGCCCCGCCACGCGCCGCGCCCGTGTAAAGCGCCGCCCCGACCGAACCTTCGCCCGCCACCATCACGTTGCGTGCCAAATCCCGCAGACGTTGGGAATATTCCAGCGTGCGCAATTCCTCGGTCAGCGAAATCAACACATTGGAATCCGATCCGATGCCAAACCGCCCCCCGGCGGCAAGGTAGCCCGGCCCGTTGAACGGCCCATCGCCTAAATTGGCCTCCGTCACCGGGCAAAGCCCTGCCACCGCGCCGCTGCGGGCCATGGCAGCGGTCTCACCTTCCGTCATATGGGTAGCGTGGATCAGGCACCAGTTCTCGGCGACCTCGGCATTGGCCAGCAACCACTCGACCGGGCGCGCGCCAAGCCAAGCGGAGATATCCGCGACCTCTTTGGGCTGTTCGGCGATGTGGATATGGACCGGCACATCGGGATGGGCGGCCAGCACCTCTGCCAATTCCGCCGGGGCGGTGGCGCGCAGCGAATGGGGCGCGATGCCGACGCGGCAATCGGGGGGCAGGTCCCGCACCGCCCGCTGCGCCTGCTCAACCAGCGCGCCGAAGCGCGCCACCCCATTGCCAAACCGCGCCTGCCCCGCCTGCAAGGGCTGCTGCCCCGCCCCGCCATAGGTATAAAGCACCGGCAGATGGGTCAGCCCGATCCCCGTCTGTGCCGCCGCCGCCGCGATCCGGGCCGATAGCTCCCCCAGATCGTCATAGGGCGTGCCGTCGGGCTGGTGGTGGAGGTAGTGAAACTCTCCCACGCTGGCGAAACCGGCCTCTTGCATCTCTAGGAAGACGAAGGCCGCGATGGCTTCGATATGCGCGGGCGTCAGATGGGCGGTGAAGCGATACATCAAATCGCGCCATGTCCAGAAACTGTCCTTCCCGGCCAAGCGCGTCTCGGTCATCCCGGCCATGGCGCGTTGGAAGCTGTGGCTGTGCAGATTGGCCAGCGCGGGCAGCAGGGTGTCGACACGGGCGTCATCGGCCTGCGGTGCCTGCCCGGTCTCCACCTGTGTCACCCGCCCATCAGCCACCGTGATCCGAACGTCACGCGCCCATCCCTGCGGCAGTTTTGCATGTGTAGCGAAAATCATTTGACGGCCCTCTACTTCTTTATGTATAGACATATAGCAAATAAAACCGATGTAGAAAAGCGAAACCTTAGGAGGAGGCGATAGGATGACAACGCAGGATCGGGTCTTGGTCGACCTCGCGGCGGCGACGATGGATGGCCCACAGCCCTATGGTTTGATCGAAGATGCGGCGATCGCGATTGCCGAGGGCCAGATCGCATGGGTCGGCCCGCGCGGTGATCTGCCGCAAGGCTACCGCGCCCTGCCCGCCGAATCGCTGGGCCAGCGCCTCGTCACCCCCGGGCTGATCGATTGCCACACCCATATCGTGCACGGCGGCGACCGCGCGCGAGAGTTCGAGATGCGGCTGGAGGGGGCCAGCTATGAGGAAATCGCCCGCGCCGGGGGCGGCATCGTCTCAACCGTCACCGCCACCCGCGCCGCCGATGAGGCAGAGTTGCTGGCCGATGCCCTGCGCCGCGTCGACGTGCTGATCGCCGAAGGGGTCACGGCCATCGAAGTCAAATCCGGCTACGGTCTGGATATCGAGACCGAGCTGCGCATGTTGCGCACCGCCCGCGCCATTGGCCAGCAGCGCCCGATCCGCGTCTCCACCACCTTTCTCGGCGCCCATGCGGTGCCTGCCGAATACGCAGGCCGCGCGGATGCCTATATCGACGATGTCTGCCTCCCCGCCCTGCGTGCCGCCCATGCCGAAGGGCTGGTCGATGCGGTCGACGGGTTCTGCGAGGGCATCGCCTTTCAGCCCGCCCAGATCGCCCGGGTCTTTGACCTGGCGCGGGAATTGGGCCTGCCGGTGAAACTCCATGCCGAGCAATTGTCGAACTTGGGCGGCGCGCGGCTCGCGGCTTCCTATGGCGCGCTCTCGGCGGATCATATCGAATACCTTGATGAGAGCGGCGTGATCGCGATGGCCGAGGCGGGCAGCGTGGCCGTTCTACTGCCCGGTGCCTTCTATACATTGCGCGAGACCCAAGCGCCGCCCATCGACCTGCTGCGCCGACATGGCGTGCCAATGGCACTGGCGACGGATATCAACCCCGGCTCCTCGCCGCTGAACTCGCTGCTGCTGACGCTCAACATGGGCTGCACCCTGTTCCGCTTGACGCCGGAAGAGGCGCTGCGCGGCGCAACGCAGCACGCGGCCCGCGCGCTCGGGCTGGCGGATTGCGGCATGATCCGCCCCGGCCTGCGCGCCGACTTCGCCGTTTGGGACATTAAACACCCGGCCGAGCTTGCCTATCGCATCGGCTTCAACCCGCTTCACTCCCGCATTTTCGGAGGCCAATCGTGACCACCCTGACCCTCACCCCCGGCGCGGCCACATTGGACGATCTGGCCCGCATCTACCGCGAAGAGGCATCGGTGCGGCTCGCCCCCGCCTGCCGCCCCGCGATCGAAGAGGCCCATGCCCGCATCGCGCGGGCCGTGGCGGGGGAGGATGCCGTTTACGGCGTGAACACCGGTTTCGGCAAGCTCGCCTCGGTCAAGATCGCGGCGGAGGATACGGCGGCGCTGCAACGCAACCTGATCCTGTCGCATTGCTGCGGTGTCGGCCCCGCGATCCCGCGCGGCCATGCACGGCTGCTGATGGCGCTGAAACTGCTGAGCCTCGGGCGCGGTGCCTCGGGCGTGCGGCTGGCGGTCGTGGACCTGATCGAAGCCATGCTGGCGCGTGGCGTGACCCCGGTGATCCCGGCGCAAGGGTCGGTCGGGGCCTCGGGCGATCTGGCCCCCTTGGCGCATATGGCCGCCGTGATGATGGGCCATGGCGAGGCGGAGTTCGAGGGCCACGTCATGACGGGTGGCGCGGCGCTGGCCGCCGCAGGCCTGACCCCGTTGGAGTTCGGCCCCAAGGAAGGGCTGGCGCTAATCAACGGCACGCAATTCTCCACCGCTTTCGCGCTGGCGGGGCTCTTCGACGCATGGCAGGCCGCGAACTCGGCGCTGGTGATCTCAGCCCTGTCGACGGATGCGATCATGGGGTCCACCGCGCCCCTACAACCGGAAATCCATGCCCTGCGCGGCCATCGCGGCCAGATCGAAGCGGGCGAGACCATGCGCGCCCTGCTCGAGGGTTCGGAGATCCGCGAAAGCCATGTGGCGAATGATGCCCGCGTCCAAGACCCTTACTGCATCCGCTGCCAGCCGCAGGTGACGGGGGCGGCGATGGACGTGCTGCGTATGGCCGCCGCCACGCTGGAGGTCGAAGCCAATGCCGCCACCGACAACCCGCTGGTGCTGACGGGCGCGGACCTCATCGTCTCGGGCGGGAATTTCCATGCCGAGCCGGTGGGTTTCGCCGCCGATATGATCGCCCTCGCCCTGGCCGAGATCGGCGCCATCGCGCAGCGCCGGGTGGCGCTGATCGTCGATCCGGTGCTCAGCTTCAACCTGCCGCCTTTCCTGACGCCGACGCCCGGCCTCAACAGCGGCTATATGATCGCCGAAGTCACCACCGCCGCGTTGATGAGCGAGAACAAGCATCTCGCCAACCCCTGCGTCACCGACAGCACGCCGACCTCGGCCAACCAAGAAGATCACGTCAGCATGGCCGCCCATGGCGCAAGGCGGCTGGGGCAGATGGTCGAGAACCTGAACCGCATCCTCGGGGTGGAACTGCTCTGCGCCGCGCAGGGCATCGACTTTCGCGCGCCGCTGGCCACCAGCGAGACCTTGCAGCGGGTGGTCGCGCGGGTCCGCGAAGAGGTCGCGACACTGGAGGAAGACCGCTACCTCGCCCCCGATCTGGAACGCGCGGCACGGATGGTAGCGGGCGGTGAGATCACCCGTGCCGCCGCCTGCGACATGCCGGGGCTTTCCACATGACCCCCGCTGAGATCACACCCGTCGAGATCACCCGCGGCGACAGCCCCATCGTGCTCGGCCTGCCCCACACCGGGACTGACCTGCCCGAGGCCATCCGGCGCGACCTGAACCCCCGCGGGCGGGAACTGGCGGATACCGATTGGCATATCGACCGGCTCTACGACGGGTTGCTGCCCGGCGCGACCACGGTCCGCGCGACCTTCCACCGCTATGTCATCGACGCCAACCGCGACCCATCGGGCGCATCGCTATATCCGGGGCAGAACACCACCGGGCTGGTGCCGCTGACGGATTTCGACGGGCAGGACATCTGGACCACCCCGCCCGACGCAGCCGAGGTCGAGGCCCGCCGCGTGGCATACCACGCGCCCTATCACGCAGCGCTCAAGGCCGAACTGGCCCGCGTCCGCGACCTGCATGGGGTCGCGATCCTTTATGACTGTCACTCGATCCGCTCGCTCATCCCCTTCCTCTTTGACGGCCCGCTGCCCGATTTCAACATCGGCACGAACCTCGGCGCCACCTGCGCGCCTGCGATCGAAGCCGCCGTCGCCGAGATCTGCGCCGCCGCAGCCGGCTACACCGCCGTCAGCAACGGGCGCTTCAAAGGCGGCTGGACCACGCGCCACTATGGCCGCCCTGCCGAAGGGCTCCACGCGATCCAGATGGAACTGGCGCAAAGCAGCTACCTCGGCGCCGAGGCGCCGCCTTGGCCCTATGACCCCGACAAGGCCGCGCGGCTGCGCGTCCATCTGACCGATATCCTGACAACTCTGGCCGCACTGGCCCCTACCCTGAAAGGCACAGCATGAGCGATCCGCGCAAGAACACCCGTGACGTCTATCCCGCCACCGGCACCGAGCTTTCGGCGAAAAGCTGGCTGACCGAAGCGCCCCTGCGGATGCTGATGAACAACCTGCACCCCGACGTGGCCGAAAACCCGCATGAGCTGGTCGTTTACGGCGGCATCGGGCGCGCGGCGCGGACGTGGGAGGACTATGACCAGATCGTCGCCTCCCTGCGCGCGCTGGAAGAAGACCAGACGCTGCTGGTGCAATCAGGCAAGCCCGTGGGCGTCTTCCAAACCCATAAGGACGCGCCCCGCGTGTTGATCGCCAACTCCAACCTCGTGCCGCATTGGGCGAATTGGGACCATTTCAACGAACTCGATAAGAAGGGTCTGGCGATGTACGGCCAGATGACCGCCGGATCGTGGATCTACATCGGCAGTCAAGGCATCGTGCAGGGCACTTATGAGACCTTCGTCGAGGCGGGCCGCCAGCACTATGGTGGCGACCTCAAGGGCAAATGGATCCTCACCGGGGGCTTGGGCGGCATGGGCGGCGCGCAGCCCTTGGCGGCGGTCATGGCCGGTGCCTGCTGTCTGGCGGTGGAGTGCAATCCCGACAGCATCGATTTCCGCCTGCGCACCCGCTACGTCGACGAGAAGACCGACAGCCTTGATGAGGCGCTGACGATGATCGAGCGCTGGACTGCCGCGGGCGAAGCGAAGTCCGTGGCGCTTCTGGGCAATGCGGCAGATGTCTTTCCCGAACTGGTGAAACGCGGGGTCCGCCCCGATATCGTGACCGACCAGACCTCGGCCCATGACCCCGTGAACGGCTACCTGCCGCAGGGCTGGACGATGGGCGAATGGCGCGAGAAACGTGAGAGCGATCCCAAAGCGGTCGAAAAAGCCGCCCGGGCCTCGATGAAGGTGCAGGTGCAGGCGATGGTCGATTTCCACGCCGCGGGCATCCCCACGGTCGACTATGGCAATAACATCCGCCAGATGGCGCTGGAGGAAGGGTTGCAGAACGCTTTCGACTTCCCCGGCTTCGTGCCCGCCTATATCCGCCCGCTGTTCTGCCGCGGCATCGGCCCCTTCCGCTGGGCGGCGCTGTCGGGCGATCCTGAGGATATCTACAAGACCGACGCCAAGGTTAAGGAGATCCTCTCTGAGGACACCCATCTGCACAACTGGCTCGACATGGCGCGGGAGCGTATCTCTTTCCAAGGGCTGCCCGCACGGATTTGCTGGGTGGGCTTAGGCGTGCGCCACAAGCTGGGGCTGGCCTTCAATGAGATGGTCCGCAATGGCGAACTCAGCGCCCCGGTGGTGATTGGCCGCGATCACCTCGACAGCGGCTCCGTCGCCTCGCCCAACCGCGAGACGGAGGCAATGAAGGACGGCTCTGACGCCGTGTCGGACTGGCCGCTGCTGAACGCGCTTTTGAACACCGCCTCGGGGGCGACTTGGGTGTCGCTGCACCACGGCGGCGGGGTCGGCATGGGCTTCTCGCAGCACTCGGGCATGGTGATCTGCTGTGACGGCTCCGAGGACGCCGACCGCCGGATCGAGCGGGTGCTGTGGAACGACCCGGCGACGGGCGTGATGCGCCATGCGGATGCGGGCTATGACGAAGCACGCGATTGCGCCCGCGAACATGGGCTGAACCTGCCGGGTATCCTTTAAGGGTTGCACGCCGCCGCCCACCCGCGGCGGCGGCAGCTTAATAGCGCGTGGTCAGGCGGTGGCCGGGGCGGTAGGACAGCCGCACATAGGTCACCGCCTGCCCCTCCCACCACGTCGACCGCTCGACGGTAAAGACCGGATCGCCCAAGCCGCAGGCGAGGTATTCGCTCAGCCGCTGATCGGCCAAACCGGCGGAAAGGCTGATCTCCACATCCGAAAAGGGAATGGCCGAGATCAGCCATTCGTTCGGCCCGACCTCGGTGAAACTCTCCTCCCGCGCCTGCGGCAGGGTGGCGAGGTTGATCCAACGGTCCTCAAATTGATAGGGATCGCCATCGGCGTAATGCATGCAGACCAGATGCAATGCCTCGCTCCCCGCGCCCAGTTTGAGCCGGGCGCGCAGCCAGTCGGGCGCAGGCTCGACCCGGTGGCTCACCCGCGAATACCGGTAGTCGGCGCCCTTCTCTTCGATCTCGGCCCGGACCAGCGGAATGTCGAAACGCGCCTGCCGCAGCGGGGCCATGCGCACCCGCGTCCCCGCCTTGCGCCGCCGCTCAATGAAACCCTCTTCGGCCAATTCGCGCATGGCGCGGTTGACCGTCGCCCGGGCGCAGCCATAGGTCTCGGCCAGATCGACCTCATTGGGCACAAGGCTGCCCAACGGCCATTCGCCCTTGGTGATCTTTGACAGGATGTCGGTCTTCACATCCCGGTAGGTGACTTTCATAGGGCGGCCTGCTGCGATCATGACTGTTTTACCAAGCATTACACTAGATTAATCCCCAGCCCAAGCGCCCCCGCGCGCCCGGCCCAGAGGGAAACCGCCGGAGCCGGGCGCGGGTCTTGCCTCCCGCCGCATTTGCTGGAAAATTACGTGCCACCTGCCCCCTCAGCCAGAAAGGCCGCCCATGCGCGTTCAGCCCCCGAAGATCCGCACTGCCGCTTTGCTCTTGAGCCTTGGCCTGCTCGCCGCCTGCGGTGGCAAACAGACCGAAGTCGTCGCGGTTCCGGCGGATGAGGTGGAGTGTATGGCCCGCGCGATGTATTTCGAATCCAACCGCTCCAGCCGCGACGGAATGGTGGCCGTGGGCACGGTGGTGCTGAACCGCGTCCACTCCGACGCCTTTCCTAACACGGTCTGCGGCGTGGTCGGCCAGCCCAATCAATTCGCCCCCGGCGTGATGACGAAACCGATGACCGACCGCGGCGCCCCGTTGGCCCGCGCCACGGCGCTGGCGGTGCTTCAGGGGGAGCGGCACCCGAAGGTCACCCGCGCCAAATTCTTTCACGCGGCGTGGTACAATGCAAACTACAACAACATGCACTATGTGGTGACCGCAGGCGGCAATGCCTTTTACGAAAAGCGCCGCGCCCATCTTGTGACCGCGCCCAATCCGCTGCCGCCGCTCGAAGGGATCACCCCGCACTGAGGGTCACAGAACCCCGCGGGCGATCAGGATCAGCACGAGGTAACGCCCGCCCTTGGCGAAGCTGACGATCAGCAGAAACCGCCAAAGTGGTTCGCGCAACATGCCCGCGGCCAAGGTCAGCGGATCGCCGATGATCGGCACCCAACTGGCCAGCAGGCTCCAATAGCCCCACCGCCGATACCAGCCAGAGGCGCGGGCCATCTGCTTGGCCGAAAAGGGAAACCAGCGGTGATCGGCGAAATGACTAAGGTAGCGGCCCAGCCACCAGTTCAGCAGCGATCCGAGCACATTCCCCAGCGTCGCCACCAGCCACAGAAGCGCCGTGGCATGAGCGCCCGACCACATCAGCCCCAATAGCACCGCTTCGGATTGCGCGGGGATCAGGGTGGCCGCCAGCAGCGCCGCGAAGAACAGGCTCAGCAGGGCCAGCATGTCGGCGACAAAAGTGGGCAAAGACGGCAGGGCATGGCGCGTCAGTAATGACGCCGCGCCCACAGGGCAAGCCGCGCTTTGGAACAGCGCGCAGGCTTATTTGGTCAGGATCAACTTGCCCGCCCGCGTGATGCGCAGCGTATAGGTCTGGCCGTCCAAGACGATATTCGCGGTCGAGCCATTGGGCACCAAGGCGCGGGCATCATGCACAGCCTCTTGGGCCGGTTGAGCGGCGGGCGATGGATCGGGCAGTTTTTGCATCAGGCTCATGCCATCTCTCCCATTTGGCGGGCGCGTTGCAGATCGATGAGATGCTCCAGCCCGAAACCGTCGCAGGCTGCGGCATCGTTGCTGCCAAGCGCGATGTCGCGCCAGCTGTTGTTGGATGGGGTCTGTAGCCGGGCATGGGCCATTGGCTCGGGCGTGGTCACGGGTGTCCTCACGGGGCGGGCTCCTTTCCATTGACATCCGGGCTTCCGACGCGCGGTGGCTTGGACGGTTTCGGCGTAAAGTCGTTCATACCCCGGCGAAAAGCCCGGGCTCCCTTAACGGCTACTTAATCCGATTATTTTAGTCAAGTATAGAAACCCCGGCCCTCCCGCGTTATTCCGCGTCGATCTTCTGAATGGCGCTAAAGCCTTCGAACCGCGGTGCACCCTCATGCAGCTTGCGGGTCTGCCCCGCCCGCGCATGGGCGGCGCGAAAGGCATCGCTGGTGGTCCAAGCCCGAAAATGCGCCTCGCTCTCCCAAACGGTGTGAGAGGCATAGAGGATCGTCCCCTCCGCCTCGGGCCCTTTAAGCATGTGGAAGGAGACGAAGCCTTCGCTCTCCTTCAGGTGGCTTTCGCGGTTCAGCCAAAGCGCTTCGAAAGCGGCGGCATTCTCGGGCAAGACGGTGAAACGGTTCATGGCAAGATACATGGGCCTGTCCTTTACTTCTTGATTAGGGCGTTGCAGGGGTCGTCGTGCTCAGCGGGCGGGATGAGACGGGTCTCATCGAAAGGCACCGCGGTCTCGGCCTCTACAAAGCCGATGGCATGGGTCGTGACCTCGGGAGCGGCTTGGGCGATGAGGGCGGGAATGCCCCAATCGGTGCGGGCGTGGCCATTGCCGGTGATCACTGCCACGGGCGGGCCGTGGACTTTGAGCGCATCGAGCGCGGCGCGGGCGAAGGTGGCGTCGCGGTAGCGCTGCACGGCGACCATCCCGCCCATCATCTCGCGCGGCATGGCTTCGCAATGGGCAGCGAATTGCAACTCTACCCGCGCGGCCTGCTGATCCTCCGGCAAGGGCTGGTCAAGGCCGAAGCGCGCCGCCTCAGGCCCGAAGAGCGCGGCTGCCCCCTCGCGGTACACGCGCTGCACCGCCTCACGCGGGGCGGCGGCACCGATAATGCGGGCGTCTCCCAAAGCGTCAAAGATCGGGGCATAGATATCGAAGTGCTGCCACCCGCTCGCCGCCCAAGCCTGCGCAATCTGGCTGCGATCGGCGTCGGCCTTTGCCGCCTCTTCGGCGGTGAGCATCTCGAACACGACGGCAGTGGGGCGGAGCGCCTCTAGGGCAGCGGCCTGTTCGAGATGGGCATGGGGATTGTCATGCACCTCGCCAAAGATCACGATCTCGGCGGGGGTGTCAGCCTTCGCGGGCAGCGCCAGCCAGAGCAGCAGCGCGGCGCAAAGGCGCTTCGCGCTCACGATTTGCGCTCATCCGTGTCATTTTTGATCTCGGGGTCGTTGTAATCGTTGGGGTCAAAGTCTTCGGGGTCGAACGGGTCTTCGTCTTCGGCGATGCCGCTGACATGGGTGGTGCCGCTTTCCTCGTCAAAGACCAGCCCGTAGTTCGCCTTGCCCTCGCTTTTGTAGCGCCGAAACTCGTGGATGCCTGCGTAGACGAAAACCAGCGTGATCGGCAGCAGAATCAGAAATGCGATAACTTGGGCGTCCATGAACGCGCTCCTTTGAATGCTTGTCGGGGGCCTGTCTCACCATAGGGGCGCGGGTGGAGGACACTGCGCGCGCGGTGATCCGGCCAAAGATCTTAACGGTCGCTGCGCCAATTGCGCGGCCTGACCAGATGCGGCCCTATCTGAACCGCCTTGTGAGAGAAAGCATTAATCCGCGCAGTTTGTTCCGCAAGCTCTATTTCGCAGGCCCTTGTTTTATTGCGTTCCACCGGCCCTTCGGCCCTCGCAGCCCCGCTCGTTTGACCCATGCGCAGCACCGGCAGCATCGCACAATCGCCTATAAAACAAGCACAAACGCGCAGGCTTAGGCAGCCGTTCCGCAAAAAGGGACGCGTTACAAAAGCTTCGTCAAACTTAAACATTCGTGACATTCACCGCTGCGATAGCTCGCCCCGCAAACCCCGGGGGACTTATGCTCGTCATTTCTGAACTGACCAAAACATTCGGCGCGAACACAGCGGTGGCCCGCGCCAACCTAGAGGTCGACAAGCCGCAGATGATCGGAATCATCGGGCGCTCCGGCGCGGGGAAATCTACCCTGCTGCGGATGCTCAACCGGCTGACCGATGCCTCCTCGGGGCAGATCCTGTTTCAAGGGCGCGATGTGACCGCCCTGCGCGGCGCGGCCCGGCGCGGCTGGCAGGCGGAATGCGCGATGATCTTTCAGCAGTTCAACCTCGTCCCGCGAATGGATGTGGTATCGAACGTGCTGCATGGCACGCTCAACCGTCGCTCGACGCTGAGCAGCATCTTCAACCTCTACCCCGATGCCGACATCACCCGCGCCATCGAAATCCTCGACCGGCTGGGCATCGCACAGCACGCGCCCAAACGGGCCGAGGCGCTTTCTGGTGGGCAGCAACAGCGCGTCGCCATCGCCCGCGCCCTGATGCAGGACCCGCAGATCATTCTGGCGGATGAACCCATCGCCAGCCTCGACCCGATGAACGCGCAGGTGGTGATGCAATCGCTGCGCCGCATTCACGAGGAAGATGGCCGCATGGTCATCGCCAACCTTCACACGCTGGATACCGCGCGCCGCTACTGCGACCGCGTGGTGGGGATGCGCGACGGCAAGATCGTCTTTGACGGCACGCCCGAACAGCTGACCACCGGCATGGCCCGCGAAATCTACGGTGCGGACAGCAGCTTTTCCGAAGCCGCCACCTCAACCGAGATCGAAACGCTGGACAAAGTGCCAGCCTGACACGACCCGCCCCAAAGGGCATTTTTTGCAAACGGAGACGACACAATGAAAAAGCTCATCGCCGCCGCCTTGGCAACCACGGCCCTCACCGGCACCGCCATGGCCCAAAGTGCCGAGATCGACGAATTCCGCATCGGCATCCTCGGCGGGGAAAACGCGCAGGACCGGATGAACTCCTACGAATGCCTGCGCGGCTACACCGAAGAGCGCCTTGGCGTTCCGGCCAAACTCTTTGCCCCGGCCGACTATAACGGCGTGATCCAAGGTCTGCTGGGCGGCACGCTCGACATGGCATGGCTGGGCGCCTCGGCCTATGCCGCCGTGCATCTGCAAGACCCCGAAGCGGTCGAGCCGGTGCTGGTCAAGATCAACCTCGACGGCTCCTACGGCTATCACTCCATCGGCTTTGCGCGCAAAGACGCGGGCATCGAGAGCCTCGAAGACATGCAGGGCAAGGTCTTTGGCTTTGGCGATCCGAACTCCACCTCCGGCTACCTGATCCCCTCCATCGAAATCCCCCAGACCACTGGTGCCACGATGGAATCCGGCGACTACTTCGGCGAAGTGAAATTCACCGGCGGCCATGAGCAGACCATCGTCGCGGTCAACAACGGTGACGTCGACGGCGGCGTGACATGGGCCGACGGTCAGGGCAACTGGGAAGACGGCTACAACTCCGGCGCGCTGCGCAAAGCCGTGGACGCGGGCCTCGTCGACATGAACGATCTGGTGGAAATCTGGCGCTCCAAGCCGATCCCCGAAGGCCCGGTTGTGCTGCGCAAGGCCCTGCCTGAAGAGGTCAAGGCGACGATGACCCAACTGGTGGATGAACTGCACGAGATGGACGCCGATTGCGCCTACGGTGTGGCCGCGGGCGAGAGCCTTGGTTTCGATCCGATCGCGCATGACGCCTATGTTTCCATCGTCGAAGCGCGCAAGGCGAAATCCAACTGATCGCAGCGATTACAAGACATCTGGCAGGTCCCGACAACGATTGTCGGGGCCTGTCGTCATAGGGGGACGACAGATGCACCAGACCACCACCGCACCAGATATCACGGCGGATTACCTTGCCCAGACCCGACAAAAGCGGGTGATGAACATGATCCTGCTGGTCGTTTTCCTGGCCCTGCTGATCGGCGGTTTTGGCACCGCCAATGCCCGCAACGCAGGCGGGTTCTGGAAGGGGCTGCCCAATATCTTTGACTTCCCCGCCGATGTGCTGGGCGAGGCTTGGGAGCGTATCCATCTGCTGCCCGGCTATTTCGTGAAATACCTCCCCTCTCTGATCGAGACGGTGAACATCGCCGGGGCCGCCACGCTGATCGGTGCGCTGCTGGCCTTCTTCGCTGCCCTTCTGGCCACCCGCGGCCTTGCCCCGGCCCCGTGGCTCGTAGCGCCGCTGCGCCGCCTTCTGGACGTGCTGCGCGCGGTGCCTGAGATCGTCGTCGCGCTGGTGCTGATCTTCTTGCTGGGCGGCGGCCCGGTGCCTGCGATGATCGCCATCGCGCTGCATACCGTGGGCGCGCTCGGCAAGCTTTTCTCCGAGGTGAATGAAAACGCCTCTCTCAAACCTGTCGACGGCCTTGCCTCTGTCGGGGCGGGCTGGCTGCAACGCATGGTGCTGGGCGTCGTGCCGCAGGTCGCGCCCAACTACCTTTCCTACGCGCTGCTGCGGTTCGAGATCAACATCCGCGCCTCGGCCATCCTCGGCTTCGTCGGCGCAGGCGGCATCGGCTATGACCTGCGCAACACGATGTCTTGGGGTCAAGGTAAATTCGACGAGGCGGCGGCGATCTTTCTGCTGCTCTTCGGCACCATCATCATCGTCGACCAAGTCTCAAGCCATTTCCGCGATCGGCTGACCCATGGCCGCGCCTATAAGGACAAGGGAGCCATCCTGTGACCGACCTTACCGCTTCCACCCTCCCCGCTCAGCAGGTCGCCAGCCGTAGCTTCCGGCGCAAACGCATGGCGAGCCTTGCCGCCCCGGTGCTGATCCTTGCCTATCTCACTTACGTCTTCTTTGCCTTCGACGTGGCCGGTCTGGGTGACCGCATCAATGTGTCGAACATGAAGACGCTGGTGGCCGACAGCTATAGCTACAAAACCCATGTCGCCCGCGACAACCGCAACGGCGAGATGGAGATCGCCATCGAAGGCGAGCGCAAGGGCCGCTATGCCCCCGGCACCGCCCCCGATTGGGTCACCTTGGGCGAGACGACCCGCGTCGAGTTGGGCAACGGCCATACCGTCGAACTGGGGCCAGAGGTGCGCTATGACGTGCCGGGCTACGGGCTGATCACCGCCACGCCGGGGCGCAGCGGCGTTAATGCCACCCTGCCCGATGGCCCCTTGCCCGCGTGGATCAACGCCTCGAAAAACCGTCTTGCCGTGACCACGGAGGCAGGCCGCCTGACGATCACCCGCAACCGCGCCGAGGTCTTCCGCTATTTCAACGGGTGGGAGCTGTTCTTCTTCACGCTCGACAGCCCCTACTACGGCATGTCCCCGCTTGAGCTGCTGCGCAGCGGTGAATACGGCGCGATCTGGCAGGACTTTTGGACCAACAAGATGTGGCGTCACGGCGATGTGGCTTGGGCGCTGGTCGAGACCGTTCTCATGGCCTTCCTCGGCACCTTTGGCGCGGCGATGATCGCCCTGCCGCTGGGGTTTCTTGCGGCCAAGAACTTCTCTCCGCTCGGCGCGCTGCGCTTTGCCGCGCGGCGGCTCTTTGACTTCCTGCGCGGGGTCGATGGGCTGATCTGGACCATCGTCCTGTCCCGTGCCTTTGGCCCCGGCCCGCTCACCGGCTCGCTGGCGATCCTGCTGACCGATACCGGCACCTTCGGCAAAATCTTTTCCGAGGCGCTGGAGAATGTGGACGACAAGCAGATCGAGGGCATCGCCTCTACCGGGGCCACCCCCGTGCAGCGCTACCGCTTTGGCGTGATCCCGCAGATCACCCCGGTTCTGCTGAGCCAAGTCCTCTACTATCTGGAGTCCAACACCCGCTCTGCCACCATCATCGGCGCGATCACCGGCGGCGGCATCGGTCTTTTGCTGACCCAAGCGATCATCACCCAGAAAGACTGGGAAGAGGTGAGCTATTACATCGTGCTGATCATTCTGATGGTCGTGGCGATGGACAGCTTCTCGGGCTGGCTGCGCCGCAAACTGATCGCGGGCAATGAGGCGGGCCACTGATGGCGCGTCTCAAACCCGATGCGCCCTTCCTTCACCCGGACTGCGAAGTGACTGACACGCAGTTCGGGCGCTATGTCGAGATCGGGCGCGCCACGCGCCTCGCCCATTCCGAGATCGGGGATTACTCCTATTGCGACCGCTGGTGCGACATCGCCAACACGCAAGTCGGCAAGTTCAGCAATATCGCCGCCAGCGTGCGCATCGGGGCCACCGATCACCCGATGGAAAAGGCCAGCCTGCACCACTTCCACTACCGCGCCGGGGATTACTTCGACGAGGCCGAGGATGACGCCGACTGGTTCGCCTTCCGCCGCAGCCGCCGCACGGTGATTGGCCATGACACATGGTTGGGCCACGGCGCGCAGGTCCGGCCCGAGGTGACCATCGGCCACGGCGCGGTGGTGGCGGGCGGAGCCATCGTCACCCGCGATGTCGCCCCCTATATGATCGTCGCCGGCATCCCCGCCAAGCCGCTGCGCCGCCGCTTTTCCGAAAGCATCGCCGCGCGGATAGAGGAATTGGCGTGGTGGGATTGGCCCCATGATCGGCTGCAAGCATCGCTCAAGGACTTCCAAACGCTATCCGCCGAAGCGTTTTTGGAGAAATACGGCTAGTCGCCGGGGTTGAGCGTCAGCGTCACCCGGTCACCCGCGAACCAAGTCACCCCGTATTCCACCGGCACGCCCTCGGGGTCCACGTTGATCCCCGCCGAGCGCAGGATCGGCGCGCCTTCGGACAGCCGCAGATGCAGCGCCTGCGTGGCAGTGGCAAGCTTCGCCGTCAGCCGGGTCGAGGCGCGGGTGTAATCCGCCACCCCGCCCTGCGCCAAGGCGGTGGTGACGGAACGGCTGGCCTCAAGCGCCGCCAACAGATCGGGAAACCGCGCGGCGGGAAAGATGCTGCGGAAGATCGCGATGGGCTGCTCATCGGCCAGCGACAGCCCCTCATAGACATGCACCTGCGCCTCGCCCTCCAGCCCCAACTGCGCGGCCTCATGGGCCGAGGCGGCGCGTGTCTCCAAGGTCAAGACCTCCTTGGCTGGCACCCGCCCCGCCGCCGCGAGGTTTTGGTGAAAGCGCACCCGTTTGCCGATGGGATAATCCGTGGGCCGCTGCGCCACGAAGACCCCCGCCCCCCGGCGGCTATAGGTCAGCCCGCTCTCGTTCATGTCGCTGATCGCGCGGCGCACCGTGTGCCGGTTGACCCCAAAGCGCGCCGCCAATTGCGCCTCGGTCGGGAGCCGGTCACCGGGGGCGTATTTCCCCGTGGCGATGTCATGGGTCAGGGCGGCGGTAATGGTTTTCCAGATCGCAGTACGGGCCATGTCGCAGAAGTTTCACATATCCAAGCTTGCGCCAGCGGAAGGCCAGCGGCTAATACTTGTCTAGTTGTATAGTAAATTAGACAAATGCACAAGGTGTCTAGATGACGGTTGAAACCAAGGAAAAGACCCGCGACAGGCAGGCGTGGATGGGCCTGCTCGCACGGGCCGAGGCCCGCGATCTCGCCCGGCTTTGGGAGGGCTTCGGCCCCCTGCCCGCCCATGAGGTGCTCCGCGCGCCTGAGATCGGCGGCGTCATGCTGCGGGGCCGGATGGGCGCTGTGGGCGATGCCTTCAACATGGGTGAGATGTCAGTCACGCGCTGTTCGGTCCGGCTGACGGATGGGCCAGACGGGCACGCCTATGTGCAGGGCCGCAGCCGCGACAAGGCGCTGCAAGCAGCCCTTGCCGACGCGCTGATGCAGGGTGATGCGGCGGATGAGGTCCGCGCGAAACTGCTCGACCCGCTGGCCGAGATCGAGGGCCAGCGCCGCGCCAGCCGTGCCGCCAAGGCCGCCGCCACCAAGGTCGACTTTTTCACCATGGTCAGAGGAGAAGACTGATGCAGACCCTATCGCTGACAGGTGGGTTTCGCGACGCGCCCAAAGACGCCGCTTTTGCCTTTCGCGCGGTGATGAACGCCATGGCCAAACCGGGGGAGATCAACAGCGTGACCGGGGCCGAACCGCCTGCGGGTCTCTCCACCGCCGCCGGGGTTGTCCTGCTGACGCTCTGCGACCCCGAAACGCCGCTCTACCTCGCGCCCGGCTTCGACCGGCCCGAAGTGCGCGACTGGATCACCTTCCACACCGGCGCGCCCTTCGCCCCCGCAACTGCGGCGCAATTCGCCTTGGGCGCTTGGGACGATCTGCCGCGCGGCGACTTCCCCCTCGGGACCGCCGCCTACCCCGACCGCTCTGCCACGCTGATCGTCGAGGTGGATGATCTGCACGGCGATGGCGCGACCCTCTCCGGCCCCGGCATCAAAGACAGCGCGGCATTGTCTCTGCCCGAGCGCGCCGCCTTCCAACAAAACGCGGCGCTCTTCCCGCGTGGGCTGGATTTCATTTTCACCTGCGGCGACCGTCTGGCGGCGCTGCCCCGAAGCACAAAGGTGTCCTGATGTATGTAGCGGTAAAAGGCGGCGAGCGGGCGATCGACAACGCCCACGCATGGCTCGCCGAAGAGCGGCGCGGTGACGCAAAGGTGCCCGAACTCAGCGTCGCGCAGATTCGCGAGCAGATGACGCTGGCGGTGAACCGGGTGATGGCCGAAGGCTCACTCTATGATCCCGACCTCGCTGCGCTGGCGATCAAACAGGCGCGGGGCGATCTGATCGAAGCGGTGTTTCTCATCCGCGCCTATCGCACCACCCTGCCGCGTTTCGGGGCCTCGCGCCCGATGGACACCGGAACCATGGCCTGCGACCGCCGCGTCTCGGCCACCTTCAAGGACGCGCCGGGCGGGCAGGTCTTGGGGCCGACCTTCGACTACACGCACCGGCTGCTGGATTTCAAACTCGCCGCCGATGGTGAGGTGCCCCCGGCCCCCGAAGCGCCCGAGGCCGAACCGCCCGCGGAGACGCCGCACATCATGGAATTCCTCGACCGCGAAGGGTTGATGCAGCGCGACACGGACAGCAAGACCCCGCCGCGCGACCTGACCCGCGAGCCGCTGGAACTCCCCGCCACGCGCGACCTGCGCCTGCAAGCGCTGACCCGTGGCGACGAGGGCTTTGTTCTCGGCATGGCCTACTCCACGCAACGCGGCTATGCGCGCAACCACGCTTTCGTCGCGGAACTGCGCATCGGCAAAGTCGCGGTCGAAATGGATATTCCCGAACTGGGTTTCGCCATTGAGATCGGCGAGGTCGAGCTGACCGAATGTGAGACGGTGAACCAATTTGCAGGCTCCAAGACCGAGCCGCCGCAGTTCACCCGCGGCTATGGGCTGGTCTTCGGCATGTCCGAGCGCAAGGCGATCTCCATGGCGCTGGTAGACCGGGCCTTGCGTTGGGAGGAGTTGGGCGAAGACAACCTCGGCGCGCCGGCGCAGGACGCGGAATTCGTGCTCTATCACGCCGACAACATTCAGGCGACGGGGTTCTTGGAGCATATCAAACTGCCCCATTACGTCGACTTCCAATCCGAACTCGAACTGATCCGCAAACTGCGCCGCGAGGCGACAGCCGCGGCGCAAGACGCAGCACGGGAGGCCGCGGAATGAACCTTGCGATGACACAGAGTGACCAAGACAGGCATGAGGACCGGGGCATGAACGACTACAATTTTGCCTATCTGGACGAGCAGACCAAACGGATGATCCGCCGCGCGATCCTGAAAGGGCTGGCGATCCCGGGCTATCAGGTGCCCTTTGCCAGCCGCGAGATGCCGATGCCTTACGGCTGGGGCACTGGCGGGGTGCAAGTCTCTGCCGCGGTGCTGACGCCCGAGGATACCTTCAAGGTGATCGACCAAGGGGCCGATGACACGACCAACGCCGTCTCGATCCGCCGCTTTTTTCAAAAGACCGCCAGTGTCGCCGTGACCGAAGCCACGACCGAGGCCAGCGTCATCCAAACCCGCCACCGCATCCCCGAAGCCACGCTGCGCGAGGATCAGGTGCTGGTCTATCAGGTGCCGATCCCCGAACCGCTGCGCTTTCTTGAGCCTTCGGAGGTCGAGACCCGCAAAATGCACGAGCTGGAGGAATACGGGCTGATGCATGTGAAACTTTACGAAGACATCGCCCAGCACGGCGCGATTGCCACGGCCTATGCCTATCCGGTCAAGGTCGAGGGGCGCTACGTGATGGACCCATCGCCGATCCCGAAATTCGACAATCCGAAACTGGAAATGGCCGCGATCCAACTCTTCGGCGCGGGGCGCGAGCAGCGGATCTATGCGCTGCCGCCCTATACGCAGGTCGTCTCGCTGGATTTTGAGGACCACCCCTTTGAGGCGAGCAAGGCCGACCATCCTTGCGGCCTCTGCGGGGCCGAGGACAGCTATCTGGATGAGTTGATCGTCGATGATGCAGGTGGGCGTTTGTTCATGTGCTCCGACACCGATTATTGCGCGGCCCGTCAGGCCGCCGGGCATCGCGGCGCGGATGCGGCACCTGTGGTGGAGGGCATGGCATGACCCCCTTGTTGCAAGTGGAAAACATCGCGAAATTCTATGGTGCGCGGATCGGCTGCACCGATGTCAGCTTTGACCTCTTCCCCGGCGAAGTCATGGGGATCGTCGGGGAAAGCGGCTCGGGCAAGTCGACGCTGCTGAACACGCTGGCGGGGCATCTGACGCCGGATCGCGGGGCGGTGCGTTTCGACACCCGCGCCGACGGGCTGCGCGACACGGTGACGATGAGCGAGCCGGAGCGCCGGATGCTGTCGCGCACCGATTGGGCCTTTGTCCACCAGCACGCCCGCGACGGGCTGCGCATGAACGTCAGCGCAGGCGGCAATGTCGGTGAGCGGCTGATGGCCGTGGGCGCGCGGCACTACGGCGACATCCGCGCCAGCGCCACCGATTGGCTGGGCCGGGTTGAGATCAACGAAGACCGGATCGACGACCGGCCTTCGGCCTTCTCTGGCGGGATGCAGCAGCGTTTGCAGATCGCCCGAAACCTTGTGACCGGACCGCGGCTGGTCTTCATGGACGAACCCACAGGCGGGCTGGACGTGAGCGTTCAGGCGCGGCTGCTCGACCTGCTGCGCGGGCTTGTGCGCGAGATGGGGCTGAGCGCCATCATCGTGACCCATGATCTGGCGGTGGTGCGGCTCTTGGCGGATCGGTTGATGGTGATGAAAGACGGCCATGTGGTGGAAACCGGCCTGACCGATCAGGTGCTCGACGACCCGCAGCACGGCTATACGCAGCTTTTGGTCTCTAGCGTGCTACAGGTGTGAACATGCAAAGAAAACCATTCAATTTCAGAATTATACCGAGCAAGGCTAAACCATGATACGCGTGGAAAATGCAAGCAAATCCTTCACCCTGCACAATCAGGGCGCTGCGGTGATCCCGGTGATGCGCGGCGGTGAGTTGACCGTGGCGCGGGGCGAATGCGTGGCGCTGACTGGCGCTTCGGGCGCCGGGAAATCGACGCTGATGCGGATGATCTATGGCAACTACCTGACCGCCTCGGGCCGGATCATGGTGGGCGATCTGGATGTCGCCCAAGCTGCCCCACGCGAGATACTGGAGCTGCGCCGTCATGTGCTGGGCTATGTCAGCCAGTTCCTGCGCGTCGTGCCACGGGTAGCAACGCTGGATGTGGTAGCCGAGCCGCTGCGCGCGGTGGGCAGCAGTGAGGCCGAGGCACGGGCCCGCGCCGAAGAATTGCTGGCACAACTCAACATCCCCGAACGGCTTTGGCAGCTCAGCCCCACGACCTTTTCCGGCGGGGAGCAGCAGCGGGTGAACATCGCGCGCGGCTTTGCGCATCCCTACCCCGTCCTGCTGCTGGACGAGCCGACGGCGAGCCTTGATGCCACCAACCGCGCCACGGTGCTGGCGCTGATCGAAGAGGCCAAAGCCCGCGGCACGGCGATCTTGGGCATCTTCCATGACGAAGCCGCCCGCGACCAAATCTGCGACCGCGAAGTGGACGTGACCCGCTTCACCCCCGGATTGGCGGCATGAGCGGGCGTTTCATCGCGGTTGTGGGGCCGTCGGGCGTGGGCAAGGACAGCGTGATGGCAGCGCTTGCCGAGGCGCAGCCCGACCTCTTCCTCGCCCGCCGCGCCATCACCCGGCCCAGCGAAGCGGGCGGCGAAGACTTCGACGGGATCGAAGAGGACACGTTCCTGCGGCTGGAGGCCGAAGGCGCCTTTGCCCTCAGCTGGGCCGCGCATGGGCTGCGCTACGGCATTCCCATCGCGGTCGATATGGCGCTGGCCGAGGGGCGCGACGTGCTGGCCAACCTCTCGCGCGCGGTGCTGACCGAAGCGAAGCTCAGGTTTGACCGGTTCGAGGTGCTGTCGCTCACCGCCGCGCCCGAAGTGCTGGCCGCGCGGCTGCGGGGCCGTGGGCGCGAGAGTGAAGCGGAAATCACCGCCCGACTGGCCCGCGCCGAACGGGCCTTGCCCGACCATATCGCCGCCATCGAGATCGACAACTCCGGCCCGCTGAAGCAGACCGTGGCACAGGCGCTGGCGGCGTTTTATCCCGAAAGGGCCGCGCGGTGAACCTCATGGAACATACCGTCTTCGGCCTGCCCCACCAGTGTCAGGCTGTCCAGCACGAAGGGCTGCGGCAGATGCGGCGTGATATAGGGGGCGAGCGCTGCGGTGACCTGCGGCAGATCGGCCTTGGGCAGTTTGCCGGTCAGGGTGATGTGAAAGCGGAACGCCTCCATCACATAAGGATAGCCCCATTGGCTGAGGTTGGCCTCCTGCTCTGGGGTCAGATTGGCCTGACGCCTGCGGGCCAGATCGGCCTCGGTCGGCGGCGCGCGGAAAGTATCGAGGCCGCGCACCACCTCGGCGGCAATCGCGTTGAGCGCGGCGGTGTCCCCCTCGGGCGTCAGCGCCAGAAACCGGCCCAGCGGGGTCAGCGCCAGCCCGTCCAGCGTGACCGGCGCAAGCCGCTTGCAAAGCGTCTTGAACTCGGTCAACACCCCGTCAGCCGTGGTGCCTTCGGCCAGCACGAACGGCGGCTTGACCGTCGCGTGCAGCCCGTATTTGCGCGGCGTTTCGGTCAGGGCGGCCACGTCCAGCCCCGCGACCTCAGGATGCGCCACGGCACGCCCGCGCGCCAAATCCCACCCCAGCCAAGCGGCCCCAGCCTCGGCCAATGCGCCCTGTGGCGTGTAATAGATCGCGTAGCGGTCGAACTTCATTCATCTTCTCCCTGCATCCATGGATGCGCAACAAGCGTGACCTTCACATGACAAAAGAAACCATTCTCGCCAATGCCAAAATTATCCTGCCCGATGCGGTGATCCCCGGCAGCGTGGTGCTGCGCGACGGGGTGATCGCCGAGATCGCCGAAGGCACCGCCCTGCCCAAAGGGGCGATCGATTGCGAAGGCCGCTACGTCGCCCCCGGGCTGGTGGAGCTGCATACCGACAACCTAGAGCGCCACATGAAGCCGCGGCCCAAGGTCGACTGGCCGCACCGTGCCGCTATCATCGCCCATGACCGCGAACTGGCGGGCACCGGGATCACCACGGTTTTCGACGCGATCCGGGTGGGGTCGATCCTGTCGGACGAAGGGCGCAAACGTTACGGAAAATACGCCCGCGACATGGCCGATGAGATCCTGATGATGCGCGACAGCGGGGCGCTGGCGATCAGCCACCACATCCACCTGCGCGCCGAGATCTGTTCCGAAACGCTGGAGGAGGAACTGGCCGAGTTTGGCCCCGACGATAAGGTCGGCATCGTCAGCCTGATGGATCACACCCCCGGCCAGCGGCAATTCCGCGACGTGCAAAAATTCGAGGATTACGTCTGCGGCAAGAACGGCCTGCCGCGGGAGGATTTCGGCGATTACGTCACCTTCCTACATGGGTTGCAGGACCGGCTTGGCGCGAAACATGAAGCGGCCGCGGTGGCGGCGGCGGCGCGCTATGGCGCGGCGCTGGCCAGCCATGACGACACCACCGCCGCACAGGTCGCGACCAGCCATGCCCATGGCGTGCGGCTGGCCGAATTCCCCACCACCCGCGAAGCGGCAGAGGCGTGCCATGCCCAAGACATCGCCACGATCATGGGCGCGCCGAACCTCGTGCGCGGCGGCTCACATTCGGGCAATGTCGCGGCCAAGGAACTGGCGGAACTGGACCTGCTCGATATCCTGTCGTCCGACTATGTGCCCGCAGCCCTTTTGCTGGGCGCAGTGCAACTGGGCAACCTATGGGGCGACATGGCACGCGGGCTCGCCACCGTGACCCGCACGCCCTCGCATCACGCAGGGTTGACCGACCGGGGCGAGATCGCCCTGGGCGCGCGGGCCGATCTGATCCTCTTTGACATCATGAAAGACGCGCCGATTTTGCGCGCGGTCTATGCCATGGGCAACCGCGTGGCGTAACCGCGCCCTGCCCCCTGCGCATCCGCCGGTCCCGGCGGGTGCCCCTCCCACCTATTTGCGCAAAAACCCGCCCCTTGTACGAATGTGGCTTTTTGCCCTCGTCTTGTCCCTCCATAAGGCTAGGTTAAACAAACCTGCATCTTGCAGTAATAATTTAGCCGGTCATCATGGCCGACAAGTTTGAGGAAAATGGTGCGAGAAGCATTCAGATTGGCGAGTGATCGCCTTGGCCAGATCGTCGAAGATGCGGCCAGCGAAGTTTACCTGTTTTCAGTCGAAGATTTCACCTTCACCCTCGCCAATCGCGGCGCGCGGGAGAACCTTGGCTATTCGATGGATGAGCTGCGCGGCATGGCGGCTTGGGACATCAAGCCCGAACTCTCGCGCGAGGCCTTTCTGGAACTCGTCCAACCGCTGCTGAGCGGTGAGAAGACGATGTTGGAATATGAGACGATCCACCAACGCAAGGACGGGTCGCGCTATAACGTGCTGACCCATCTGCAATTGATCGTGACTGAGAATGACACGGTCCTCTACGCGGCCATTCAGGACATTACGAAACAAAAAGAGGCCAACGCGGCGCTGACCAAGGTCTCGGCCCGGCTGGACGCCATCCTGAGCAACACGACGATGGCCATCTTCATGATGGACGACAAACAGCAATGCGTTTTCATGAACCGCGCCGCAGAAGAGCTGACCGGCTATCGGTTCGAGGAAACCGCAGGCCGACCGTTGCATGATGTGATCCACCACACCCATCCCGACGGGCGGCATTTCCCCATCGAAGACTGCGCCATCGACCGGGCCTTTCCCGAGAACCACCAGACCCAAGGGGAAGAGACCTTTGTCCATAAGGACGGCAGCTTCTACCCCGTGGGCTTCACCGCCTCCCCGATGAAGGACGAGACCGGCAAGACCGTGGGCACGGTGATCGAGGTGCGCGACCTGCGCGAAGAACTGCGCGCCCGCAATGCCGAGATCGAGTTCAACAACGCGCTGAAAACCAAGATCGAAGAGGCCATGGCCGAGCGGGACCGGCTTGAGGCGCAATTGGTGCAGGCGCAAAAGATGGAAGCCGTGGGCCAGTTGACCGGCGGCATCGCGCATGACTTCAACAACTTGCTGCAAGTGGTGGGCAGCAACCTGCAACTCTTGTCGAAAGAACTGCCCGAAGGCGACGCCAAGCGGCGGTTCGTCGACAATGCCATGGCAGGCGTGTCGCGCGGGGCCAAGCTCACCGCGCAGTTGCTGGCCTTTGGGCGGCAGCAGCCCTTGGAGCCGAAACCGCAGAACCTTGGCCGATTGGTGCGGGGCATGGACGACATGCTGCGCCGCACGCTTGGCGAAGGGATCGAGGTCGAGACGGTAATCTCGGGGGGCCTGTGGAACTGTCTTGTCGACCCGGCGCAGTTGGAGAACGTGATCCTGAACCTCGCCATCAACGCGCGCGATGCAATGGCCCATCACGGCAAGCTGACGATCGAAGTGGGCAATGCCGCGCTGGACGATGCCTATACGCAGAACCATCCGAACGTGGCGCCGGGCCAATATGTCATGCTGGCGATCACCGACACCGGCGCGGGCATCCCGCCCGAGATCATGGAAAAGGTCTTTGACCCCTTCTTCACCACCAAGGAGACCGGCGAGGGCACGGGGCTGGGCCTTAGCATGGTCTACGGTTTCGTCAAACAATCCGGCGGGCACATCAAGCTCTACAGCGAAGAGAAGCAAGGCACGACCGTGCGGGTCTACCTGCCGCGCACACAGCGCAAGGAGGAAAGCGCCCCGCTGCCCGCCACCACCGACACGCCCACCGGCAGTGGCGAGGTGATCCTTGTGGTCGAAGACGATGCCGCCGTGCGTGAGACTGCCGTCGATCAACTGCGCGATCTTGGCTATGGCGTGCTCACCGCCGAGAATGCGGACAGCGCGCTGGCGATCGTCAAAAGCGGGGTGCAGATCAACCTGCTGTTCACCGATGTGGTCATGCCCGGCAAAATCCGTAGCCCCGAGCTTGCCCGCGAGGCCAAGGCGCATCTGCCGAATGTCGGCGTGCTCTTCACCTCGGGCTATACGCAGAACGCCATCGTTCATGCCGGACGGCTCGACGAAGGGGTCGATCTGCTGAGCAAACCCTACACCCGCGAACGGCTGGCGCTGAAAATCCATGAAATCCTCTCGCGCCAAACCAGTGCCGACACCGCCCAGCCAGCGGCGGAGGCCGCGCCGAGCACCGATGACGCGCCGAAGGTGCTGTTGGTCGAAGACGATGCGCTGATCTGCATGGCCACGGCGGATATGCTCGCTGATCTGGGCTATGTCGTGACCGAGGCCGACAGCGTCGCCGCCGCGGAACGCAGCCTTCAGGCAGAACGGTTTGATGTCATGTTCACCGACCTTGGCCTGCCCGATGGCTCCGGCATGGAACTGGTGCAGCATGTGACGCAGCTGCGCCCCGAGATCGCCGTGATCATCGCCTCGGGCGCCGATCCGCGGGAATATGCCGAAGGCGATGCAGAGGCGGGTCGCTATGTCAGCTTGATGAAACCCTATGACGAACATTCGTTGAAACGGGCGTTGGAGCAGTGCAAGGCGGCGGCGGAATAAGGCGGCTAGGATCAGCCCGGTTTTCGATCTATGAGAAAGAAAACAAAAGAGAGGCAGATCATGCGCAGCATTACATTCGCAGCCGTTTCCACCGCCATGTTCATCGCCGGTTGCGCGGGCGTGGCCAGTGACCGCGTCATGGTGCACCGCACCGGGCCGGATGAGCTTTTAAAACTGCGGTCCGGGCCGGGTTTGGACTTCGGGATCATCATGGGGCTGCCCGACGGCACCATCCTGAACCGCCGCGATTGCGTGACCGAGATCGGGCAGTTGTGGTGCCGCGTCTCCTTGGCCGATGCGCCTGAGGTGCAGGGCTATGTCTCGGCGGATTATATCTCTGACATCTGATTTATGAACTCGGGTGGCCCGTTTGCCGGGCCGCCGCCCCCCGACGGGCGCGGCTCTAGGGCCGCGCTGCCGCGTCCCAAGTCGATTTTCGCGCGCCTTGCTCTATCTCAGCCCTTCACACCCTTTTTCGAAGTCGCTGAAATATCTCAAGAGTAAGGAAAACCATGTGCCGCTTCCTCGCCTATATCGGACCTGAACTGCCAATCGAGTCGCTGCTCCTTGCGCCTGAGAACAGCCTGCTGAACCAAAGCCTCGATCCGGAACTGCACCCAAGCCTTCAACTGGCCGGATGGGGGTTCGCCGCCTGGAGCGACCATCTGCTGCATCCCGAAGCACCGCTGCGCTACCACCGGCCCAAGGCCGCCTTTCACGACGACAACGCCAAATCGGTGATCCCTAGCCTACAGGCGCACACGCTGCTGTCGCATATCCGCGCGGCCTCTTATGACGCCAGCGTGGTGCAGGCCGATGAGAACTGCCACCCATTCTCCTTTGACCATACGCCGTGGATCATCGCCCAGAACGGCGCCCTGCCCCATTGGCGGCAGTTGCAGCGTGAACTCCTACCCCATTGCAAGGATCGCTACCTCACCCAGATGCGCGGCACGACGGATACGGAATTCCTTTATGTGCTGCTGCTGTCCCTGCTGGAGGGCGACAGCGACGAGGACGTGCAGCGCGGGTTTGAAAAACTGTTGCAGGTGATCTGCAAGGCTGCCCGCGACCTCGACCTCGCCGCGCTCACAAAGCTCAAGATCGCGCTGGTCAGCAGGGAGCGGATCATCGGCGTGAACTTTGGCTGCGGCCATGAGGGGGAGACGGATGTCACGGGCGATTGGCAAAAGCTGCGGGATGAGGACCTGCCCCTGTCGATGCTGCTTGAGCCGATCTACCTGCTCACCGGGGCGAATTTTCAGGACTATGCGAACACCTATGACATCGACGCCTGCCCCGAAGGGGGGGCCACCTCGGCCATCCTCGCGTCGGAACCGCTGACCGAAAACGCGGAGGAATGGCTGAAGATCGAATTCGGCGAGATCGTATTTCTGGAGCGGAAGGACGGGCTGATCCGCAAAACGGTCCGCAAGCTCGACGTGTAACCGCCATTTAACAGGAGCCTTTATGGCAGATCGCTTCCAGAATTTTGCCGACCTCTCCGCTGAGATGAACGCGGGCGTCGATTACCGCATCCGGGCCGAGGACCGCGGCAGCGCGGTCGTCATTCTGGCCCCGCATGGCGGCACGATCGAACCCGAGACGGGCCTGATCGCCGAGGCCATCGCGGGGCGCGACCTGTCGCTCTATGTCTTCGAGGCGCTAAAGCCCGGGGCGCATGGGGATTTTCACATCACCTCGCACCGTTTCGATGAGCCGCAGGCGCTGGCGCTTGTCGGCAGCGCCGAGGGGGCCGTCGCCGTACATGGCCGCAAGGACGATGGCACAGAAACCGTATGGCTCGGCGGGCGGGACAAGGCGATGCGCGATGCCATCGGCGCCGCCCTGCGCAAAGCGGGCTTCGGGGCAGAGGTGAACACCGCCCTGCCCGGCCTACATGAGACGAACATCTGCAACCGCACCGGCAAGGGCGCGGGGGTCCAGCTTGAACTGCCCCGGTCGCTGAGGCGCCATCTGGCAGAGGATGCGGATTTGCTTGAAAGGTTCAGCCGGGCGGTGCGTGCCGCGCTTTAGCCGGATGTAGCAGGCCCGGCTGGCGGGCCTGCCGAGGGGGATTAGCCCTTTTTCTGGAACAGGATCACCAGCAGCGCCAAAAGCGACGAGCCCAGCATCAAGAGCAGCGACACGGCGTTCAGCAGCGGGGTCGACCCCTCTTTCAGCCGGTCGAACATGGCGATGGTCAGCGGCGCGTCGGAGCCCACGAGCATCAGCGTGGTGTTGAAGTTCTCAAAGCTCATCAAAAACGCCACCACCACGGCACCGACCATCGCAGGCGCAAGGAACGGCAGCGTGATCGTGCGCACCGCTGTCAGACGGTCCGCGCCAAGGTTCAGCGCCGCCTCTTCCAAGGTCCGGTCGAATTTCTGCAACCGGGCCGAGATCACCAGCGTGGCGATGGTGGTGATAAAGCTGAACTGCCCGAGGATCACCAAAAGCAGACCGGGGCGCAACGCCTGTATGTCGATCTGCGCCAAGTCCCAAACACCATTGGCCAGCGTCGAAGAGAACACCAGCACCGAGATGCCCAAGACGATGCCGGGGATCACCAGCGGCAGCAGCATCAGCACATAGAGGAACCCCTTGCCACGGAACTCATAACGGTTGAACAAAAAGGCGTTGGTCGTGCCCACGCAGACGGAAAGCACCGCCACGCAAAGCGCCACAAAGGCCGAGGTGCCGACCGCGCGCAGAATGCCGCGTTCGTGAAAGACGCCGATCTGCGGACGCTCCTCGCCAAAGAACCAATTCCATGTGAACCCCTCCCACGGAAGAGAGGGGAACTGGCTGTCGTTGAAGGCAAAGACCGCCACCACGGTCAGCGGCAGGGCCAGATAGAGAAAGAACAGCGCCACATAGCCACCATAGACAATGCGAAAGCTGCGCGATTGCGGGATTGTCGGGATCATTGGATCACCCCATCGTTTCCTTGAGGGTCCGGCCCGTCAGCCAGAGCATCCCCCAGACGATCACCGAAGACAGCACCAAAAGCATAAAGCCAAAGGCGGCGCCCAGCTCCCAATTGGAGCGCACGATGAACTGGTTATAGATCATTTCGGTGAACCACAGACTGTCCTTGCCGCCCAGCATCGTCGGCGTCAGGTAGTTGCCCAAGCTCAGCATGAAGACCACGATACAGCCCGACACGATGCCGGGCATCGCATGGGGGATGATGATCTCACGCAAGACGGAAAGCCCGCTGCCGCCCAGATCATAGCCCGCCTCGATCACGCTGTCGTCGAGGCTTTCCAGCGTGGTGACAAGCGGCACCACCATGAAGAGCATAGAGGTATAGACCAGCCCCACCATCATCGTGGCATCCGTATAAAGCAACTCGACCGGACGGTCCGCCAGCCCCACCCATTGCAACAGGTTCGAGACGAGACCCGTCTCGCGCAGCAGGATCATCCAGCCAAAGGTGCGCACCAGTTCGGAGACGTAAAACGGGATCAGGCAGAGCAGGAACAACACCTGCTGCAAGCGCCCCTTCGCCATTTTGGCGATGTAATAGGCCACCGGAAAGGCGATCAGCAGCGTCAGCGCGGTGGCCAGCACGGACATCACCGCCGTGCGCCAGAAGGTGCGCAAGTAAAGTGGCTCGGTCAGCGCCTTTTCATATTGCACCAGACTGGTTTCATAGACGCCGAAACTGATCCGCTCGCGCAGCGAAATCAGCAGCATGTCGATATGCGGGATGATGATCAAAAGCCCCAGCCACAGCACCAAGGGCGTCAGCAGCAAGTAGAATGTCAGTCGAGATTGGCTGCGCATCACGCGACCCCAAAGCAGGTCGCCTGCCCCGCGCCCCAGCCGATATGGACCACGTCGCCGCGTTTCAGGCTTGAGAACTCTCCCGATTGCGGCAGCGTGACTTCGAGCGTCTCACCCACATCATCCTGCACCAAGACGCGGGAAGCCGCGCCATTGAACAACAGGCTGGTGACGGTGCCCTTTAGCTGATTGTCGAACCCCGACAGCGCATCGGCACTGGCAGCCAGCCGAATGGATTCGGGCCGCACGAAAATCTCGGCCTTTGCCCCTTGGACAAGGCCCGCGCCGGTGGCGCGCATGGCAAGCCCGCTGTCGGTGCGCAATTGCAGGGCGTCGCCCTCCACCCGTTCGATCCGGCCTTTCCAGCGGTTCGACTCTCCGATGAAACCGGCGACGAAGGGCGTTTCGGGGCGGTAGTAGAGATCTTGCCCCCGGCCCACCTGCTCGAACTGGCCATTGCTCATCACCGCGATCTGGTCAGACATCACGAGCGCTTCGGATTGGTCGTGGGTGATATAGACGAATGTCGTATCAAAGGCGGCTTGCAGGGCCTTTAGCTCAACCTTCATATGCTCGCGCAGCTTGAGGTCCAGCGCCCCCAGCGGCTCATCCAGTAGCAGCACGTCAGGCTCCAGCACCATGCAGCGCGCGATGGCGACCCGTTGCTTCTGCCCGCCCGAAAGCTCATCCGCCTTGCGCGCGCCGATGCCCGGCAGGCCGATCCGGTCTAGCGCCTCATCGACTTTGCGCGCAATCTCGGCCTTGGGCATGCCGCGACGGCGCAGCCCGTAGCCGATGTTTTCGGCAATCGTCATCATCGGGAAAAGCGCCAGATGTTGGAACACCATGTTCACCGGGCGCTTGTTCGGCGGCGTATCGAGCACTGAGCCGCCCTTGATCCGAATGTCACCAGAGGTGGGGTCGAGAAACCCCGCGATCATCCGCATGATTGTTGTTTTGCCGCAGCCCGAAGGCCCGAGGATGGAGAAGAAACTGCCGGGCGGCACCGTGAAGGAGACGTTGTTAACAGCGGTGGTATCGCCGAACCGCTTAACGAGGTCGACGCATTCCAGATCTGGGGTCATGTGAATTCCGTATAAAGATGCGACACCCCCAATATGAGGGTGCCGCTCGTAGGGTCAGTTATCAGTTGGCAGCTTGGACGCGGTCCAGCACTTCGCCTTCGATGGTTTCCAGACCGGCGGGCACCGGCGGATACCATTTGATATTGTCGACGGCTTCTTGCGGGAAGCTGTTCTGATACTTGGCTTTCAGGCTGTCTTCGGCAAACTCATCCGCGCCTGCGGAGGCGGTGAAGTTACCCGCCGCTGCGGTGATCATCGCCGCGATTTCCGGCTGCATGACGAAGTTGATCCATTCATAGGCCACATCGTCGGCCTGCCCTTTGGCGGGCAGAACGAAGGTGTCGATCCAGCCCAGCGCACCCGAGGCCGGGGCCACGAAGGTAATGTCGGCGTTGTCGTCGTTCAGCTTCCAGCCGCCGGTATCCCATGCCATGGAGGCGGTCACCTCGCCCGAGCGCAGCAGGTTCATCAGCTCATCGCCGCCACCCCAGTAGGTTTTGACGTTCTCTTTGCATTCGATCAGCTTCTCTTCGACCTTGCCCATGATCTCAGCATATTTCGCTTCGTCGTCATAGGCGGCAAAGGGGTCTTCACCCATGGCGAAGGCGAAACCGATGAGCGTCGGGCGCTTCAGGCGGTAGGACACTTTGCCTGCCACTTCGGGCGCGCAGAGGTCGGTGTAATCCTTGACGGTGTCACCCGCTTCGGCGGTGTTCATCACCAGACCGGAGGTGCCCCAGACATGCGGCACGCCATAGACATCGCCGTTCACGGTGGTGTTGGCCATGGTCGCGTCGAGCATGGAGGGGATGAAAAGCTCTTTGTTCAGCTTGGAGACATCGATCGGCTTGTAGATGCCGAATTCCATCTGCGGCCCCATGATGCGGTCTTGCGAAGGCTGGGCGAGGTCGAAACCACCGCCGCCCGTGGCGCGCAGCTTGGCGATCATCTCTTCGTTGTTGGATTTCGTGACTTCGACGGTATGGCCGGTCTCTTCTTCGAATTTCGCGACCACGTCCTCAGGTGCGTAGCCGCCCCATGTCAAAAGGCGCAGCGTGTCGGCTTGGGCCACGGAGGCGAGCCCCGCCAGCATGGTGCCAGCCAGCAGAATGGTTCTTGTCATGGGAAATCCTCTTTCTAGTGTACTCATTGTCGGCAGAATGCGCGCGTTAGACCAGTTGGTCAATTTATACTTCGGCGCATCGCGGCTCCTTGTGGCCTGAGAGTGCAAAAGATTTGTGACAATGGCGGAAAATGCCGTTTGTTTTGGCAGGGTTGCTATCGGCGGAAGCGGTCATGGGCCGGACGGCTGACGAGGCCGCCTGCGCTTTCGGGGGCAAAGGGAATTGCACCTCTTCGCGGTCCGAGCCGCCCCTTCTAACAAGGTGATCCACGGCCCCGCACCCGTGCTGCCACCCACTTCCTTTACCCAAAAGACACAGGCAGCCCCCCGCCAAAATCATGCCTCTTGAGATTCCTGACAGTTTCTATAAGGAATCGCCGCAACGCCGTCCGGGGGGTGCTTTTCCGGGTCCGGGCCGTTTGAGTAAGGGGAAATTTGATGAAGCCGACACATGCATTTGCTTGCCTTGCCGCGGGGATGATTCCCGCCGCGGGCCAAGCGCAGAGCACTAACGACGAAGCCTTTCTGGGGACCATCGTTCTTGAGATGCCAGCCGTTCCGGGGATGGAAGACGATGACATCTCCATCTCCAGCGAAGGGCTGGCGCTGAGCAATCCTGCGGACCTGTCCGAACTTTTCGTAGCCGAGCCGACCATCGCGGTGGGCAGTTCGATCCCGATGTCGCAAAAGGTCTATGTCAACGGGATCGAGGAGAACAACCTCGCCATTTCCATCGACGGCGCGCGGCAGAACAACAAGGTGTTCCACCACAACACCACCACGCTGATCGACCCCGCCCTGCTGAAAGCCGCCCGCGTCGACCCCGGCGTGGCCCCCGCCGATGCGGGCCCCGGCGCCTTGGGCGGCGCGCTGGCCTATGAGACCAAGGATGCGAGCGATCTGCTGGCCCCGGACGAGAGTTTTGGCGGGCGCTACAAGCTGGAATACGACAGCAACGGCGACATCTTCTCGAACAGCCTGTCGGTCTATGGCCGCGAAGGCGGGTTTGAATACCTCGGCTTTGCAAAGGTCGCCGAAGGCGGGCTGCGCGAAGATGGCAATGGCGACGAGATCATCGGTTCGGGCACTGACCTGCTTAGCGGGCTGGGCAAACTGGCCTATGAAGCGCAGAGCGGCGACCGGGTCGAGCTGTCGTACGAACGGGTGGTCGACGATGAAATCCGCCCCTACCGGGCGAACCTCGGTGCCATCATCGGGGGCCGCCCGCTTCCTGCGGACCGCCCCTATGATCTGGAGCGCACCAATATCGTCCTGAGCTACAGTGACACCACGCCCACAGCGATGTGGAACCCCACCGCACGGCTGGCCTATAGCGGGACCAAACTGGTTAACGACGAGTCGGCGCTGTCGACCAATTCGATCACCAGCGGTGAGACCGTGAGCCTGAGCGGCGAATTCTCAAACCGTTTCGCACTGAGTTGGGGTGAGTTGAACGCAGGTCTCGACTTTTACTCCGATGAGGCCGATCTGGACTATCGCGACCTCTCCTCCGGCGCGCGTGAAGCGGCCACGGAGAAACTCAGCAACATCGGTCTTTTCGCCCAAGCGCGGATAGAGCCCACGCCCAATGCGCGTCTGTCCTTCGGCGCGCGGGCCGATTTTCAGGATTTCGAGGGCACCGATGGCTCCTCGCAGTCTGAATCGGGCCTCTCGGGCAATATCTCGGGCGAATATGACCTCTCGGACGATCTGACGATCAGCGCGGGCTATTCCCACGTCTGGGGCGGTCTGGAACTGGCCGAGAACTATATCCTCAACCCCGCATGGAACTATGGTTCCGGCATCGAAGAAGTCACCGCCGATAACCTCTACCTTGCCGCGAATTACACCATGGGCGCATGGGTCGTCGACGGTAAGCTTTTCGCCACCAACATCGACAACGCCCGCGCTGCCAGCTATCGCGGTGGCCCGGCCTTCACGGCGGATGTGCAATCGCGCGGCTTTGAACTGGGTCTTGGCACCGCATGGGAAGACGGTTTCTTCCGCGCCGGTTTTGCCCGCATCGACACCGAGATTGATGGCCGCGCGGCCGACTCCTACTATGGCAACTACCTGACCATGCCGATGGGGGATTTCCTGACCTTCCAAGTGGCGCATCGTTTGAACAACGGGGTTCTCTTGGGTGGCGATGTGCAGGTGGCCTTCGACTTTGACGATACTTATGACGCCGCCACAGGCGGCAGCGGGCCGGAGTTGGACGGCTACACGATCGCCAATGTCTTTGCCGAATACACGCCCAAGCGGATGGACAACCTGACCCTGCGCGCCGAGGTAAACAACCTCTTTGATGAGCAATACAGCAGCCGCGCCACCTATGGCCAAGAGTTCGTGGGCGAAGTGGAGCCGCTGACCGAACCCGGCCGCTCCATCCGCCTCAGCGCCGAGATCATCTTCTGATCAGAGGCTAGGCTTGGTCGAGCCCCGGTTCGGCCTTTTACCCGGCGCCCATTGCGGCGCCGGGATTTTCTGTGAAGGGGCGGCCTATTCGACCGTCCAAACCATGTTCTTTTCTGTTTCCCGGAAGGCAAAAGTTTCAAGATGCCGGTCAATGACACTATGCAGCGCAGGCACCATCTCGGGATCGTCGAGCGTCGCCGTGACGGTGAGGCCCTTGCTGTCCGCCGTCATATAGGCCGTGCCCATCTCGAAAGCGGCCCAGCCCTTTTCGCTGTCGTAAGATGTCTCGATCTTATGGCCGAAATGCTTGCACAGCTGCTGCAAGTATTTCGAGCCGTTCTCGGTTTGGTAAAATCCTGTGGTCGTCGGCATGGCGCTCTCTCCGGATGCATTTTCTGCCTTAGTCCTAAGCCGGGCCATGGAAATGGTAAACACCGGCCCGGCTTCCCCTCCCCCCTGATGAAAGAGTTACCGCTATGATCAAACCCCTTGCCCTTTTGGCCCTGCTTTTCGCCACGCCCACGCTGGCCGAGACCGTGACGGTCGACACCGCCCGCGGCCCTGCCGAAGCGCCGCTCACCCCCGCCACGGTGGCGGTCTACGATCTGGCGGCCTTCGACAGCCTCACCGCGCTCGGCGTCACACCGCAGGGCTTGGTGCGCCCGGTCTATCTGCCCTACCTCGAAGAGACGGCAGAGGGGACCGAGGTCATCGGCTCCCTTTTCGAGCCGGATTACGAGGCGCTTTTTGCCCTGAACCCCGACCTGATCATCGCCGGGGGGCGCAGCACCGAACAGGTGCCGGAACTGGCGCGGATCGCGCCCACCTTGGACATGACCATTTGGCAAGACACCATCGGCGAAGGGCTGGCCCGGCTGGAGGCATACGGCAAGGTTTTCGACAAAGAGGAAGAGGCCGCAGCCCTGACGGCGGCTTTTGAGGATAAGCTCGCCCAGACCAAAGAGGCGCTGGCGGGCAAGGGCCGCGCGCTTATCGTGATGACCAATGGGCCGAAGATCAGCGCCTATGGCATCGGCGGGCGGTTTGGCTGGCTGCATGAGGCGCTTGGCCTGCCCGAAGCGGTGCAGGATGTCGAGATGGCCAACCACGGTGAGGCGATCAGCTTTGAATTCATTCGCGAGGCCAACCCCGACATCCTGCTGGTGATCGACCGGATGGCGGCCATCGGTCAGGAAAGCGAAGGCGCGCGTGCGACGCTCGACAACGCATTGGTGCATGAGACGACCGCATGGAAAACCGGCCAAGTCGTGCACCTAAGCGCCGCGCCCATCTACATCGCAGGCGGCGGCATCCAGTCGATGACCCGCACGCTGGATGAGATCAACGCCGCCCTGACGGAGCAGTAAGCCTGTGGCGTTTGCCCTTGCCTGTCTCCTCGTGATCCTGTCTGTCGCCTCGCTTTTCGTCGGGGTGATCGACCTGTCTTGGGCGGCGCTTTGGTCTGATCCGGCGGCCTTGGAGCTGCTGGTGGTCAGCCGCGCGCCGCGCACCATCGCCGTGGTGATCTCGGGCGGGGCTTTGGCGGTGAGTGGGGCCATCATGCAGATGCTGGTGCGCAACCGTTTCGTCGAACCGATGACCGCGGGCACGGGCCAAGGCGCAGCGCTTGGCATTCTTTTGGTCACCCTCTTCGCGCCGGGGGCCTCTATCTTCGTCAAGATGGTCCTCGCCTCCCTCACCGCCCTTGCGGCGGGCGCGGGGTTTCTGGCCATCGTGCAGCGCCTGCCCCCAACCCAGCCCCTGCTGGTGGCGCTGGTGGGGCTGATCTACGGCGGCATCCTTGGGGCGGCGGTCACCTTCATCGCCTATCAGGCGGACCTGCTGCAATATGTCGAGATCTGGATGAACGGTGAGTTCTCCGGCGTGTTGCAGGGCCGGTATGAGTTGCTTTGGCTGGTGGCGCTGGTGGCGGCGCTGACCTATCTCGCCGCCGATCAATTCGCGATCATCGGCATGGGCCGCACGGCCAGCATCAACCTTGGCCTGAACTATGGGCAGACGATGGTGCTGGGGCTGCTGGCAATTTCCATCGTTACCGCCCTGACCGTGGTGACAGTGGGGCTGATCCCCTTTGTCGGGCTGGTCGTGCCCAATATCGTGGCCCGGCTGGCAGGCGACAATCTGAGGCGGAGCCTGCCGCTCACCGGGATGACCGGCGCGGGACTTGTGCTGCTGTGCGACATTCTCGGGCGGCTGATCCGCTATCCTTATGAGATCCCCGTGGGCACGGTATTCGGCGTGGTGGGTGCGCTGCTGTTCCTGTGGTTGCTGCATGGGCCGAAACGCCATGTATCCTAAGCGTCTTTGGTGGCTTCTGGCGCTGCTGGGCCTTTGCATCGCGCTCTACCTCGGGCTGGGGGCGCGGGGGAACTGGGGCTTTGTCCTATCGTTTCGCGCCAATAAATTGATCGCCCTGCTGCTGGTCGCCGTCTCGATCTCGACCGCCACGGTGCTGTTCCAGACCATCACCCGCAATCACATTCTGACGCCTTCGGTCATGGGGTTCGATGCGCTCTATCTGCTGACCCTGACGGTGCTGATCTTCGTGCTCGGCGGCCAGACCTTTACCCAACTGCCCGAGATCGCGCAGTTCCTCGTGAACAGCCTCCTGCTGATGGGGGCCGCCTTAGCGCTTTTCGGCACGCTCTTGCGCCGCGGCGGACATGATCTGTTTCGCATGATCCTGACGGGCATTATCTTTGCCGGGCTGTTCCGGTCGGTCTCAAGCTTTCTGCAACGGGTCATCGACCCCAATGAATTCATGGTCGTACAGGCCAATGCCTTTGCCCGTTTTGGCCGGGTCGACACGCCCCTTCTCACCCTCGCCACCCTCTTGACCGGCGGCGCGCTGGTCGCCGCTTGGCGGATGCGCCAGCGGCTTGATGTGCTGTCGCTGGGCGATGAAAGCGCCGTCAACCTCGGCGAAGACCCGGAGCGCGGCATGTTCCAAGTGCTGGTGCTCGTGTCGATCCTCGTCTCAGTCTCGACCGCGCTGGTGGGGCCGATGGCCTTTCTCGGCCTCTTGGTGGTCAGCGTGGCGCGACAGATCACCCCGGTGATGTTTCATAGCGTCATGCTACCCTCGGCGGGACTGGTCTCGGCCATCACGCTGGTCGGCGGGCAGATGGTGCAGGAGCGCGCCCTGCGCTCCTCGACCCCGCTTGTCGTCATCGTCGATGTGCTTGGCGGCCTTGTCTTTCTAATCCTGCTGCTGCGGAGGAAACCCAGATGATCATCATCCGTGACCTGAACCACGACCGGGACGGCAAGCCGACCCTGCGCGAGATCGATCTGACCTTGCAGAGCGGCGGGATCACGGCGCTGATCGGCCCCAACGGGGCGGGGAAATCGACGCTTTTGTCACTAATCGCCCGGCTGATCCCGCTTCAGCACGGGCAGATCATGGTCGATGACCTGCAAATCGGCGCCTGCGCGAACGACGCATTGGCCCGACGCTTGGCCATTCTGCCCCAAACCAGCGATGCGGCCCCCCTGCTGACGGTTCGCGAGTTGGTGAGCTTTGGCCGCTACCCCTACCACAAGGGCCGCCCGAGCGCGGAAGACCGCGAAAAGGTAGAGGCGGCACTGGCGGCTTTCGACCTTGCCCCCCTCGCCGAGCGCCGCCTCGATACGCTGTCAGGCGGTCAACGCCAGCGCGCGCAGGTGGCCATGACCTTTGCGCAGGAGACCGATTATATCCTGCTCGACGAGCCGCTGAACAACCTCGACATCGCGGCCTCGCGCGGCTTGATGCACACATTACAAGACCTCGCCCGCACCCATGGCAGGACCATCGTGATCGTGCTGCACGATATCAATTACGCCGCCGCCTATGCCGATCAGATCGTGGCGATGAAGGACGGACGGATCACGCATCACGGCGCAGCGCGCGAGGTCGTGACGGATGCGATGCTTTCGGAGGTTTATGGGACTTCGGCGCGGGTGCATCGAATTGGGGAGAAGGTTGTGGTGGCTGTTTGAGGGGGGGGTGTTTGAGAGGGGGGCTGTTCAGGGGGCGATTGGCCGGGGGTTCCCCTCCCCCCTACTGCCCCTCCACTTCCGCTTTCAGCCGCTGCGCTGCCCCGCCGGGGGCAGCCCCCCACACTGCGATCCAGAGATAGAAGATGGGTGTCAGGAACAGCGTAAGAACCGTGACAAAGCCTAGGCCGCCGACGATCACCCAACCGACGGCAATGCGGGCCTGGGTCCCTGCGCCCGAGGTCAGGATCAATGGCAGGCCGACAAAGACGGTGGAGACCATCGTCATCATCACAGGCCGAATGCGCAGGCGCAGCGCGCTTCGGATGGCGCTGTCGATATTACCCCCTGCTTCGCGCAGTTGGTTGGCGAATTCGACGATCAGGATGCCGTTCTTGGCCATTACCCCGATCAGCATCACACGGCCGATCTGGCTGAAGTAGTTCAGCGAGCCATCCGTGATGGAGATCGCCAGCAAAGCAGCGGCAAGGCCAAAGGGCACTGTCATTATGATAATGACCCCGCTGGCGAAGCTTTCGAACTGGGCCGCGAGCACCAGCAGAACCACGATCAGCGCGACGCCGAAGACCATGTAGATCCCGCCTTGGCTATCACTCAGCGTCGCTGCCTCTCCGGCAAAGGTGATCCCCAGCCCCTCGGGCAGCACTTCTTTCGACAGGGCCAGCACCCGGTCCATCGCCGTGGAGAGGTCAACACCTTCACCTAGGTTCGCCTGCAAGGAGACGGTCAAGGCACCGCCCAAAGGCTTGATCTGCGCCTCGCTCACCACCATGTCGAGCGTGGCGACCGAGGAAAGCGGCACATAGACACCGTTCTCGAGGCGGATGGGCATGGTGGCGATATCCGATGGATCGTCGATCGGTTGCCCACCGGGGACGACATTCACGTCAACCTCGACATCATCGGAAAAGACGCTGACCGCCACATCGCCTTGCACCATGGCACGCACGACCGAAGAGACATCGGAGCCGTCAAGCCCCATATCGCCCGCCGCGCTGTCATCCACCGTCACCTCCAACTGGGCATTGACACTGTTGTTGGACAGTTGCGGGTTCACGAAAGTGTCATCCTGTGCCATCGCCGCCACGAGCCTGCCTGCCGCCTCAGTCACATTGGCAAGGTTCGTCCCGGTCACGGCAAAGCTCAGCCCCCCGCCCGCGCCACGGATGTTGAGACTGTTGGTCGACCGCGCGCTGACCTCCACACCGGGGATCGAGGCCAGCTGACCACTGATCTGGCCAATCAACTCTTGCTGGGTAAAGTCACGCTCGGCCCAATCCGGCAGGCGCACGACAATAAAGGCGCTGGTGCCGCCGCCGCCGCCGCCGCCGATGATG
This sequence comes from Sulfitobacter sp. 15WGC, assembly GCF_005068605.1. Lineage (NCBI taxonomy): Bacteria > Pseudomonadati > Pseudomonadota > Alphaproteobacteria > Rhodobacterales > Roseobacteraceae > Sulfitobacter > Sulfitobacter sp. 15WGC. The sequence goes on along the minus strand of NZ_SZNL01000011.1, from coordinate 6,180 downwards.
CTTTGCACCGTCTCGATCTGCCCTCTCTCGCGACGGGGAGCGAGGATATCTTCGACAAGCGCGACCTGCGTATCGAGGTAATCGGTGGTCGTGTCAGAGGCGCCGCGCGCCTGCACGAGGAAGAAGCGCCGGCCCTCTACCGGCGTGACGGCGGACGGCAGGGTCATCGCGGCCCCCATCGCGATCATGGCAAAGCCGATCGCGACCGATAGAACCAGCAGCGGCGTGCGGATGGCCAAATCCATCACCCGGTCAAAGCCGCGCACCAAGACGCCCGGTGCGGCACCGTCGGCGCTGGTCAGCGTCTTGCCGGGGTCGAGCAGAGCGAAAAGCACAGGCGCAAGCGTGAGCTCGGTGATCGATGACAGGGTGACAGCAAAGGCCAGCACGAAGCCGAATTCGGAAAAGACGCCCCCCGCCTGCCCCGGCAGGAAGGAGATCGGGATGATAACGGCGGCGAGCGTCGCGGTGGTGGAGATCACGGCGAAGAACACCTCAATCGTGCCCGAGGCCGCAGCGGCGAAGCCCCCCATGCCGGACTTGCGCTTGCGCATGATATTCTCATCCACCACGATGGCATCGTCCACGACCATCCCCGTCGCCAGAACCAGCGCTTCCGCCCCAAAGGCGCGTCACCTCAGCGGGCAAGCCGAATGCGACGCTATAGGCGCCAGCGATGATAAACAGGGAGAAAACGGCGTCGGATAATTCTCTCAATTTCTTCTTTGCTCCTAAACAGCGCGGCAAATGGGCTTCATGCGTCTGCCAACTGCGCGTTTTGCAAAGGCGCCTCCCCAAGCGGGCGGTACGTTGTACTCCGGTCAGTTTGGAATTGTGCGAGTTTTGGCGGTGTAGAGGGACCCTGTCATGCTGGTGCTCCTCCTGATACGGAGGGGAAAGAACATTCCGTCGCTCAAAGATGAGATTTTATTCGCGGGAGAATGCGTCGGCGGACAAACCCATAAAGGCCGCAGCGCGTCGCCCTCGCGGGACCGCCCTGATATTTGCAGTCGATTTGATCCAGCGCAAAGACCACGCTACCCCGCCCCTCTAAACCAGTGCCATGGAACAGATACAGATGCTCGAGGCTCTCGGCCTCTTCGACGCGCGCGTGCCGCGCTACACCTCCTATCCCACCGCGGCGGCTTTCACCCCCGCGGTCGGCGCCGCGTTTCAGGGCTCAGCGCTTGACGCGTTGGACCCCGGCGCGCCGGTCTCGGTCTATGTTCACATCCCCTTTTGCGAGCGGCTGTGCTATTTCTGCGCCTGCCACACGCAGGGCACCAAGACGCTCAGCCCTGTCGAGCGCTATATCGAAGCTCTTGAGGCCGAGCTTGAGCTTCTGCGCGCTGCGATGCCTGCGGGCATGCGGATGGGGCGGATGCATTGGGGTGGCGGGACACCGACCATCCTACCGCCCGCCCTCATCGACCGCCTGAACCGCGCCCTTCATCAGCGCTTCACCCCGACCGAGGATTTCGAGTTCTCCGTCGAGATCGACCCCACCCAGATCGACCCCGCCAAAATCGCGGCCCTGCGCGCTGCGGGCCTCACACGGGCCTCTATCGGCATTCAGGATTTCGACCCTGAGGTGCAGCAGGCCATCGGGCGCCTTCAGTCCTTCGAGGTCACGCGCCGCTGTGTCGATCAGTTGCGCGCCGAGGGGGTCACCTCGCTAAATACCGACTTGGTTTACGGCCTGCCTCATCAGACCATGGCGCGGCTGGAGGATACGATCGACAAAACCCTGTCACTTGCGCCGGATCGCGTGGCGCTTTTCGGCTATGCGCATGTGCCCTGGGTCGCGAAACGGCAGAAACTCATCCGCGAGGCGACACTGCCCGACGCGGTCGCACGCTATCACTTCGCCGAGAAGGCCGCGGCACGCTTCGCCGCTTCGGGCATGGAGGCAATCGGCATTGATCATTTCGCCACGCCGCAGGATGGGCTGACCCAAGCAAAAAACAACCGCCGCCTGCGCCGGAATTTCCAAGGCTACACCGATGACAATTGCCAAACCCTGATCGGCCTCGGCGCCTCGTCAATCTCGCGTTTTCCGGGGGGCTACGTACAGAACGCCCCCGCGACGGCGGCCTACACCGCGCGCATCGCGGCTGGCGACCTGCCCGGTACGCGCGGCTACGCCTTGAACGACGCGGACCGCCTGACCGCGCGGGCGATCGAATGTCTGATGTGCGACTTCACCCTTGACCTGAACGCCTTGGCAGAAACCTTCGGCGCGCGGGCCTTCGATCTCGCACCCGATTTAAAGGCCATCGCGACCCGCTACACCCCATTCGTGCGCTTGTCCGGAACGCGCCTCGACATCCTGCCCGAAGGTCGCGCCCTGACCCGCATGATCGCATCACTGCTGGACCGGGAGGTGCCGGCAGGCATGCGCTATTCGCAAGCTTCCTGAGCTATGACCGGCTCGCCCGAGGCGCGGGCCGTTCGGACACTGACAAGCTGACGGCAGACCGATCGGCGCGCGCCTCGCCGACCGTGGCGGACCGCTGTGACCCTTGGGAACAAAGCGCGCGCGGGCCGGTTTCTTCCCAGTATTGGATTGGGAAAGAAAATGTCTTCATCGAAATCGAAGGACGAAATCTGGGGCGAGTGGCGCGATCTGGTCAACATGGCACCGGCGGAGCTTGAGGACTGGCTGGAGACCGAGGACTCCAAGTCCGTGGGCGACAGCGGAACCGGTGAAAGCACCGGGCACAAATCCGGCCGCCGGATCGTCAAGATCAAACGCACCAATAAGGACGACCTGACCGACGATCAGTGGGATCACATGGCGACCGTCGTCGGCTATATCAAACGACATCTCTCCCAAGGCGGGCCGAAGGATGGCGTTGAAGACTCGAAATGGCGCTATTCGCTGATGAATTGGGGCCATGATCCTTTGAAAGGCGATAGCTGACGCACTGCGCCTTGCCCGAGAGATAAGGGGATGGACCTTTGATCGGGCTTCGACATTGGCGAAGGCGCGCAGACAGTTGCGTTTCTTCGCATCTCAAGCGTCGATATCTTTCGCCCTCTATGGCCTGCGATCCGCGCATCGCAGAACTGGTTGCGGGGCGCAGCGAACCTGCCGCATCTACCATCTTCCCATATCTTCGACCTCGCAAGACCGAAGCGGCCCGCCGTATTGGTCCCTAAGAGCCACCCAACAGCGAACCCCATTCTCGACAATGCCGTAGTGTGCTGCCACAAAGTCACCCAAAGGCAGTCCCGCACCTGTTTCGCCGGGAGATCGTTCGCCTTGCGCTTGGAGGAGGAAAAACCATGAATGCGTTGAGACAAACTATTTGCGCGGCATTGGCCCTGGGGCTTGTGGGGGGCGCCGCAAGCGCCGAGACCCGTGTGACCTATAAGTCGGCCAAATCGGGCTCGTCCTACTATCAAATGGGCGTGGAGCTTGCCGAGGCTATGAAAGCGGGCAGCGGCGGAGACATCTCGGTTACCGTGGAAGAGAGCCAAGGATCGGTTCAAAACGTCATGGAAGTCCGCGCGCGCGGGGCCGACTATGTCTTTACCACCCCGCCCTCGCTCGTTGGTCTGGCCCAGAACGGCAAGGCCATGTTTGAAGGCAAGACCGCACCTGCTTTCGATGAGATTCGCGCGCTTTTCCCGATCCCATCGCTGACCATGCATTTCGTGATGTCTCAGGACAGCGGCGCCAACGCGCTCGCGGATCTGGAAGGCAAGAGCATCCTGCTGGGCAAAGGGTCTTTCGGCGCGACCGAAGGTGCGAAGTATCTGGATATGTTCGGGCTGGCAGACAGTGTGGAGATCGCTGATGCGGAATTGAGCAACGCCGTGGCCGCTTTGAAGAACGGGCAGATCGACGGCTTTGTCACCGCGGGTTCATTCCCGGCGCCAAACGTCGTCGAAGCCGCCGCTTCGACCCCCGTGACCGTGGTCCCGTTGTCGGACGAGCAGATCACCCAATCCAAACGGACCCGCATTGTCATTCCGGCGGGCACCTATGCGGGCCAAGAGCAGGATGTGACCACAACGTCCCTGCCCGTCGCCGCTTTCACGACAACCAAGATGGACGATGAAACGGCTTATCAGCTGACCAAGACCTATTGGGAAAACAAGGCCAAGATGGCCGATACATCGCCTTGGTGGGGCAATGTCACGCCTGAGTTGATGGCCAATATCACCACTGAACTGCACCCCGGCGCGCTGCGCTATTACGAAGAAGCCGGGATCGCGACAGAGACCTCGCAATAAAAGGATGCGCGGCGCGGGTATTCCGCGCCGCGCTTGCCCAGCCAAAGCCGGACCCCCATAGATGACAAACCTCCCCGAAAGCCGACTGGCGGCGAGTTTCTGGATCGCGCTGGCCATCGCGCTGGTCAGCTATCACTTGGCTTTGGTGTTTTCGGGTCTGGTGCCGAACCTGATCAGCAGGCCGCTGCATATGGCCTTCATCCTGCCCTTCGCTTTGGTCTTTGACGCGCAGACGCCGCTGCGGCGGATCACTGGCAGCATCTTGGCGGCATTGGGCATCGCCGCAGCGCTTTGGGTGGCCTTCAACAGCGATGCGCTTGGCGATCAATATGGGTTCATCGAAAGCAACTTCCAGCTCGCCGTGGCGGTGACCCTGCTCTTGGTGGTGCTGGAAACGGCGCGGCGCGTGATCGGTTGGCCCTTGCCACTGGTCGCGGCAATCGCCCTGCTCTATGGCCTGTTCGGGCAGCATATTCCTGGCGAGTTCGGCCATTCCGGCACGCCAATAGAAAGCTATTTCGGAACACTGACCATCGCCGAGGGCGGCATCTGGGGAACGCTCACCGGTGTCTCGGTCTCCGTCGTGGCGATCTTTGTCATCTTCGGCGCAGTTCTGAACGCTGGCGAAGCGGGGCAAGGCTTCATGAATGTCGCCGCCGCCGCGGCGGGGCGGCTGAAAGGCGGCGCGGCGAAGGTGTCTGTTTTGTCGTCGGCGCTCTTTGGGTCAATCTCCGGCTCGGCCTCCGCAAATGTCGCTTCCACCGGCGCGATCACCCTGCCCGCAATGACCAAGCTCGGCTATCCCAAACGCCTCGCCGCCGCGGTCGAGGCCGTGGCCTCCTCAGGCGGACAGATCATGCCGCCCCTGATGGGCGCGGGCGCCTTCGTGATGGTCGAGCTGACCGGCGTGCCCTACACCGGCATCATGGCTGCCGCCGCGCTTCCGGCGGTGCTTTACTTCGTGGCGGTCTGGGTTGGCATTAACGCCTACGCGCAGCGCTTCGCCCTCAAAGGTATTGCAGAAGCGGATCGCCCCACATTGCGCGACGTGGTTGTCACATCGCTCTTCTTCCTCGTCCCCTTCTCGGTCCTGCTATGGGGGATGTTCGTCGCGCAGTTCACGCCGGAATATGCGGCGGCTATGGCGATCCTCGCAGCGGCGCTGCTCTTGTTCTTCAACGCGCGGCTCACTTTCGAGCCGCGCCAGATCGCCACGCGAATAGCAAGTGCAGTTCTCAATGCCGCGCGGCAGGTTGCCCTGATCGCCTCTATCATTCTTTGCGCCTCAGTCATCATCGGTGTCCTGTCGATCACCGGGCTCGGCGTGAAAATCACCTCTCTCATTCTGGCGGGGTCCGGGGGGCTTCTTTGGCCGTCCCTGCTGCTCACGGCGCTTGCCTGCCTCATCCTGGGCATGGAAGTGCCCACCACGGCGGCCTATGTGATCTGCGTCTCCGTCGCCGGGCCTGCGCTCATCGAACTGGGTCTTTCGCCGCTTCAAGCGCATCTCTTTGTCTTTTGGTTCGCGCTTCTCTCGACAATCACGCCCCCGGTCTGCGGCGCTGTTTTTATCGCCGCGGGGATGATTGGCGAGAATTGGTTGAAGGTCGCTCTGACAGCGATGGCGCTTGGCATTGGGCTCTACATCATTCCACTGGGTATGGTCGCGAACCCGGATATGCTGAGCCTTTCGGACGCCCCATTGGCAGCACTCTTGGCGGCTGGTCGTGTCGCATTGGGGTTGACCCTGCTATCATACGGTTTGATCGGAGCGCGACGGCCCTTGCCAACGCTCGCGCTTTGCGCAGGTGTGTTGATTGTCACTGAGAACTGACCCGGTATTTTCACCGAGATTTGACCCACCCTCAGTTATGCGTCGTGGTCTATGATGCGGTCAATGTTTTGGCCTCCTTTGCAGTTTTCTTTGCTGCCTCAGAA
>NZ_SZNL01000119.1:0-255 GCF_005068605.1 Sulfitobacter sp. 15WGC | reverse complement strand
CGGGGGCATTCGCCCATTTACACCGCCCGCGTGATGCTTATTGTGCGCCCCGATGCGGGCGTGATGGAATGGTAGACATACCAGACTTAAAATCTGTTGGGGCGTAGCCCCGTGTGGGTTCGAGTCCACGCCCGCACCACTGTTTTCAAAGGCTTAGCTTGCTTGGGCCAGCGTCGCAGGCTCTGCCAATTGCGTGGCGCCGGGGATGAAGACGGTAAAGGTCGTGCCCTGACCAAGCGTGCTTTTGACCGTGAT
>NZ_SZNL01000118.1:0-255 GCF_005068605.1 Sulfitobacter sp. 15WGC | reverse complement strand
AGTTCGGGCCTTCGACAATGGCATCCACCGGGCAGGCTTCTTGGCAGAAACCACAGTAGATGCATTTGGTCATGTCGATGTCATAGCGCGTGGTGCGGCGGCTGCCGTCTTCGCGGGCTTCGGCGTCGATGGTGATCGCCTGCGCGGGGCAGATCGCTTCGCACAGCTTGCAGGCAATGCAGCGTTCCTCCCCGTTGGGATAACGGCGCAGCGCATGCTCCCCACGGAAGCGGGGCGACAGCGGCCCCTTCTCAT
>NZ_SZNL01000117.1:0-255 GCF_005068605.1 Sulfitobacter sp. 15WGC | reverse complement strand
GGGGGAATACCCCTGCGATGGGCCGGGGGTGCGGCGCTGGTTTCAACTCAACGCCAACCGCTTGACGATCCAAGGCGCGCCTTGCCTGCTGTTGCAGCACCGCAATGTCACGACGCGCCGCATGGCGCATGATGATATCGAACGTGCCCATGTGCAGGCGGAAACCTTTGCCGCCCTCGTGGCCACCACGGGCGAAGCGATCCTGACCTATGACATGGAAGGCCGCATCATCAGCTGGAATCCGGCAGCCGAGCG
>NZ_SZNL01000116.1:0-254 GCF_005068605.1 Sulfitobacter sp. 15WGC | reverse complement strand
TGAGAAGGCGGTCATGGGTGATATCTGTCATGGGGCTGTGATTAGGCCCGTGCGCGCGCTCTGGCAAGTCTCTAGCAGGCCGAAGACCAGTGCCGCCTGCGTTTAATTCGCGCAAGTGGCGCGGGGACGGCACGCGATGTCGCTTTTTGCCGCTAGGGGGCGTTATCCGCGCGAAGCGCTGCCGGGAATGGGGTAGTGACGGGCCAAGACTTGTGGGAAGGAAAGAGCAATGGCGGAATCAGCACGACGGGCAC
>NZ_SZNL01000115.1:0-255 GCF_005068605.1 Sulfitobacter sp. 15WGC | reverse complement strand
ACGGCCAGATCATCGGCAAAGTTTCGATCCCCGGCCAAAGGCGTGAACTCGGTGAAAAGCGCCTCGATATAATCCTTGCAATGGGGCCGCTCCGGATGGCGCGCCACCTGACATTTCCGCCAAGGCGTCAAAGAGCCATAGAGGTCTTCGAGCATCCCGGCGGCTTTCTTATCCAGCGCGCGGGCCTCATCGGTGATGTCCATCTCTTCATTGGACCGGGCCAACGCCCGCAGCTCTTCCGCCTTGCCTTCGATC
>NZ_SZNL01000114.1:0-255 GCF_005068605.1 Sulfitobacter sp. 15WGC | reverse complement strand
CGGCGGCCATTTTCCTGTCTGCGTTCTATTACGATCTGTGGCTGTCGATCTCGACCGTGATCCTGATCGCGATTTCTGAGACTTTTGACTATCTGCTTTTCCTGCGCATCACCCGCTGGCGGGGGCGCAGCCCACGTTTGGCGCGTTTGTTCATGAACCGCATCTATATCGGCACGGTGCTGAGCGCCGGGGTGATCAGCTATTTCGCCCTTGGGATCGCGCTTCAGCAGGGGGCGACGACGCATTTCCTGCCGC
>NZ_SZNL01000113.1:0-255 GCF_005068605.1 Sulfitobacter sp. 15WGC | reverse complement strand
AAAGCTGGTGGCGCACCGACCGCGGCGCCGAAGACGTGCGCTACACCCAGTTCATGGGCAAGGACAATGTCCCCTTCCACACGCTCAGCTTCCCCGCCACGATCAAGGGCTCGGGCGAGCCGTGGAAGCTGGTGGATTACATCAAGTCCTTCAATTACCTCAATTATGACGGCGGTCAGTTCTCCACCTCGCGTGGGCGCGGCGTCTTCATGGATCAGGCGTTGGAAATCCTGCCGGCGGATTACTGGCGCTGGT
>NZ_SZNL01000112.1:0-255 GCF_005068605.1 Sulfitobacter sp. 15WGC | reverse complement strand
TGATCGACCTCGATAAAATTGGCCATTACGATCCCGCCGCCTATTGGGAAGAGGTGCATAGCACCAACGGTCAGATCATCCTCGACCCCGGCGCCTTTTACATCCTCGTCAGCCGCGAAGCGGTGACGATCCCGCCTGCCTATGCCGCTGAAATGGCACCCTATTTGGCGATGGTCGGAGAGTTCCGCGTGCATTACGCGGGCTTCTTCGATCCGGGCTTTGGCCATGCCGAGGCAGGCGGCGCAGGCTCACGCG
>NZ_SZNL01000111.1:0-255 GCF_005068605.1 Sulfitobacter sp. 15WGC | reverse complement strand
GAGTGTGCGGGATGGCTGCCACAAATGCAGAACCCCAAGATGTACTGAATTTCTGGCTCGAAGACGTAGGTCCGGCCGGATGGTACAACAGTTCCGAAACGCTGGATGCCGATATCCGTGCGCGTTTCGAGGGGCTTTGGGATGAGGCGCAGGCTGGCAAGCTGAACCATTGGCTGACCAATCCCACCGACGCGCTGGCCTTTCTGATCCTGACCGATCAATTCCCGCGCAACATGTTCCGCGACACGGGCAAGG
>NZ_SZNL01000110.1:0-255 GCF_005068605.1 Sulfitobacter sp. 15WGC | reverse complement strand
TTCACCGTTCTCTTTGTCCTCAATACCTTCGGGGTCAAAACGACCTCGGTCGTGGCAGTCATCGGTGCGGCGGGTCTGGCGATTGGTCTGGCCCTGCAAGGCACCCTGTCGAACGTGGCCGCGGGCGTCATGCTGATCCTGTTCCGCCCGATCAAGATCGGCGATTTCGTCGTGATCGCGGGCGAGATGGGGACGATCAAACAGATCAACCTGAACTACACGGTTCTCGCCGATCTCAGCAATGTGCAGGTCATC
>NZ_SZNL01000010.1:0-162523 GCF_005068605.1 Sulfitobacter sp. 15WGC | reverse complement strand
AAAAATCCCATGTCGATCACTCCAAATCCCCCCAACCAAAACCGTCGGGGAAGTGTGTTCACATGGGTCAATTCTCAGTGACAATTTATGGGGCTACCGGGTCAGTTCTCAGTGACAATCAACAGCCTTGCTACCGCTTCCTTTCTTCCAACGCTCGCCGGCGGCTTCGTCCCCAGTTTGCGCAACTGAAAATTTATCACCGTAGCCAGCGCACTTGAGTTCTTTCATAAGCCTAATCCCTTCAAGCAGAGTGATCCCTCGAAGTTTGTTTTCAAGAACCTTTCTGGTTTCTGGCGTGAGATCTCGCAGATCGATGTTCCCCAATCGAGGCGGACGCACTTTAATCCGGAACGCGGTGTCATCATGCTCAGCTACAGAGCTGGAAACAGCGGCATTGCGCTCTAAGGTCGGAGCCATCTGAGCCACGGGCGCGGCATCTTCCCTTGGGGTCGAAATCACGGCTGGTTCACTCTGAGCTTGTACAGTAGCGATCGCCTTCGGACCAGCTGAAGCCTCGACCATAGGCATGCCCTCTGGCGCCGCGGGCGTCGCACCAGATGCGTTGATAGTCGGAATAGCCAAGGCTAGCACCGCTATTTGCGATGAAGGCGCTGGAAAAGCCGCCACGGAGGTGGTTGCACGGCTCGCCAACATCAAGCGGAAGATTGGCGTCGGCTCATCATATGACCCGACCTCTCGTCTTTCGCGCTCTCGGGATACGTCCAGCATTACGCGTAGGGCTTCGAAAGCAAGCGTGCGCCAATTTTCGCTGGCTTGATCCAGCGACAATCCCATGTGCCGGGCGACCTCACGAAGGGGCTCGATGACTGGGGTCCGATCCCCCAGGGCCAAGGCACGGCGCAGCATATCCTGAATGGTGTGCTCCGCTTTCGCAGCAAAGTTTGCCGCCATTTCTGACCGAGGCTCTGCTGAAGCACGTAACGCCTCATGCGCTGCGATCTGAAAGCGCGCCAGCTCTGTCAACAATGTAACCTGCTCTGAGCTCAAATGATCCACTGGTCTCTCCGTCATCAGCGCGACGACCAGGTCCGTATGCGCAGTCAGTGCGCGGACAAGGGATGTCGCTTCGGAGAGGACATCGGTTCGTAATGAGAGACATAATGCAGATCTTGGATCAGGGTTCTCTATCCCCACTTTGGACTTGGGTAAGCGACGCCTGAAGAAATAGCCGGAAGGGCGTTTTTCGAGATAGGGAATGTGTGCGACTCTGGCCATGAAGGGAAGCTCCGAAGCAATTTCAGGGCATCCAGGAATCGGGAGTGTGGACCAGTGTGGGCACGCAACTGTGCACCAGTTTGTGCACGTGCACAGGTGGCTCGGACTCTGGCCGGGGCCTTGCCAATAAAATCAACCACTTAGGGGAAATTGGCTCCGGCGGTAGGGATCGAACCTACGACCAATTGATTAACAGTCAACTGCTCTACCGCTGAGCTACGCCGGAATGCCTATGTCTGTCTTTCGGGCAACGCCCTCGGACAGCGGCTCTTTAACGCGGGCGGTCCGGGGTGCGCAAGAGCAATTGGCCGATTGAAGCGATTTTTTTTTCGATTATCTGCAAACGCCCGTGAAATGCGTCCCTCGCTACGGTTCCCTACGGGGCTCAGCATCACAGGTCCGTGACACATCCCCTCCTCCGGCGCTTAGGGCTGGACGGGTTGCGCGGGCTGCGGTTGAAACTGGGCTCATATGAACAACTCAATGTCCTGAAAGGGAAAACATGACCTTCCTCTCCCCCTACCAGCCGCAGATACTCTCGCTTTTCCGCATCATGTCGGGGCTCTTGGTGCTGCAACATGGCACGACCAAGGTCCTTAGCTTTCCAGCCGGGCCGATGAACGGCGTGTCGATCGCCTCGATGGGTGGAATAGCGGGCGTGATCGAATTGGTCTTTGGCGTCTTGCTGGTGATCGGCCTGTTCTCGCGCCTGTCAGCCTTTATCCTGAGCGGCTTGACGGCGGTTGCCTATTTCATCGCGCATATGCCGCAGGGGTTCTTTCCGCTGCTGAATGGCGGTGAACTGGCGGCGCTTTACAGCTTTGGCTTTCTCTACCTCGCAGCCGCCGGGCCGGGGCCGTGGTCGGTCGACGCGATGCGCGGGCAAGGCTGAAAACAAAACGGCATGGCCCTGGAACGGGCCATGCCAAACTCACAGGGGTAGCGGCCCTGATCAGAAACCCGCCGCCTGCCCGTCTTTGCGCGGATCGGACCCGGCGGAATATCCGCCCTCGGGCAAGCGCTGCACCAGCTGCGCGCCGCCGAAGCCGAACGCGTTGTCCGGCGCTTCGACATGAACGACATGGCCCAGATCGCGCAGCCCTTGCAAAAGCTCGGGCGCCATCGCAGGCTCGCAAGCCACTTCCAGCCCTGACAGAATGCGCCAGCGCGGCGCATCGGCGGCGACCTGAACGTCCTGCCCCCAAAGCTGCGTACGCAGCAACAGTTGCATATGACCTTGGGCCTGAATCGGGCCGCCCATCATGCCATAGGCCATCAGGGGCTGGCCGTCCTTCATCGCGAAGCCGGGGATGATCGTATGGAAGGGCCGCTTGCCCCCCGCCACGATATTCTGATGCCCCGGCTCGGTGGTGAAGCCAAAGCCGCGGTTCTGCATCGACACGCCCGTCCCCGGCACCACCACGCCCGAGCCGAAGCCTGCGTAGTTCGACTGGATGAAGCTGACCATCATGCCCGAGGCATCCGCCGTGCTCATCAGAACCGTGCCGCCTTGCTTGGGCGCGCCCGCGCCAAAGTCCTGCGCCTTCTCGGTCGAGATCAGCGCGGCGCGGGACTTGAGGTATGCGGGATCGAGCAGCGCCTTTTCGTCGACCTCCGTCATGGCCGTGCGATCCGCCACATAGGCATGCAAATCACTATAGGCGAGTTTGCAGGCTTCGATCTGCAAATGCACCGCCATCAGGTCGTCTGCGCCATGCGCGCGGATGTCGCTATGCTCCAGGATGCCGAGCGCCATCAGCGCGGCGATCCCCTGCCCGTTTGGCGGAATTTCATGCAGCTCTACATCGTCGAAGCTCTGGCTGATCGTGCCGCACCATTCGGGCTTATTGGCCGCCAGATCCGCCATGGTCATCGCGCCGCCATTGGCCTTGGCATGGGCCACGATCTCTTCGGCAATCTCCCCCTCATAAAAGGCGCGGCCATTGGTCTCGGCGATCAGCCTCAGGGTGCGGGCCGCGCCGGGATTGCGGAACCGCTCCCCCGCTTTTGGGGCGCGGCCCTCCGGCAGGAAGGTCTCGGCAAAGCCCGGCTGTTTGCCCAGAACCTCGGCCCCGCGCGCCCAGAGTGTCGCGATGGTGGGCGAGACGAGGAAGCCCTCTTCGGCATAGCGGATCGCCGGGGCCAGCACCGTCGCCAGATCAAGCTTGCCGAACTTCTCCATCAATTCGACCCAAGCGCTGACCGCGCCCGGCACGGTGACACTGTCCCAGCCATGCTCGACCATGCCATCGGGGAACCGCTCAGGCGACCAAGCGGCAGGCGCGCGGCCCGAGGCATTGAGCCCGTGCAGCTTCTCCCCGTCCCACAGGATGCAGAAAGCGTCAGAACCCAGCCCGTTGCCCGTAGGCTCCACCACCGTTAGCGCCGCGGCGGTGGCGATCGCCGCATCCACCGCATTGCCCCCCTGCTGCATCATCAAGAGACCGGCCTGCGTGGCCAAGGGCTGAGAGGTCGCGACAACGTTGTCGGCAACCACAGGAGATCGGTGGGACGGGTAAATGGGATCGTGACGAAACATGGCTGTCCTTTGCTTGGGTAAGGCCAGCGGCGCGGTCAAACCGGCCGCCTGCGGCATTGCCGGCAAAGTGAACGTGAATGCATCTGCATGCAACTGCCCAGCGGGAGAATTCGGCGGGGATAACGTGCTTGTTGGCGGCTTTGTTACCCGCCGCTGCCCGCGGAGCTGCGCGCCTTGAGGCGGAGCATCTTGCGGTGGTGGCGGAAGCTCCGCTCGCAATGGCCCGGGGTAAAGACCATGACCCAAAGCGCCCAAAGAACGCTCTCCTCCCGGTATTGCCACGCCCTTGCACAGAGCGACTGATCGGCATCGGAGAAGATGCAATTATGCAGGATGCGAGACCAGTCTCTTACGTTAACCAACATCTGGAACCTCCCTTTCGCTGAGCGATGATGCGTCTCGCCGCCATCGCCAAGGATCTGGTCCCCCCGGATGTTTAGAATGCTGGCCGAAAATTCTGCCGAGAATAAGGCGGAGGGCTGGTGAGACCGTGCCGGGCAAATGTTACAAAGTTGCAAAGCGGGGGTACGCTGGGGGCGCATGCGATGACGGCCCAGATGGGGGCGGTGCTGTCGTGCAGGTGTGGGTGGCGGAGACGAAGGGATTCGAACCCTCGAGACCCTTCCGGGCCTACTCCCTTAGCAGGGGAGCGCCTTCGACCACTCGGCCACGTCTCCGTCGACCCGTCTAAAGAGGTCGCGCCCGAGGGGCAAGGCGAAATTCGTGGGAAATTCTGCATTTCTTGCGGTGGGTTTCTTTTTCCGCCCGCTGATCCGGCGCGCTGAGACGGAATGCTGCGGGATCAACTGTGCTGCTGTGCAGAAGCAGCCATCCCAGCAGCCCCAACGACTGGCATTTCCCGGCCATTTGGTGCGGTTGTAGCAACTTACACGGCAGCGTGAATAACTTGTGAAATGGTGCGAGGGATTAAGTAACCGTTTGTTTAGGTGAATAAAAACAAACCCCCACCTTCGTTCAAACAAGCAAAACGCCTCGCCCTACTCCCAATCTCGCAACCGCGGCGAAACTTTCGCGGCGGAGCGCCCGTTACTTCACCACAAACGATGACATCGCAATGACGCGATTTAACAGAAACCTGAAGGAACACGCTATGAAACTCATCATGACCACCGCCGCCGCCGCTTTGATCTCGACCGCTGCCGTTGCCGACAACTCCACCCGTCACAACGACATTTTCCTCGACACTTCGGTGAACGCTGACGCAAGCGACGTCTATGGCAACAATGACCGTATGCGGAACCCGCATGCCTCGACCAAGGCAAACGACATCATGCTGAACACCGCCGACACCGACAAGAACCGCGACACCGTGATGAGCACGCGCAACGCCCTGCGCAGCCCCGGTGAAGGCTATGTCTACGGTGGCTTTGGCCCGGGCAACGACAGCAAGTAAGCTGTTGCCCTAACGAACAAAAAGCCCGGCAGCGCGCGCTGCCGGGCTTTTTACGTGGGCGGAGGCCTTGCCCCCCTGCCCCGCTGATCAGGTGTTGAACAGAAAGTGCAGCACGTCGCCGTCTTTGACGATATAGCCCTTGCCCTCGGCCCGCATCTTGCCCGCTTCTTTCGCAGGGCCCTCGCCGCCGAGGCTAACGAAATCATCATAGGCAATGGTCTCGGCGCGGATGAAACCCTTTTCGAAATCACCGTGGATGACCCCCGCCGCCTTGGGCGCGGAGGTGCCGGATTTGATGGTCCAAGCGCGCGCTTCTTTGGGGCCGACGGTGAAATAGGTCTCTAGGTGCAAAAGCTCATAGCCCGCGCGGATCAACCGGTCGAGCCCGGCTTCCTTCAGACCCATTTCTTCGAGGAACATCTCAGCCTCTTCGGCTTCGAGCTGGCTGATCTCCTCTTCGATCTGGGCCGAGATCACGACATGGGAATTGCCCTGTGCGGCGGCCATCTCGGCGACCTTCGCGGAATGTTCATTGCCCTCGGCGGCCTCGGATTCGCCCACGTTGCAGACATAGAGCACCGGTTTGGTGGTCAGCAGTTGCAGCATGCGCCAAGCCTTGGCGTCATCTTCATCAACCTCGACAACGCGGGCGGGCTTGCCGTCTTCCAGCGCTTCCAACGCCATGCGCATCAGACGCTCTTGCTGGACCGCTTCCTTGTCACCGCCACGCACTTTGCGGACGATGTTTTGCAAACGTTTTTCGATGCTTTCGATGTCGGCGAGCATCAGTTCGGTGTCGATGGTTTCGGCATCGGCCACGGGGTCAACGCGGCCTTCGACATGGGTCACGTCGCCGTCATCAAAACAGCGCAGCACATGGGCGATGGCGTCGACTTCGCGGATGTTGGCGAGGAACTGGTTGCCCAGACCTTCACCCTTGGACGCGCCTTTCACCAGTCCGGCGATATCGACGAAGGTCATGCGCGTGGGGATGATGCTTTTCGAACTGGCGATCTCGGCCAGCTTGTCGAGCCGCGCGTCGGGCACCGCCACCTCGCCGACATTGGGCTCGATGGTGCAGAACGGAAAATTCGCCGCCTGTGCCGCTGCGGTGCGGGTCAGCGCGTTGAAAAGGGTCGATTTGCCGACGTTCGGCAGACCGACGATGCCCATTTTGAAACCCATGACGATACCCCTATAAAAGCTGCGCGTGTGTTAGGGGTAAGGGCCGCAAAGCGCAAGACTCAGCGCGCGCGTCGGTCCTGATGCGCCTGATAGATCAGGATCCAAGCCAGCAGGATGAACATCGGATGCGTCAACCCGCCCGAGAAGATGATCGCAGGCAACCAGATCAGGAAGACCACGATAGACAGGATCGGCCGTCCGATCAGCAGGATCGACAGCGGCGGCAGGAAAAGGGCGAGTACATAATTCATGGCCCATGAGATAGGATGCTTTGCGCAAAATGGAAGGGCGCTGCGTGCCATAGGCGCCCACGGGAGGCGAATTTTGCCGCCCTCTGCCCCGCGGTGGATTGATTTTCACCGCGACATTCGGCATTGCCGAGGAAAGCACCAAATGAGGCAAGCCACATGACCCGTATCGACGCCAAATTCGAAGACCTCCGCGCCCGCGGCAAAAAGGCGTTTGTCTCCTATGTGATGGCGGGCGACCCGGATTTCGACCGTTCGCTGGAAATCGTGCGCGGCCTGCCCGCTGCCGGGGTCGACATCATCGAACTTGGCCTGCCCTTCACCGATCCGATGGCCGATGGCCCGACGATCCAGCTTGCCGGTCAACGCGCCCTCGAAGGGGGCATGACGCTGAACCGCACGTTGGAAATGGTCCGCGCCTTCCGCGAAAATGACGACACGACCCCGATCGTGCTGATGGGCTATTACAACCCGATCTATTCCATGGGCGTCGAGACGTTTCTGAAAGAGGCCAAAGACGCCGGGATCGACGGGTTGATCGTGGTCGACCTGCCGCCCGAAGAAGACCTCGAGCTTTGCCTGCCCGCGCAGGACGCCGGGTTGAACTTCATCCGCCTCGCCACCCCCACGACAGACGACAAGCGCCTGCCGCGCGTGGTGCAGAACACCTCCGGCTTCGTCTATTATGTCTCGATCACCGGCATCACCGGCTCGGCCGAGGCGAATGCCGCGGATGTCTCGCCCGAGGTGGCGCGCATCCAAAAGGCCAGCGGCCTGCCCGTCATCGTGGGCTTTGGCGTGAACACGCCCGAGAAAGCCCGCGCCATCGCCGAAGTGGCCGACGGTGTTGTGATCGGTTCGGCCATCGTCAGCCGGATCGCCAATGGCGACAGCGCAGAAGATGTGCTGGGCTTTGTGAAATCACTGGCCGACGGGGCGCATTCAGCGTAAACCCCTCGCCTCTGCAAACGACCCCAAGCCCGCGCTGCCCCACTGGCCGCGCGGGCTTTTTCGTCGCCGCAGCCTTCCCAATTGCCAAGCCCCCCACCAGTTGCTACCAAAAGTTAACCCATTCAGCACAGGTGGCCCATGCCCGTCATCACCAGCATCGACGATCTCAAACGTATCTACAAACGCCGCGTCCCGCAGATGTTCTACGACTACGCGGAATCGGGCAGCTGGACCGAGCAGACTTTCCGTGAGAATTGCAGCGACTTTGACCAAATCCGCCTGCGCCAGAGGGTCGCCGTGGATATGTCGGGGCGCAGCACGGCGACGCAGATGATCGGCGAGGACGTGGCCATGCCGGTGGCCCTCGCCCCCGTGGGCCTGACGGGGATGCAATGTGCCGACGGGGAAATCAAGGCCGCGCGCGCAGCCGAAGCCTTTGGCGTGCCCTTTACCCTGTCGACCATGTCCATCAACTCTATCGAAGACGTGGCAGAGGCGACGACGAAACCCTTTTGGTTTCAACTCTATACCATGCGCGACCAGGACTATGTCAGCCGCCTGATCCAGCGCGCGAAGGACGCGAACTGTTCGGCCCTCGTCATCACGCTTGATCTGCAAATCCTCGGACAGCGCCACAAAGACCTGAAGAACGGCCTCTCCGCCCCGCCCAAACTGACGGTAAAGACGCTCGCCAACCTTGCCACCAAATGGGGCTGGGGGCGCGAGATGCTGGGCGCGAAGCGGCGGCATTTCGGCAATATCGTGGGCCATGTGCATGGGGTCACCGACAACGCCGACCTTGGTGCTTGGACGGCGGAACAGTTCGACCCTTCTCTCGATTGGGACAAGATCGCCAAGATCAAAGAACAATGGGGCGGCAAGGTCATCCTCAAGGGCATTCTGGATGCCGAGGATGCGCGCATGGCGCTGAAAGTCGGGGCCGATGCGATCATCGTGAGCAACCACGGCGGGCGGCAGCTCGATGGGGCGCTAAGCTCGATCCGCATGCTGCCAGAGATCCTCGATGCGGTGGGCGACCAGATCGAAGTGCATCTCGATGGCGGTATCCGCTCGGGTCAAGACGTGCTCAAAGCCATGGCTATGGGGGCCAAGGGCACCTACATCGGGCGCGCCTTCATCTATGGGCTGGGCGCGATGGGCCAGCCGGGCGTGACCCGCGCGCTGGAGGTGATCCACCGCGAGTTGGATCTGACCATGGCGCTTTGCGGAGAGACGCAGATTGCCAACCTCGGGCGGCACAACCTGCTGATCCCGCGCAACTTCGGCGGTGACTGGCAGGAACGCCCGCGCGATCCGGGCACATGCTGATCTTTCTCAGCCGCAACCTTACCTTTCTCGCCACGCCAAAAACCGGGACCACCGCTGTCGAAATGGCGCTAAAACCCGAGGCCGAGATCATCTTTTCGCGGGGCCGCAAACATCTGACTGCCCTGCGCTATCGGCGGCGCGTCCTGCCCTTTTTGCAGGAAACCTTCTCGGCCTCCCCCGAGGCTTTGGCGGTGATGCGTAACCCTGTCGAGCAAATCCGAAGCTGGTATCGCTACCGCAGCCAGCCCCGGCTGGATGGCAAACCGCTCAGCACCAAGGGGCTGAGTTTCGAGGACTTCGCGCTTGAAGTGATTTCCGACACGCCCCCGCCCCGCGCGCAGATCGGCAGCCAGTTTTCCTTTCTGACCTCTGACCATGGCAACCTGCTGGTCGAGCACCTCTTCGCCTATGAACGCCAACCGGCCTTTCGCGATTTTCTGGCCGAAAGACTGGGGCGGGAGGTCAAGCTCAAGCCCAAGAACGTCTCCCCCGATCTGCCCGCGCCCCTGTCGCAGGAGGTCGAATCCCGCCTGCGCGCCGCACGCGCCAAGGAGTTCGCCCTCTATGACCGGCTCATGGCGGCGGACGGCTATCTGCAGACGCCGCAGGAATAGCGCCGCCCCCGCCCTTTTGCCCTTTCCAGCCGGGCAAAACCGGTCTATACGCGCGGCTTCACGCGGGAATACAGCCTTGGAGGATTCCCGCCCTAACAAATTTGGAGACTAAAATGGCCGGAGAGATTCCTGATCTTGAAGCCCAGGTACGCGCGGGGACAGGCAAGGGCGCCGCTCGCCAAGCACGTCGTGACGGCATGGTTCCTGGTATCGTATTTGGTGGCGACAAAGAGCCGCTGCCGATCAACATCCCCTTCAACAAGCTGCTAACCAAGCTGCGCGCAGGCCGCTTCAAAGCGACCCTGTTCAACCTCAAGGTTGAAGGCCACGACGACGTTCGTGTGATCTGCCGCGACGTTCAGCGCCACGTTGTCAAGGACCTGCCCACGCACATCGACCTGATGCGCCTCAAGCGGACCACCAAGATCAACCTGTTCATCAACGTCGACGTCAAAGGCGAAGAAGAATGCCCCGGCCTGAAAAAGGGTGGCGTGCTCACTCTGGTCCGCCCGGAAGTTGAACTGGTCGTCACCGCCGCGGACATCCCCGAGCATGTGACCGTCGACATCTCCGGCCTCGAAATCGGCGACAGCGCGACCATCAGCCGCGTCGACCTGCCCGAAGGTGTGAAACCCACGATCGACCGCGACTTCGTCGTCGCAACGATCTCTGCACCTGCTGGTCTGGCCGCGTCGGATGACGACGATGACGACACGGCAGCGGACGAAGTGCCGACAACCGAAATGGGCCCGCCCGACGGTGAATGATAGCGCGCCGCAAGGCTGTGCTGAAACGGGGTCGCATCACGCGGCCCCGTTTTGCGTTTGGGGCCCGATTTCTTTCAAAGAAATCGCCCCGGAATTTTCAAAAAATTCCGGCGACCTTGGGGACATTCTACCGCCCCGCTTGTTAAGATAGGCGAAACCAAAGGAGACCTCGCCCATGAAACTGATCGTCGGCCTCGGCAATCCGGGCGCGAAATATGCCCGCAACCGTCACAACATCGGCTTCATGGCGCTGGACCGCATTGCCGAAGATCACGGGTTTTCTGCGTGGAAGGGCAAGTTTCAGGGCAGCGTCAGCGAGGGGCGTTTCGGCTCTGACCGGGCGGTGCTGCTCAAGCCCGAAACCTTTATGAACAACTCCGGCCAGTCGGTTCAGGCGGCGATGAAGTTCTACAAGATCGACCCCGCTGATGTGATTGTTTTTCATGACGAATTGGACCTCGCCCCCGGCAAGGTCAAATGCAAGACCGGCGGCGGCCATGCAGGCCACAACGGGCTGCGTTCGATCCACGCGCATATCGGGGCGGACTATGACCGCGTGCGCATGGGCATCGGCCATCCCGGCCATAAGGACGCGGTGGCGGGCTATGTGCTGCGCGACTTTCCCAAAGCAGACGAAGGTTGGCTGGACGATGTGCTGCGCGGTGTCTCGGACGGGGCGGCGGATCTTGCACGAGGCGACACCGGGCGGTTCATGAATGCCGTGGCGCTGCGCGTGGCCCCGCCCCGCTCGGGCACCGGCAGCAAGGGGCCTAAGAAACCCACCGAAGCCCAGCCCAAGCCCGCCCCCAGCAAACCCGAGCCGGAGGCAGAGCCCCAATCGCCGCTGCAAAAGCTGATGGACCGCTTCCGCTGACGCTTTCGGCCTCACGCCCCTACTGGCGCCCCTGCTGACGTCCCTCCTGACGCAATGTCGGGCTGGCCCCCGCCCCCGCGTCGTGGTTCACTGCGGGCCAACAGGGGGGGATATCATGCGTACATTCGGAAAATGGCTCGGCCGGGTCTTGCTGGCGCTTTTGCTGGCGGCCATCGTCATCGGCCTTTGGAAGCGGGAAGAGATCGAACGGCTCTTGGCGGTGAACTCGCTCTTCTCCGAAGAGAAGATCGTCCACAACTTCAGCCATATGGACGGCGCTTTCCTCTCCGCCCCCGTTTCGCGCGGAGACGGGCTGACGACCGAGCTTCCCTATGGCCCCGAAACCGAACTGCCCGAGGCGGTGGACGACTGGATCGCGGCCCGTGACGTGACCGCGCTGGTGGTGCTGAAAGACGGTGCCATCGTCTATGAGAACTACTTCAAAGGCACCGGCCCCGAGGACCGCCGCATCAGCTGGTCGGTGGCGAAAAGCTATCTTTCGGCGCTCGTTGGCATCCTGCTGGAGGAGGGCCAGATCGCATCCCTCGACGATCCGGTGACCAAATATGCCCCCAGCCTGAAGGGCAGCGCCTATGACGGGGCCAGCCTGCGCAACGTGCTGCATATGGCCAGCGGCGTCACCTTTGACGAAGATTATCTAGACTACGATTCGGACATCAACCGCATGGGCCGGGTGGTGGCGCTTGGTGGCAAGCTCGACGATTTCACCGCCGAATTGTCCGAGACCTTCACCGCGCCGGGCAGCCAGTGGCAATATGTGTCGATCGACACCCATGTGATCGGCATGGTGGTGCGCGGTGCCACCGGGCGCAGCGTGCCTGAGTTGTTGAGCGAGAAGGTCATCGCGCCCTTGGGGCTGGAACATGCGCCCTATTACATCGTCGATGGCTCCGGCACCGCCTTCGTGCTCGGGGGCCTTAATATGACAACGCGCGACTATGCCCGTTTCGGCCAGATGTTCGCCCAAGGTGGGGAATGGAACGGCCAGCAAATCGTGCCCGAAGACTGGGTAACAGAATCGACCAGCCCCACCGCCCCCACCGCCGAGGGCCGCATCGGCTATGGCTACCAATGGTGGATCCCGCAGGGCGCGCCCGAGGGGGAATATATGGCGCGCGGCATCTATGGGCAGTACATCTATGTCGACGGCGCCCGCGATGTGGTCATCGCCACCAATGCCGCCGACCGTAAATTCCGTGAGGCCGGGGTGGCGGAACAGAACATCGAGATTTTCCGCCAGATCGCGGCCTCACTCGATGAGGAAAGCTGAGACAGAAAGGAAGCCATGACCCCAGAGGACAGCATCAACGTTCTGAACCAGCCCCTCGCCATCTGCGGGACCGATCCGGTCACGGGCTTTTTCCGCGATGGCCATTGCAACACCTGCGCGCAGGATCAGGGCAGCCATACGGTCTGCGCGGTGATGACGGCGGAGTTTCTGGCCTATTCAAAATATGTCGGCAATGACCTCAGCACCCCGCGCCCCGAGTTCGGCTTTGCCGGGCTGAAGCCGGGCGACGCATGGTGCCTTTGTGCCGCGCGGTTCCTGCAAGCCGCGGATGAGGGCTGTGCCCCGCGGGTGCATCTGGCCGCCACGCATCTGCGCGCGCTCGATATCGTGCCGCTGGAGGTACTGCGCGACCATGCCATCGACCCTAAGTGAGGATTAACCATGCGCCTGCGCCTCTTGCCCCTCCTGCTGCTTCTGCCCGTCACCGCTTGGGCGGAAACCACGCTCCGCCCCGCCGATAGTGCCCGGTTAGAGACCTTCGACGCCGCCTTTGGCGATGCCATGATGCAAGCGCTGAACGGGGGCGACGCGGGGGATGTGGCGATCTTGACCCGCGCCCTCTCTGGGCAGCCTCAGGTCGCATTCTCCGCCGATTTGCAGGGCGATTGGTCTTGCCGCACGATCAAGCTGGGCGGGATCAGCCCGCTTGTGGCCTATAGCCCGTTCAAATGCCGCTTTACCGCCAGCAATCGCGGTTTCACCTTTGCAAAACTCACCGGATCACAGCTTACCAAGGGCGAGATTACCCTGCGCGAAGGCCGCGCGATCTATGCCGGGGTGGGCTATGTGCGGGGCGAAACGCCGCCCGATTATGCCGATCTACCCGAAGATTTCACCTCAGGCGGCAAAGTGCAAAGCGACGTGGCCGTGTTCCAGCGGGTCAGCCCCACCCGCGCGCGGCTGTTGTTCCCGTCACCCGCAGTGGAAAGCGATTTCGATATTCTGGAACTGACGCGCTGAGCCGCCACGCCGCCCTTAGGCCGCGTGGCAGAGTTGCAGTTTCGACTTGGGACGCGGCATCAGGGAATCGTCCATCAAGTCTTCGATAAAGGTGCTGAGAAGCTGGGTCCGCCCGGTCACGCCCGCCTTGCGGTAAATCGCATTGGTCTGCGCCTTCACGGTCCCTTCGGACGTGCCCCGCATCTCAGCAATATCGCGTGTATTCAAACCCTTGGTGAGGAAAATCGCCACGTCCCGCTCTGCCGGGGTGAGGTGCCATTCGCGAAAGTGTTCTTCGAGCACATCGGCGAATTCCACCGTACAATGACGCAGCGCCGTCTCTGCCCGCTCGGCCCGCTGGAGGCTCATCCGCAGTGCCATCCAGCCCAGAACGACCCCGAGAATCAGACCCAAAACCTGAACGCCCTTGTTCGGCCCAATGTCAGCCAGCGGGGTGCCGAAAAGCGTCACGCCGCGCCCCTCCAGTGCAAAAACGAGCACGAAATAGACAGTGGCGTTGAACTGTAGAGCGGCGATAACCCACAGTGCGATCTTTTTCTTATTATTCATGGTGAAGCCTTGCCTTGGTGTTCGCCGTATTTAACCGCGGCGCACCGAAGTGCAAGGGATGGCGGGCATGCGCCTTGATCAACCCTTAGTGATTTGGCACCCGCCCCGGGGGGCGAGTGCATTCTCTTGAGGCCAGTTCAGGGTTGCTTGACTGGCCGGAAGACTGTTTTCCCGCAATACCTTAGCAGGCATCGAGCCGATATCAGCGCGGGAAACGGTTCACTTTCTCGGCGTCTTGCGCGGCGGGGAAGACGGTGACGGTCACGTCGGATGTGTCTTCTGCGCGGAAGGTGCCGCTGTTGAAGATGTCCAGTTTCACATTGTCGACCGCGTCGTTGCGGCTGGCGTAGGAAACGCCTGCATCAGCTTTGTCGTTATAGCCGATTTGCTGGCCTTCCATGCCCTGTGCGAAAACGGCGGAGCCTGCTGTGGCAAGGATCAGGGCGGTGGTTGCGAGTGTCTTTTTCATGTCGTGTCCTTTCGGGAGAAAGTTAGGGTCGCGCAGTGATCAGCGCGGGAAACGGTTGACCGAAGCGTCGCTCTGCGCGGTCGGGAAGACGGTGATGGTCACGTCGGAGAGGTCTTCGGCGCGCAGGATACCGTCTTGGAAGATTTCCAGCTTGGTCTCATCCACGGCTTCGCTGCGGCTGGAGTAGGAAACGCCATTGTCGGTCTTGTCGTTATAGCCGATGCGCTGGCCTTCCATGCCTTGAGCGAAAGCAGCAGTGCTTGCGGTGGCGAGGATCAGTGCGGTTGTTGCGAGTGTCTTTTTCATCGTTTTAGCCTTTCGGGGGAGAAAGTTAGGGGGAGGAGCCGTGGCCCGCGTTTAGCGGACGAAACGGCCATCTTCTTGTGCGTCTTGCGTGGTGACGAATACGGTCGCTGTTGCCTCGGCAGGTGTTTCGGCGCGCAGGTCGTCAAAGCTCAGAGCGTCGGAAGTGACGTTGCGTGTCGAATAGGCGGCGTCTGCGTTATCTGCGGTATAGCCGACCTGCTGGCCTTCCATGCCCTGTGCGAAAGCGGCTGTGCCTGCGGTGGCAAGGATCAGTGCGGCGGTTGCGAATGCGTTTTTCATGTCGTGTTCCTTTCAGTCCCGGGTTGGGTTGCGAGCTGCTCATCGGTGACGCGGCGTCGTTGGGATGACAGAGAAAAGGGCATTCGAGTGGGGATTGGCTATCTGCCCCGGGTTTAAATCGTCCGATCTAAACCCCTGTAAGAGCGTCATAAACTTTGGTTTACGAAGCCAATCGGGCGCGAAAAACGGGGGTGGATTGCCTTAGCGTCAAGCCTGCAAGGGCGAAACGGGGTTTCGCGGGCAGGCGCGCGGGCTGCAACGAAAGGCTAGCCGGTCTTTTCGCGATGTGAAAGTTTTTTCGCGCTTTTTCAGCAAACAACTTTGGCCCCTGCCCAAAGTTTATGCGCAAATCACGTACCGCGCGTTGTCACATAAAAAACGGGCCCGCGTTTTCACGCGGACCCGTCTAACTCGACTCGGATTCGGATGGGAATTTAGGCGAATTCACCCATGTCGAAGTCCAATGCGCGGGCAACGGTGAAGATGTCCTTGTCGCCACGGCCACACATATTCATCACCAGCAGGTGATCCTTGGGCAGCTCCGGCGCGATCTTCAGCACATGGGCCAGCGCGTGGCTCGGCTCCAGCGCCGGGATGATCCCTTCAAGCGCGCAGCACAGCTGGAACGCCTCCAGCGCCTCGCGGTCGGTGATCGAGACATATTGCGCACGGCCGATGTCATGCAGCCAGGAATGCTCAGGGCCAATGCCGGGATAGTCGAGCCCGGCAGAGATCGAATAACCTTCGAGGATCTGCCCGTCGTCGTCCTGCAAAAGGTAGGTGCGGTTGCCATGCAGCACGCCCGGACGCCCACCGGTGAGCGAGGCGCAATGCTCCATCTTCTCGTCCACGCCCTTGCCGCCGGCCTCGACGCCGATGATGTTGACCGATTTGTCGTCGAGGAAGGGGTAGAACAGCCCCATGGCGTTAGAGCCGCCACCGATGGCCGCGATCACCGTGTCGGGCAGACGGCCCTCGGCCTCTTCCATCTGGGTGCGGACTTCCTTGCCGATGATCGACTGGAAGTCGCGAACCATCGCCGGATAGGGGTGCGGCCCGGCCACGGTGCCGATGCAGTAGAAAGTGTCGCGCACGTTGGTCACCCAGTCGCGCAGCGCGTCGTTCATCGCGTCCTTCAGCGTGCCGCGCCCGGAGGTCACCGGGACCACCTCGGCGCCCAAAAGGCGCATGCGGAAGACGTTGGGGGCCTGCCGCTCCACATCATGCGCGCCCATGTAGACCACGCATTTCAGGCCGAACTTGGCGCAGACCGTCGCCGTGGCCACACCGTGCTGGCCCGCCCCGGTCTCGGCGATGATGCGTTTCTTGCCCATGCGGCGGGCGAGGATGATTTGCCCCAGCACGTTGTTGATCTTATGCGCGCCGGTGTGGTTCAACTCGTCGCGCTTCATATAGACCTTGGCACCGCCCAGATGCTCGGTCAGCCGTTCGGCATGATAGAGCGGGCTGGGGCGGCCAACGTAATGGGTCCAGAGGTCGTGCATCTCGGCCCAGAAACTGTCGTCGGTCTTGGCCTTCTCATATTGCTCTTCCAGCTCAAGAATGAGCGGCATCAGCGTTTCCGAGACAAAGCGCCCGCCGAAATCGCCGAAACGGCCCTGTTCGTCGGGGCCGGTCATGAAGCTGTTGAAAAGATCGTTGGCCATTGCGCCTCTCCTAGAATGTCGCGTCAGCCTTACCGCAGCCCGCCCGGCTACGCCACCATGAGTTTCGTCATGCGGCGGCAGGGGGCGGCGGGGGGCGCCTAGTCGAACAGTTTGAACAACTCGCGTCTGACCGCATTCTCCAACTCATCCTTCACGATATCCTCGGTCGAGCGGTTGTCGTCGGGTGCGATGTTCAATTCCTCCTGTATTTTCTGGCGCACAACATCCTCGGCTCGCTGCTTTTCCTCGGCAAAGTTCAGGTCGATCGCGGCGCGCAGATCGGCCTTGATCTCAGGGTCGGCCCAAGGCCCCCTAATCCGCACCGGCACCGCCAGCCCACCGCGCGACGCATTGACGCGCAGCGCCTTGGGCGTGACCGTATAGTCCAGCCTCTGCGCCCCCAGATCGACCTGCCCTGCCCCCGTCGCGTTGAAGTTCGGCAGCAGCATCAGCAGATCGTCGTTGCGCAAAACGCCCTTGGCGATGTCGAATGTCGCTTGGACGGAATCGAACACCGTGCTGCCGCCTTCGGCATCGACCGAGCCAAGCAGCGCGTCCAAGTCGATCCCCGCAATCGTGCCGCGCCCCATGGTCAGCGCGCCAGAGCCGCTGAGCGAGCGCATGATCGCGTCAATGGACTGCCCCACCCCGAGGAACGACAGTTCGGCATCGCCCGCCCCGGTAAAGCGCGTCACCCCGGCGGTATCCTCCAGCAGGTCGCGCATCTGCACGTTCTGCGCTTGCAGCTTGCCGCCCACGGACAGGCCATCGCGGTTGTTCATCACAAACTCCCCCGCAACCTTGCCGCCATAGGTGTTCATATCCTGTAGATCAAAGACCATTCGTGCGCGCTCATTGCGCAGCACGGCGCGGGTGGGGCCAAGGTCGAGCTGCCCCAAATCAATGCTTTCCGCGCTCAGCGCGATGTTCCCGTCAAAGGCGGCGAGCCAGTCGGCGTTGATCTCTTGCCGTGACCAGCCCTCTGTCTCCGCCGTGACGGTGCTGTCGGCGCCTGCGGCCTGTTCGCTTTCCTCGGACAGGGCCGAGAGGTCCAGCGCCCCGGTCCGCAGGTTTGCGGTGATCCGCGGCGTGCCGTTCAGGGCCAAATCGGCCTGCCCGGTCAGGCTGTTGCCGCCCAAATCCACCGTGAGATTGCGCAGCGACAGACGCCGATCCGCCGTCAGGGTCAGCCCAGAGCGCAGATCGACCGACCGGCCCAAACCGCGCGGCAGCGTCACAGTGCCCGCGCCGAGCGACGCCAGAAACCGCGCCGTATCGGGGCTGTCTATGCGGATATCCCCCGCCAGCGCCCCGTTGAGCGCGCCGCGCCCGTCGAACAGGGCTTCACCCCCGCCCGTCGCAACCTCCGCCCGCAGCGGCTGCACGCCGCCCTCCAGAAAATCCGCAAATCCTTCGATCCGCGCGGCAAGCTTAACCGGCTCGCTCGCTGGCGCCATGCTGACGGTGATCTCCGCCGCCCCGCCCCGTTCGGGCCAGTCCAGCGCCAGATTGACACCATCATAGCGCAGCAAGTCCGCCCCTTCGGCGTCATAGATCAGCGTGGCATCGGTCACCGTCAGCTTCTGAATGCTCAGCGGGCGGCGGCTGGCGCTCGGCGCGCTCTCGGTCTCGATCCGCGCGCCGCTGGCGCTATCGGTGAACTGCCAGCTTGCGCGCCCATCAAGACGTTGCTCTAACCGGATCACCGGGCTTTGCGCCGCGATATTGGTGATGCGTATCTCACCGCGCAAAAGCGCGCCCGCGTCCACCCCAATCGCGGCATTGGCCGCCGTCAGCAGCGCGCCCTTATCGGTCCAATCGGCATTGCCGACCTCAAGCCCGCCTGCGGTCACCCCCAGCACCGGCCAGAGCGTCACGCCCACATCGCCGGTGATCGACACCTCCCGCCCGGTCATCCGGCTGAGTTGCTCACTGGCGATCCGCGCGATCCGTTCGCCGGGCAGCAGGAACAGCGCCCCCAGCATGATCACGACGATCAGCAACAGCGCGCCGATGACCCGTATAATCCATCTCATGGCTCTCTCCTCCTGCCCGGCGGCTCTTTCCCCGCTCATCCGCTTGCCTTATAGCGCAAGCCATGAGCACAAACCCACCCAATCTGCGCCCCGACCTCGCCCCGCAGGCGAAGATCAGCGATCCCGCCCGCCCCGGCCAGCCGACCATCGGCATGGTCAGCCTCGGCTGTCCCAAGGCATTGGTCGATTCCGAACGCATCCTGACCCGGCTTCGCGCCGAGGGCTATGGCGTTTCGCCCGATTACGCGGGCGCCGATGCGGTGATCGTGAACACCTGCGGCTTTCTCGACAGCGCCAAGGCCGAAAGCCTTGATGCCATCGGCGAGGCGCTCACGGAAAACGGCAAGGTCATCGTCACCGGCTGCCTCGGGGCCGAGCCGGATTATATCCGCGAACATCACCCTCGCATCCTCGCCGTCACGGGCCCGCATCAATACGAACAGGTGCTCGACGCGGTGCATGGCGCGGTGCCGCCCGCGCCCGATCCCTTCATCGACCTCCTGCCCGCGCAGCAGGTCTCGCTCACCCCACGGCACTACAGCTACCTCAAGATTTCCGAGGGCTGTAACCACAAGTGCAAGTTCTGCATCATCCCTGACATGCGGGGCCGCCTACAATCGCGCCCGGCCCATGCGGTGATGCGCGAGGCCGAGCGGCTGGTCAATAATGGCGTCAAGGAACTGCTGGTCATCAGCCAAGACACCTCCGCCTACGGGGTCGACATCAAACATGCCGAAGACCGCGGCCACCGTGCCCATATCACCGATCTGGCCCGTGATCTCGGGTCGCTCGGCGCCTGGGTGCGGCTGCACTACGTCTACCCCTACCCGCATGTGCGCAAGTTGATCCCGCTCATGGCCGAAGGCCTCGTACTGCCCTACCTCGACATCCCCTTCCAGCACGCGCATCCGGACGTGCTGAAACGCATGGCCCGCCCCGCCGCCGCGTCGAAAACACTGGACGAGATCGCCGCATGGCGCGACACCTGCCCCGACATCACCCTGCGCTCAACCTTCATCGTCGGCTACCCGGGTGAGACTGAGGAGGAATTCCAGACCCTGCTCGATTGGCTGGACGAGGCGCAGCTCGACCGGGTCGGCTGCTTCCAATACGAAAACGTCGAAGGCGCGCGGTCGAACGCGCTGCCGGATCATGTGGCGCCTGAGATCAAACAAGACCGTTGGGAGCGCTTCATGGAAAAGGCGCAAGCGATTTCAGAGGCCAAGCTCGCCGCCAAGGTCGGCAAACGCCTCGACGTGATCGTGGATGAGATCGACGAAGACGCCGCCACCTGCCGCACCAAATCCGACGCGCCCGAGATCGACGGTAATCTCTTCATTGACGAGGATTTCCAGAACCTCAAGGTCGGCGATATCGTCACCGTCGAAGTCGAAGAGGCGGGCGAATACGACCTTTGGGGACGTCAGATCACCTGACGCCCCCGCGGGCTGCTCTCAGGCGTAGGCGCCTGCCGAATAGGTCAGCTCATAGCTGTGGCTATAAAGCTCGAAGACGATGCCGAACGGGTCTTCGACATAGACCATGCGGTAGGGTTTCTCGCCCGGGAAATATTCCCGCACCGGCATCCGCTGCTTGCCGCCCGCCGCGATGATCCGCTCCAGCAGACCTTCGACATCGGGGTCTTGGATGGCGAAGTGGAAGGTGCCGTGGCGCTTATGCTCCAGCTTTTCTTCGGGGGCGTAGTTGCCGGGGAACTCGAAGATTTCGATCCCGATGCCATCCGCTGTCGCCAAATGGGCGATGCGCAGCGATCCCCAGCCGGGGCCGAAGACATCGGTGCACATGACGCCGATGGCGGTGTCTTCTTCCACCGCTTCGGTGGGCTGCATCACGACATAGAACCCGAGAACTTCGGAATAGAACTTCACGGCGGCGTCGAGGTCCGGCACGGACAGGCCGATGTGGGAAAAGGTACGGGGGGTGGTCATATGCGGTCTCCTGTTTGCGTTGAGGTTGAGATAGACAGGCGCACCCCACATGTGAAATTATCAAATCTCATCGAAATCATAACGAACCGTTTGCCATGCTGAACGCCACCTGGCTTGAGACCCTCACCACCCTTTGCGAGACCGGCCATTTCACCCGCACGGCGCAGCGGCTCAACATGACCCAGCCGGGGGTGTCGCAGCATCTGCGCAAGCTGGAAGACCAATTGGGACAGCCGCTGATCGCGCGCGAGGGCAAAAGTTTCACCCTGACCCCGGCGGGCGAAGCGCTGTTTGAAACCGGCCTTGCCCGCCGCCGCGAAGAGCAGCGCCTGCGCGAACGCATCGCGACCGACCTGCCCGACCGGGGCGTGGTGCATATCGCCTGCTCCGGCAGTTTCGCCATGCTGCTTCAGCCGCTGCTGCTGGAGTGGATGGCCCAAGCGCCCGACCTCTCCCTCCATCTCGAAGCCGCCCCCCAAGCCACAATCCGCGCCGGGCTGCTCGATGGGCGGTTTGATCTGGGCGTGCTGGCCGATGACCCGGCCCATGCAAGGCTAGAGGCCCGGCATCTGGGGCGCGAGGAACTTTGCCTCGTGCTGCCGGTTAATGCATTGGAACAGATAGAAAGTTTTGCCGATCTCGAAAGCCGGGGCTTCATCGCTCATCCCGATGGCTTCGCCTATGCCGACGATCTGCTCCAGTTAAATTTCCCGGACAGCTATCCGGGGGCCGACCGGATGCGCCTGCGTGGCTATGTGAACCAGATCGGCCAGATCCCGGCGGCGGTGGCGCGGGGCGTGGGCTATACGCTTTTGCCCCGCAGCGGGGTCGAAACCTTTGCCGCCAAGGACCGGCTCAGGCTGCTGCCTCTGCCCAAGCGGCGTTGGCATGACCTCTGGCTCGCCTCCCGGCGCGGGCGGCCCCTGCCCGCGCGGATGGTGAAGACGGCGGACCTGATCGCAGAGGCGGCGGAACAGCTACGATAGCGCACGCATCACAGATATTGCGGAACAAAACACCCCCGCTACTAGATATACCACCATGGAAGGGCGAGATTGCGGAGAGACTTGAACATGTTCCCTTTCTGTTCTATATGTAGAACGCAGTAGCAGAGGAATGACCACATGTCTTTTCAACCTCAGTTTCCCGGCATCTTCGACCTTGAGCAGCAAGGTCGCCCGCCCCGTGGCAGCGATAGCGCGCAGCCCAAACAGGCCGACCGCCGCATGCCCGCGACCGAAAAACAGATGCAATACGCCCAGTCCCTCGCCAAGCGAACGGGCGAAGAGCTTCCCAAAGGCATCGAAGCGGATCGCGCGGCGGTCTCGGAATGGATCGACGCCCATAAACCGCAAGCGTTGGAGGGGCCCTTTGCCGCCTACCCGTCCGCCAAACAGGTCGCTTTTGCCGAACGCATCGCGCGGTTGAAACGCCGCGATGTCCCGCAGGAGTGTTTTCGCGACAAAACCCTGATGTCGCGCTGGATCGACGGCAACAAACCGCGCTGATCCATCGGGCCCTGCGCTTTACCTTTCGTCACCCATGGCAGGGTGCGGTTTCGCTGCTACCTTTCTGTCATGGGCTATCCGACCTCCATCGCTGAGACTTTGGCCGACGGCACCGTGCATGTGCTGAGCCTTGGCTTCGCCATTCCCGCCAGCATCCTTTTGATGATCCATGCCGCCGGGCAAGAGGGGCAATTGACCGCCACGGCGATCTACGCAGGCTGCATCCTTGCCTCTTTCACTGCATCTGCCGTCTACCACCTGCTGCCCTTCGACCGCAGCCGCGCCTTTCTGGGCCGGGTCGATCATGCGGCGATCTACTTTAAGATCGCGGGCACTTATACGCCGCTGGTGATGGTGATCGGCTCTGGCTTTGCCTATGGCATCCTTGGCGTGGTCTGGGCGCTGGCGGTGATCGGCGCGGTGGCCAAGCTCTGGTTCTGGCGCACCGATGCGCGCGGATCACTCGCGCTCTACCTCGGCATGGGCTGGCTCTCGGTGCTGCTGATCTACCCGATGTGGCACAATCTGCCGGGAGCGGCACTGGCGCTGGTGGCCGCGGGCGGGCTGACCTATTCGGCGGGTACCTTGGTCTATGCCCATCCCGGGATGCGCTATCAAAACGCGATCTGGCATGTCTTCGTGCTGGTCGCCACGGCCTGTTTCTTTGCCGCCATCGCGCTCAGCCTTTAGCCCGCGGCCTCATCCAGATAGGCCCGCACGCAGGTCTGCACATGGCGAAAACGGTCGCCGCCCAGATGTTTGCCACCGTACCAGCGGGTGACGACGATCAGATGATCGGTCAGCCCCTCGCGCTCCAACATTCGCAAGATCACCATGCCCGCGCCGGATTCGCCATCGTCGCCTTTGAGCGGGCCGCCATCCGACAGGAGCACCGCCCAAGTGTTATGCGTGGCCTTCGCGTAGGATTTGTCGCGTTTGAGGTCTTTCAACGCGGCATCCACCTCGGCCCGGTCACGCGCAGGGCAGCCCGACACCGCATATTTCGACCCGCGGTCGTTCAGCACCTGCCCCAGTTTGCGCAAAGCGTTACAGCCCCGCCATTGTGCGCCGCACGATATCGATCCGGGCGTTATTGGGCGGATGGGTGCCAAGGAAACGGTCGCCGGGGTCGGGAATGCGGGTAAAGAACTCGGCGCCGCGCAGCGGGTCATAGCCCGCCCGCGCGGTGATGATCGTGCCAAGGGCGTCGGCCTCAAGCTCGAAATCCTTGGAATAACGCCGCGCGCCGACCTCTGCGCCCAATTCCTGCGCCGTGCGCACGGCATTGGCATCGCCCCCGCTGAGCGTGGCGAGACCGGCAAAGATCACCGCCCCCGCCATGGCGTTTTGCTGCTGCCGTTCAATATGGCCCGCGATGTGATGCGCGGCCTCATGGCCCAAGACGAAGGCAAGCTCATCCTCGTTGCGGGCATCGCCGATCAGCGCGAGCGTAAAGGCCACGATCGGGCGGCCATTTTCATCCAGCGTTTGAAAGGCGTTGGCCGGTTGACCGGGGCGGTCGTCGACCACGATATTGAAATCACAGTTCATCCCCGTCGTCCGGTTGCGACACTCCCGTTCGGCCACGGGTTCAAGCGTGCGGACCACCTGAACAAAGCTCCGCGCCGCCGCGCTCGCGCTCAGCCGCGAGCTCGCCTGCCCCGTGGTCTGCGGCCTGTCGGCCG
This sequence comes from Sulfitobacter sp. 15WGC, assembly GCF_005068605.1. Taxonomy (NCBI): domain Bacteria; kingdom Pseudomonadati; phylum Pseudomonadota; class Alphaproteobacteria; order Rhodobacterales; family Roseobacteraceae; genus Sulfitobacter; species Sulfitobacter sp. 15WGC. The sequence goes on along the minus strand of NZ_SZNL01000010.1, from coordinate 138,625 downwards.
GGATCGGCCCTGTTTGGATCGGTGCCACCTCACAGGCAGAAAGCAGGGCGATGACGGCAAATGCGCCAAGGGCATTAAACAATTTCACGGCTGATCCTCGCTCGGGGCTCCTTGAGCCACCTGTCTATCATGACGCCCTGCCGCCGCCACCCCCGTTCACGGCGCTTTGACACCCCACGGCGGTCTTGCGCTTGGCGTCACAAACCCTGTCTTGCACTCGTGAGCACATACCCTGTCTTGCGCGCGCGAGCACAAAGCCTGTCTTGCGCTCGCGAGCACAAAGCCTAATGTGCCCTCATGTTTACCATCGAGCATGAATTTGACGCCACCGTCATCACCCTGATCGACGAATCCGACGCCCCCCTGCGCGAGGACGTCACCGTCTCTGCCTTTGCGGGACAAATCACGATCGAGCAATGGGACGCCCGAACCGACCGTGTGGCCAAGATCACCCTGTCCCCCGCGCAGCTGAGCGATCTGACGGCGGCACTGAACCTGCCCGAGGGCATCTACCGAAGCAATTCCTGAGGATCGTCACATGGCCACCGGCACAGACATCAAGACCTATTTCAACGGCGCATGGCACGACGGCGATCTGCCCACCATCAAGGCCGCCGATCACGGCGCATGGCTGGGCACCACCGTTTTCGACGGGGCGCGGCTGTTCGACGGGCTGGCCCCCGATCTTGAGGCGCATTGCGCGCGGATCAACCGCTCAGCCCGCGCGCTGATGATCACCCCCACGGTCGAGACCGAGGATATGATTGAGATGTGCCGCGAGGGGCTGAAGAGCTATTCGCGCGATCAGGCGGTCTATATCCGCCCGATGTATTGGGCGCTGGCGGGTGACGAGCTCGGGATCGTGCCGCGCGAAGGGGCCACCGGCTTTGCCATCAGCCTTGAGGCCATTCCCATGGCCCCGCCCGAGGCCGCGACCACCCTCACCCGCACCCGCTTCCGCCGCCCGGTACTGGAGGATAACGTGGTCAATGCCAAGGCGGGCTGTCTCTACCCCAACAACGCCCGCATGATGGTCGAGGCGCGCGCCAAAGGGTTTGGCAACGCCCTGGTGGCCGATGCCATGGGCAATGTCGCCGAAAGCGCCAGCGCCAACGTCTTCATGGTCAAGGATGGTGAGGTTTTCACCCCCATCCCCAACGGCACCTTCCTTGCCGGGATCACCCGTGCGCGGCATATGTCGAACATGCGCGAGGCGGGGATGAAGGTGCATGAGACCGTCCTGAGCTTTGACGATTTCCACGCCGCCGATGAGGTCTTTCTGTCGGGCAATATGATGAAGGTCACGCCTGTCAGCGCCTTTGACGAGACGCAATATGGCACCGGGGACAACCAGAACCCGGTCACGCGCCGGGTGCGTGAAATGTATTGGGATTGGGCCGCAAGTCAGCGCGGCTGAAGGCCCGGACGGCAGCGGCGCGCAAAAGCAATTGCCAGCGCCGCCCGCCCGCGCCATGATCGCACCGCACCGGGAGGAGGTGCGGAGAGAGGGTTTGATGCGGAAATTCCTAGTGGTGTTGGACGATAGCACCGAATGTTTGAATGCCATGCGTTTCGCCGCCCTGCGCGCGGCGCGCACGGGGGGCGGCGTGGCCGTGCTTTCGGTGATCCCGCCCGAAGAGTTCAACCATTGGATCGGCGTTGGCGACCTGATGCGCGAAGAGGCCCGCGAACGGATCGAGGTGCATTTCGAGGTCTTCGCCAAATGGATGCGCGACAAACAGGGCGTCGACCCTGAGCTGATCATCCGCGAGGGCGAACCGACGGATGAGATCATCCAGCAGCTGTCCGACGACCCCGACATCGGCGTTCTGGTGCTCGGCGCCAGCGGCGACCGCAAGAAAGGCCCCGGCCCGCTGGTCACGCAATTGTCGCGCTCTGCCGGTGCCCTGCCCGTGCCGATCACCATCGTGCCCGGCGATCTGAGCAAGGAACGGCTCGAAGCGATCACCTAAGCGCTCTGCCGCCCGCCTAATGCCCGGCGCCACAATTTAGAACGGTTCTAAACCTTGACTTGCCGCCCGCGCAGGCGCATATCAGGAGCCACGCCGAAAGCGAGGTACACCCCATGTTCATCCAGACCGAATCCACTCCGAACCCCGCAACGCTCAAGTTCCTGCCGGGTCAGACCGTGCTGGAGATGGGCACCGCTGATTTCCCCTCCCCCGAAGCCGGGGCAACCTCCCCGCTGGCCCAACGGCTCTTTGCGGTCGAGGGCGTGACCGGCGTGTTCTTCGGCACTGATTTCGTCACCGTGACCAAGCAAGACGCGGTGGAATGGGACCATGTGAAACCCGCCCTGCTCGGCGCCATCATGGAGCATTTCCAGTCCGGCGAGCCGGTCATGGCCTCTGACCACCAGCCCACATCCGGCCACGCCGCGCATGACGGCGAAGACGGTGAAATCGTCGGCCAGATCAAAGAGTTGCTGGACAGCCGCGTGCGCCCCGCCGTGGCCCAAGACGGCGGCGACATTACCTTTCACGGATTTGAGCGTGGCGTCGTCTATCTGCATATGCAGGGTGCCTGCGCCGGTTGCCCCTCTTCGACCCTGACGTTGAAAATGGGCATCGAGAACCTGCTGCGCCACTACATCCCCGAGGTCACAGAGGTGCGCCCGGTTGCCTGAGCATGGCGCAAGCGGGCCGCTGATTCTGGCCTTTGACACATCGGCCGCGCATTGCGCGGCCGCTTTGCTGTCGGGCGATCGGATCTTGGCCTCCCGCACTGAGCTGATGACCAAGGGTCAGGCCGAGCGGATCATGGTCCTTTGCGAGGAATTGTTGAGCGAGGCCGGGCTGGCCTATGCCGACCTCACCGCGCTTGGCGTCGGCATCGGACCGGGCAATTTCACCGGCATCCGCATCGCCGTTTCTGCCGCCCGTGGGCTGGCGCTTGGTCTTGGCATCCCGGCAGTCGGTGTCGATGCCTTCGACGCGCTGCGCGAAGGCCATGACGGCCCCTGCGCCTGTGCGGTGGATGCCCGCCGCGATCAGGTATTCCTGCAAGGCTTTGACAACCCCGGCATTTCCGCGCCCGCGCTTCATGATGCCACAGCCCTCCCGGCCTTCACCGGCCCGCTGATCGGCGCGGGCGGAGAGCCGCCAGCGATGCCTGTGGCCGAAGCCATCGCCCGCATCGCCGCGCGCCGTTTTGCCAGCAATCTGCCGCGGCCTGCGCCGCTTTACCTGCGCCCCGCCGATGCCGCCCCCGCCCGCGACGCCGCCCCGGTGCTGCTGCCGTGACACCGGCGGCCCTCGCCGCGCTCCATGCTGCGGCCTTCACCCAGGACAGGCCGTGGCAAGAGGCGGAGTTCGCAGGCCTGCTCGACAGCCCCTTCGTGCAGCTTTTCACCCGCCCGGGCGGCTTTGCCCTGACCCGCACCATCGCGGGCGAATCCGAATTGCTGACCCTTGCCGTGGACCCTGCGCAGCAACGCCGGGGGCTGGGCCGGGCCCTGTTGCGCGACTGGCTGGCGGCCCTGCCCGCCGACTGCGAAAGTGCCTTTCTCGAAGTCGCTGCCGATAATCTGCCCGCCCGCGCGCTCTATGCGGATCAAGGTTTTGCCCAAATCGCCACCCGCCGTGCCTATTACGCACGCAGCGGCGTTCCACCCGTAGATGCCTGCATCCTGCAACGCGTCTTGACCCATGGTCACGCTGGCGATCCGGGCGGCTTGCCCTCAAAAAGCGGTTGACCCTACCCCCCGCCTGCGCCCTAGATTATACTTGATCACATGATCCACAAACGCCGTGGCGGCAGCATCTGATTGACCGCCCGACACCACAACCCGGGAGACACCAAATGACCCTCATGACGAAATTCCTCGGCGCTGCTGCGGGCCTCGCGCTTACCGCGGGCGCGGCAGCGGCTGAACCGGCGCTGATCTTCGACCTCGGCGGTAAGTTCGACAAGAGCTTCAACGAAGCGGCCTTCAACGGTGCCTCCCGCTGGGCCGAAGAAACCGGCGGCAAATTCGCCGAGATCGAGATGCAGTCCGAAGCGCAGCGTGAGCAGGCCCTGCGCCGCTTCGCCGAATCCGGTGCCAACCCGATCATCACCATGGGCTTCGCCATGGCCGATCCGCTGGCCACCGTCGCGCCCGACTATCCCGACACCAAGTTCGCCGTGATCGACGTGAACTGGCTCGACCTGCCCAACGTGCGTCAGGTCAGCTTTGCCGAACATGAAGGCTCCTACCTCGTCGGCGTCATGGCCGCGATGGCCTCCGAGAGCGACACCGTGGGCTTCGTCGGTGGCATGGACGTGCCGCTCATTCGCCACTTCGGCTGCGGCTATGCCCAAGGCGTCAAGGCGACCAACCCCGACGCCACTGTCATCGCCAACATGACCGGCACCACCCCCGCCGCGTGGAACGACCCGGTGAAGGGTTCCGAGATCACCAAGGCCCAGATCAACCAAGGCGCTGACGTGGTCTATGCCGCCGCGGGCGGCACCGGCGTGGGCGTGCTGCAAACCGCCGCCGACGAAGGCATCCTGTCGATCGGCGTGGACAGCAACCAGAACCACCTGCACCCGGGCAAGGTCCTGACTTCCATGCTGAAACGCGTCGATGTCGCCGTCTATGACGCGATGATGGCGGGCGAAGACCTCGAGGTCGGCGAAGTCGTGACCCTTGGCCTTGCCGAAGAAGGTGTTGGCGTTGCCATCGACGAGCATAACCAAGATCTCGTGACCGAAGAGATGAAGGCCGCTGTCGACGACGCGCGCCAGAAGATCATCGACGGCGAGATCAAAGTGGTCTCCTACTACGAGAACGACAGCTGCCCGGCACTGGACTTCTGAGCCCGATTTATCCACAATCGACCCCCGGGGCCGCGCCGATCATCGGCGCGGCCCCTTTTAAAACCCCACAGCGTGACCGGGGCAGCGATGGACCAACGCCAGATCAAGGGCTGCAACGCCCGCAGGACCTTTTGACATGACCGATACCGCCCCCGCGATCGAACTCAAGGGCATCTCCAAGGCCTTCGGCCCGGTACAGGCCAACAAAGATATCTCCATCCGCGTCATGCCGGGCACGATCCACGGCATCATCGGCGAGAACGGCGCCGGTAAATCGACGCTGATGTCGATCCTCTACGGCTTCTACAAGGCCGACGCGGGCGAGATATACATCGGTGGCCGCAAGACCGAGATCCCCGACAGCCAGGCCGCCATCGCCGCCGGCATCGGCATGGTGTTCCAGCACTTCAAGCTGGTCGAAAACTTCACCGTGCTCGAAAACATCATCCTTGGTGCCGAGGATGGCCGCCTCTTGAAGCCCTCGCTGTCGAAGGCGCGCAAGACGCTGATCGAACTGTCGAAGGACTACGGCCTCAACGTCGACCCCGATGCGCAGATTCAGGACATCGGCGTGGGCATGCAGCAGCGTGTGGAAATTCTGAAAGCGCTCTACCGGCAGGCCGATATCCTCATCCTCGACGAGCCCACCGGCGTGCTGACCCCGGCCGAGGCCGACCAGCTCTTCCGCATTCTCGGGCGTCTGCGCTCCGAAGGCAAAACCATCATCCTGATCACCCACAAGCTGCGCGAGATCATGGAGATCACCGACACCGTGTCGGTCATGCGCCGCGGCCAGATGACCGCCACCGTGAAAACCGCCGAGACCTCGCCCCAGGAACTGGCCGAGCTGATGGTCGGGCGCAAGGTGCTCTTGCGCGTCAACAAAGAGCCCGCCACCCCGGGCGACGTGATCCTCGACATCAAGGGCCTGCGGGTGGTCGACGACAAGGGCGTCGAGCGGCTGCGCGGGATCGACCTGCAGATTCGCGCCGGCGAAGTGCTGGGCCTTGCGGGCGTTGCGGGCAACGGCCAATCGGAACTTTTGGAAGTGCTGGGCGGCTATGCCGACGGCACCGGCAGTGTCACGCTCAACGGCACCCCGCTGGACCTCTCGGGCAAGAAAAGCGACGGCCAGTCGCGCCGCGCGCGCGGCGTGGCCCATGTGCCCGAAGACCGCCAGCGCGAAGGTCTGATCATGGATTTTCAGGCTTGGGAGAACAACGTCTTCGGCTACCACCACGACGACCGTTTCAACAGCGGCATGCTGATGGACCACGCGGCGATCCGCGCCGATGCCGAGGACAAGATGGCCCGTTTCGACGTGCGCCCGCCCGACCCGACGCTGGCCGCCAAGAATTTCTCGGGCGGCAACCAGCAGAAGATCGTTCTGGCGCGCGAGATCGAGCGCAACCCCGACCTTCTGCTCATCGGCCAGCCCACCCGTGGTGTCGACATCGGCGCGATCGAATTTATCCACGAGCAGATCATCGCCCTGCGCGATCAGGGCAAGGCGATCCTGCTGGTCTCGGTCGAGCTTGAGGAAATTCTCGCCCTGTCGGACCGCATCGCGGTGATGTTCGACGGGCAGATCATGGGCGAACGCGCCGCCGATCAGACCGACGAAAAGGAGCTTGGGCTGCTGATGGCAGGCATCACCGATACCGAGAACGAACACAGCGTGGCCGAGGTCGAGGCCAATCTCGCCCGGGCGGGCGGCGACGCGCGCAAGGAGGTCTGAGATGGACGTGATGCCGAAATGGGCCGAGGTGATCCTCGTGCCGCTGATCTCTCTCCTGCTGGCCGCCGTGCTCTCGGCGCTGGTGATCCTGTCGATCGGCGAAGACCCGGTCGCGGCGGTGAACCTCATGGTCAAGGGCGCGCTCGGCTCGACCTATGGCTGGGGCTACACGCTCTACTACGCCACCAACTTCATCTTCACTGGTCTTGCCGTCGCCGTGGCCTTCCACGCGCGGCTGTTCAACATCGGCGGTGAAGGTCAAGCGATGCTCGGCGGCCTCGGTGTGGCGCTGGCCGCGCTCTACATCCCCTGGCCGCATTGGACGCTGGCACTGATCGGTTGCGGCGTCATGGCCGGTCTTCTGGGCGCGGTCTGGGCCGCGATCCCCGGCTGGCTACAGGCCAAGCGCGGTTCCCACGTCGTGATTACCACGATCATGTTCAACTTCATCGCCGCGGCGCTGCTGAACTACGTTCTGGTGAACCTTATGCGCCCGCCGGGCAGCATGGACCCGGCCAGCGCCCGCTTCCCCGAGGCCGTGCATCTGCCGACCCTGCACGAACTCCTTGCCCCCCTTGGCATCGCCTTCTCCAAATCCGCACCCGCCAACGTCTCGCTGCTGGTGGCCGTCGGCGCATGTGTGGCGATCTGGATGCTGATCTGGCGCACCCGTCTGGGCTATGAAATCCGCGCCTACGGCCATTCGCAGCCGGCGGCGAAATACGCGGGCATCTCGCCCGTGCGCATCACCATGATCACGATGATTATCTCGGGCGCGCTGGCGGGGCTGATGGCGATCAACAACGTCATGGGCGAAAGCGAACGTCTGGTGCTGAACGCGACCGAGGGCGCGGGCTTTATCGGCATCGCCGTGGCGCTGATGGGCCGCTCGCACCCGGTGGGCGTCTTCTTTGCCGCCCTGCTCTTCGGCTTCCTCTACCAAGGCGGCGCGGAACTGGCGCTCTGGACCTCGATCCCGCGCGAGTTGATCGTCGTGATCCAGGCGCTCGTGATCCTCTTCACCGGCGCGCTCGACAACATGGTGCGGATGCCGCTGGAGCGTCTCTTCTTGATGTTCCGCCGCCCCGGCCCGCCCAAACCCGGCCCCCGCAGCGCCCAGTCGGAGAGCGCGGAATGAGCCCCTATACCCCCCTGAGAAAGCGGGTCTGACCTATGGACTACATCACGCTCATCCAATTGCTCGACAGCACCGTGCGGCTGGCCACGCCGCTGCTTCTGGCCTGTCTTGCCGGTCTTTTCTCCGAACGCGCAGGCGTCTTCGACATCGGGCTCGAGGGCAAGATGCTGGCCGCGGCCTTCTTCTCGGCGGCGCTGGCCTCGCTCACCGGCTCGGTCTGGCTGGGTCTGGCGGCGGGCATCGCCTCCTCGCTGGCGCTGAGCGCCGTGCATGGCCTCGCCTCGATCACCTTCCGCGGCAACCAGCTGATTTCAGGCGTGGCGATCAACTTCCTCGCCGCGGGCATGACTGTGCTGATCGCGCAGGACTGGTTCGCCCAAGGGGGCCGCACGCCCTCGCTCTTCGGCGGCGCGCGGTTCGAGCCGATCACCCTACCCTTCGCTGAGGCGATGGAGAGCGTGCCGATCATCGGCCCGCTCTACGAAGAGCTGATCTCGGGCCATTCGATCCTCGTCTATGCCGCCTTCCTCGCCGTGCCGCTGACGTGGTGGATCCTGTTCCGCACCCGCTTCGGCCTGCGCCTGCGCGCCGTGGGCGAGAACCCCGCCGCCGTCGACACCGCCGGTGTCTCGGTCGTGGGTCTGCGCTATGCCGCCGTGGCCATCGCGGGCCTGCTCTGCGGCGTGGCGGGCGCCTACCTCAGCACCGCGCTGCAGGCGGGTTTCGTCAAGGACATGTCCGCGGGCCGCGGCTTCATCGCACTGGCCGCGCTGATCTTCGCCAAGTGGCGGCCCTGGTACGCGCTCTGGGCGACGCTGCTCTTCGGCCTCTTCGGCGCGCTCGAAACGCGACCGGACGTGATCCAATCGGTCATCGGCATCAAGGTGCAGGGCCAGCTTCTGGGCGCCCTTCCCTACCTGATGACCGTGGTGATCCTCGCCGGTTTTGTCGGAAAAGCGATCCCGCCGCGCGCGGGTGGCGAGCCCTATGTGAAAGAACGCTGACACTTCCTTCCGGCCCTTGCACCCGAGGGCCGGATCGGCGCAACCTGTCAAAGTGGTCGCCTCACCGCGACAAGCTATGTTGAACTGCGCGGCCGTTCGGGGCTAGGAAACGTCATGCAAATCTACCTGCCCATTGCCGAAGTATCGGTCAACGCCTTCCTCCTTTTGGGATTGGGCGGCATCGTGGGCATCCTGTCGGGCATGTTCGGCGTCGGCGGCGGGTTTCTGATCACGCCGCTGCTGTTCTTTGTCGGCATCCCGCCCGCCGTGGCGGTGGCGACCTCGACCAATCAAATCGTGGCCTCCTCCTTCTCGGCGCTTCTGGCGCATCTCAAGCGAAAGACGGTCGATTTCCGAATGGGCTGGGTGCTGCTGGCCGGGGGCCTGATCGGCTCCGGCATCGGCATGTTCATCTTCAACTACCTGAAATCGCTCGGCCAAGTCGATCTGCTGGTGACGCTTTGCTATGTCGTCTTCCTTGGCATTATCGGCGGGCTGATGTTCGTGGAATCGCTCCGCGCCATCCGCCGCACCCGCAAGGGGGGCCGGGTCAAACGCAAGAAACACTATTGGGTGCATGGGCTGCCGTTCAAAATTCGCTTTCGGGTTTCGGGCCTTTATATCTCAGTAATCCCGCCGGTGCTGGTGGGCGCGGCGGTCGGGATGCTCTCGGCGATCATGGGCGTGGGCGGCGGTTTCATCATGGTGCCTGCGATGATCTACCTGCTCGGCATGCCAACCAAAGTCGTGATCGGCACCTCGCTGTTGCAGATCATCTTCGTCACCGGCTTCACCACCATGCTCCATGCCACCACCAACCAGACGGTTGACATCGTGCTGGCGGTGCTGCTGCTGGTGGGCGGTGTGCTCGGCGCGCAGGTGGGCACGCGGATCGGCGTGCGGATGCAGGCCGAACAGCTCCGCATCCTGCTCGCGGTGCTGGTCTTGGCGGTCTGCGGCAAGCTGGCGCTCGACCTGTTGCTGGAACCGGCGGAACTCTATTCTCTCAGCCCGGTGGCCGCGGAATGATGCGCGCGCTGGTCGCCTTCCTTGGCCTGTGTTTCACGGCCCTGACCGCCACGGCGGAAGAGGAAATCGTGCTTGGCCTCAGCCAGGCCGAAGTCTCCATCACCACCAATTTCGACGGGTCCGAGATCCTCGTCTACGGGGCCGTCAAACGCGAAACCCCGATCCCCGATGGCGCGCCGCTCGAAGTGGTCATCACCGTCTCCGGCCCCTCGGCCCCGGTCATGGTGCGCCGGAAAGAGCGGCGCTTTGGCATCTGGGTGAACACCGCCGCGGTTGAGGTCGACCGCGCGCCGAGCTTCTACGCCGTGGTCACCTCTGGCCCGCTGGCCGAGGTGCTCAAACGCATCGAAGACCTGCGCCACCGCATTTCCATCCCCCGCGCCATCCGGTCGGTCGGCGCCCCGATGGAGATCGCGGACCCCACCCAATTCACCGACGCGCTGATCCGCGTGCGTAAGGATGCGAACCTGTACCAGGTTATCGAAGACGGGGTGAAGGTGGATGAACAGACCCTCTTCCGCGCCGCCGTCGCCCTGCCCGCCTCGCTCACCGAAGGGGCCTATGACACGCGGATTTTCCTCACGCGCGGCGGCGATGTGGTAGCGCAGTATGAGACGATCATCGACGTGCGCAAAGTCGGGATGGAGCGTTGGCTATTCAACCTTGCCCATCAACAGGCGTTTCTTTACGGGCTGCTGTCGCTCTTCATCGCAGTTGCGGCGGGCTGGGGCGCTTCGGCCGTCTTCGGCCTCATGCGCCGCTAAGCCGCGCCATCCTCGGTCGCCTCAAGCGTCAGCGCCGCCGCTGGCGCGGCCCGCAGATCATCCACCCGCAGCGGCCCCGAAGGCTTGCTGAGCCGGTTGCGCACCACCCAGATCAGACGTTCCTGAGCGCGCGTAATCGCCACATAGGCGAGCCGTTTCCACAGGGGCTGCCCCGCCTCGCTCCGCCCCATCCGCGCGGCGGCATAGAGATCGGGGGCAAAGACCTGCACATTCTCCCACTGGCTGCCTTGGGCCTTGTGGATCGTCACCGCCGCCCCGTGCAGAAAGGTCGCCCCCATGCGGGCGGCGAAGGGGATGAAGGGCTCTTCCTCATCCGGCTTTTCGATCTTCACGATCGAGGCGGCACTCACCTGCGGGTCTTCGGCGCCGATCACATGCAAGCGGCTGAAGCCGGGCTTGCGCCCCTCGCCCAGATAGACCACCTGCGCGCCCTTGATCAGGCCCCGTGCCTCAAGATCCAGCCGTTTCTTGCGGTGTTTCAGCGGCAGTTCGATCCCGTCGCAGATCAGCGGCTCACCGGCCAGCAACGCATCCTCCGGCGCGCCATGCACGCTGCGGAACGCATTGATGAGCCGGATGCGCGTCGCGTTGCGCCAGACCAGCACCGGGCTGCGCGCCATGAGATCGACTTCGACCCGCTGGCCCCAGACCACGCGGTCGTCCTTGCGCGCCGCGTCTTCGATCATCCGCTCAAAGTCATGAAACTCCAACTGCGGATCGGCCAGCGCATGGGCGAGATCGAGGATCGGGTTGTCGGCCTCTTGCCGGTGGATGCGGTTGAGGTTCAACACGCGCTTTTCGGGCAGTTTCTCGAAGACCATCGTGCCCGACTGCCCCACCGGTGCCAACTGCGCCGGGTCGCCGAACAACAGCAGCGTCGGGAAGATCTCTTTCAAATCCTCGAACTGCTTGTCGTCCAGCATCGAACTTTCGTCGACAAAGCCGATGTCCAATGGCTCTTCCCGCCGCTTCCAGCCGGTGATGAAATCACTGCCCCTGAGCCCCGCCGCCGCCAGCGCACCGGGCACGGACTTGTTGTTCGCGAAAAACGCCGCCGCGCGGTCCAGCGCCATTTCACTGAGGCCCTCGATCTCGGGCTTCTCGCCGTTGCCGGTCAGCCATTCGGCGATGCGCTCGTATTCAGGGTGATAGACCGGCGTATAGAGAATGCGGTGGATCGTCGTCGCAGGCACCCCGCGCAACCGCAGCACGCTCGCCGCCTTGTTGGTGGGCGCGAGGATCGCCAAGGTCCGCTTCTCGCGCTTCTTGCGCGATTCGTAATCGCCCGACACGATCTCGACCCCGGCCCCTTCCAGCGCGCGGTAAAGCTCGGCCAGCAGCAGGGTTTTGCCCGATCCGGCCTTGCCGGTCACCGCCATCACCTGATCCGGCCCGCCCGCAGGCGGCATCAAAAGCGAGTCGTCCAGATCGATGCCCGCAGAGCGCAGCATATCGGCCACCTTGTCATGGGCGGCGGCTTGGTCTTCGGAATAGGTGAGCGCGGTAGATGTCATTGGGCGACCCTAAATGAGCCCCGCGCCGGGGGCCAGATGGCTTTGCCCCGCGCGCCTGCGATTCATGTGGATTATCCGCCTCAGACGACGATCAGCCCCCGGCTCAGCGCGCGGGCGACCGCATGGGTGGTGTTGGACGCCCCCAGTTTGAAGCGGGCGCTTTCCACATAGGCCCGCAGCGTATGTTCCGAGATCGACAGACGGTCAGCCACCTGCGCGCGGCTATAGCCCACCGCCAGCAGGGTCATCGCATCCACCTCGCGCGGGGAGAGCGCCTGCACCGCACCCGGCGCCCGCTCCGGGGCCAGCGCCAACGCCTTTTCATTGAAACAATGGGCCGCCCAGATCAGATCGCGCCGGTGCCGCGCGGTGAAAGCGGCCCAAACCCGATCGGTGCAACTGTGGTTCGTGGTGAAAAGCGCGAATTGCCCATGCGGCCCCCGGATCGGAACCGAGAACCCCTGATCGCCAACCCCATGGTCCAAAGCATCCCGGCGAAACTGCCGCGCCGCGCGAGAGGACCAATCGAGGTCTTTCCAATCCACCGGCTCGAACCGGCGATAGCAGCCCGCGACCACGGGATCGATGCGCAGGTAGTTATGCGCCTGATAGCGCTCAGACCAGAGCGCGCCATAGGTGCCGCAGCCATATTGCACCCCCGCCGTGTCGACCCAGTGATAGACGACGTGCAGAATGCCATAGTGATCGCGCAGATCTTTGCAGGCCTGCCCAAGGGCGGGCTGGCCATCAGCCTGCGCCAGCCTTTCCCAAATCCGTTCCAGATGCGGCTCTATCCTCATGCGTCCGGCCCATGGCCCTTTCGCGTTGCAAGGACATCTCAGCCAGAGCGATCAGCGCCGCGTCGTCCAACTGTTCCGCCGTGCGCGGCAGTTGGTTCGCCATGGCAAAAGCCCTGAGATCGGCCAAAACGTCCAATATCCAATCATCTCGCATGAGGGTCGCCCAGCTTTGGTTAATGGCAGATTAATACAACCATAGCATGTACGAAATTTTGCACCATCCGCGCTTTCTGCCCCCCCATAAATAGCGGGGCTTCGGGCGCTAAGCCTCTGTTTCGACAGGGTGCCACGCAAAACCCCCGCAGCCGAAGCCACGGGGGTCTCATCTTAGCCGATCCGTGTCGCTTAGTCGCGGGCGACCAGCGTGTCTTCCAGCGTGCGCAGCCCGGTCGTCGGGGCTTGGACCAGTACCGACATATTGCCCGGCTTATGCTCATTACGCATCATCTTCATATGCGCCTCGGGCAGATCGGCCCAGCTAAAGACCTCGGACATGCAGGGGTCGAGCCGCCGCTCCATCATCAGCTTGTTGGCCGCACTCGCCTGTTTGAGGTGGGCAAAGTGGCTGCCCTGCAAGCGCTTCTGGTGCATCCACATGTAGCGCACGTCGAAGGTCAGGTTGAACCCGCTTGTGCCAGCGCAGATAACCACCATGCCGCCCTTTTTCACGACAAAGGTTGAGACCGGGAAGGTCGCTTCGCCGGGGTGCTCGAAGACCATGTCGACATTCACGCCCTTGCCGGTGATGTCCCAGATCGCCTTGCCGAATTTGCGCGCTTCCTTGAACCACTCGGCATATTCCGGCGTGTTCACGGTGGGCAATTGGCCCCAGCAGTTGAAGTCCTTGCGGTTCAGCACGCCCTTGGCGCCCAGATCCATCACGAACTGGCGCTTGCTCTCGTCGCTGATCACGCCGATCGCATTTGCGCCCGCGGTGTTGATAAGCTGGATCGCATAGGAGCCGAGGCCACCGGAAGCGCCCCAGACCAACACGTTCTGGCCGGGCTTCAGGTCATGCGGCTCATGGCCAAAGAGCATCCGATAGGCGGTCGCCAGCGTCAGCGTGTAGCAGGCGCTTTCTTCCCATGTCAGGTGCTTGGGCCGCGGCATCAGCTGCTGGCTCTGCACCCGGGTGAACTGCGCGAAAGAGCCGTCGGGCGTCTCGTAGCCCCAGATCCGCTGGCTGGGAGAATACATCGGGTCGCCGCCGTTGCATTCCTCGTCGTCGCCATCGTCTTGGTTGCAGTGGATCACCACCTCGTCGCCGACCTTCCAGCGGGTCACCTTGTCGCCCACCGCCCAGACGATGCCCGAGGCATCGGAGCCCGCGATGTGGTAAGGCTCGCCATGGCCGTCAAAGGGGCTGATCGGCACGCCGCGCGCGGCCCAGACACCATTGTAGTTGATGCCCGCCGCCATCACGAGGACCAGCACGTCTTGGCTGTCGAGCCTGGGCACGTCGACCACCTCTTGCAGCATCGCGCTGTCCGGGTCGCCGTGCCGTTCGCGGCGGATCGCCCAAGCATACATCTGTTTCGGGACATGCCCCATCGGGGGCATCTCGCCCACTTCATAGAGGTCCTTTTGCGGGGCGTCATATTCGGCGTGTTTCGTATCCAGTGCCATGTGGGCCTCCTGCCGGTGATCGGTGTCTACAAGGTCTGTGCCGCACCGCAGAATCGCGGCGGCTCCCTTTCGGGATATGATCCGCCGCGCAACAATGCAACCCCTAGATACCGCCGTTTGTAATTTTATGACCCAGCAGTCGCAGCAATTTCTGCCGCAGGTGCAGCATCCTCCGAGGGGAAATGTGCAATGGAATTAGCGTAGAAGGCCAAAACAGGCCCCTGCCCCTCGACGATCTCCAGCCCCTCTGGGCCTTCGGAAATGACGCTACGTTTCTTCAGCCGCGCGACAGCGCGGGCGACCCGTTCGGGCAGGACGTCCGGCTTCGGCACCCGGTTGCGCGGTGGCATTTTCTCCAAAGTGGCGGCCACTTCGGCCAGCAGATCGGCCTCCTTCATCGGGCGCGCGGCCTGCAACATCACCCGCGCAATCAGCGGCACGGTCAGCACCGGCATCGCCTGCGCGATCCGGTCCATCAACATCTCGGACAACTCCGAGACCGGCACCCCGGCCCCGGTGCGACGCAACGACAGCGGATCGCCAAAAGTCACCGCCGCCGTGCCAAAACGCGTGTCGCGCCCGCGCAGCCGCCGCCACATCTTGCGCAGCACGAAGCCCACAACAACCGTGATCCGCGCTCCGAAACGCCGGTCTCCGCGCTGCCCGGCGGCGATCAATACGCGGTCTTCCAGCACCCGGTCATAGTTAATCGCCACGGGCACAAAGATGATGTCGCGCGCGCCCTCGGGGTCGAAGCCATCCACGACATAGGACAAAAGCCCGACCTTCGGCGGCTGCAAGGCCCCGGTCAGGCTCAACCCACCCTCGGGGTAGAAGGCCTGTGTCACCCCGCCCGTCGTGGCCATCTGGACATAGCGCGCCAAGACCTTGCGATAGAGCGCCCCGCGCGACCGGCGGCGGATGAAGTAAGCCCCCATGGAGCGGATCAGCGTGCTCAGCGGCCAAACCCGCGCCCATTCCCCCACCGCATAGCTCAGCGCCGAAGACCGCGCGGCGAGATAGGTCACCAGCATGTAATCCATGTTCGACCGGTGGTTCATGATAAAGACCACCGTGGCATCCCGCGGCAGCGCGGCGAATGTCGTCTCGTTACTCACCGCCGTCTCTACCCGGTAGACCGTATTGGTCAACAGCCGCGCCAAGCGGATGCCGAAACTGAAATAGGCGAAGGCCGAAAACCGCGGCACGATCTCACGCGCATATTCCCGCGCCTTTTGAAAGGCCACGTTTTCCGGCACGCCGTTGCTGCGGGCATAGTTGACGATTTCTTGGCTGACCTCCGGATCATAGATCAGTCGCTGGATCATGTCGTGCCGCCGCGCCAGTTTGAAGGGCTCAATGGGCCGCGTCAGCCGCTTGTTCAACCGCGCCACCGCCCGTTCGAGCCGCCGGCGAAAGAACCAACGCACCGAAGGCAGCAGAAAATGGCTCAGCGCCGTGACGGCTGCGAAAACCACGATGAGGATGAACAGCCAAAGGGGCAATTGCACAGTCTGCGTCATGGCTTAACCCTTACAGCGCAGGGGCGAGAGGACAATATTTATCTGTTTCCCGCCCGCCCAAGCGGCCCGAGTGATGCCGCAACGCAGCGAATTGACAGAGGCATATTATTTCCCGTATCAACATCATGACGCAACTTTATTGCCACCCAGATTCATGAGGCCACGATGACCCAACCGCAGAAAGACCGCCCCTGGCTCATTCGCACCTATGCGGGCCACTCCACCGCCGCCGCGTCCAACGCGCTTTACCGCTCGAACCTCGAGCGCGGGCAGACCGGGCTTTCCGTGGCCTTCGACCTGCCGACCCAAACCGGCTATGACAGCGACCATGTGCTCAGCCGTGGCGAGGTGGGCAAAGTAGGCGTGCCGGTGAACCACCTCGGCGATATGCGCGCGCTGTTTGACGGCATCCCGCTGGAACAGATGAACACCTCGATGACGACCAACGCCACCGCCCCTTGGCTGCTGGCGCTCTATATCGCGGTGGCCGAGGAACAGGGCGCGGATGTCTCAAAGCTGCAAGGCACGGTGCAAAACGACCTGATCAAGGAATACCTCAGCCGCGGCACCTACATCTGCCCGCCCGCGCCATCGCTCAAGATGATCGCGGATGTGGCCGAATTCTGCTATACGAATGTCCCGAAATGGAACCCGATGAACGTCTGTTCCTACCACCTGCAAGAGGCAGGCGCGACGCCGGAACAGGAATTGGCATTCGCTCTGGCCACCGCCACTGCTGTGCTCGACGCGCTGAAACCCCGCGTCCCGGCAGAGGATTTCCCGAAATTGGTGGGCCGCATTTCCTTCTTCGTGAACGCAGGCATCCGTTTCGTCACCGAGATGTGCAAAATGCGCGCCTTTGTAGACCTTTGGGACGAGATTTGCCGCGCGCGCTATGGGGTTGAAGACCCAAAATTCCGTCGTTTCCGCTATGGGGTGCAGGTCAATTCGCTGGGGCTGACCGAACAACAGCCCGAGAATAACGTCTACCGTATTCTCATCGAAATGCTGGCCGTGACCCTGTCGAAAAAAGCCCGCGCCCGCGCCGTGCAATTGCCCGCATGGAACGAAGCTCTCGGCCTGCCCCGCCCCTGGGATCAACAATGGTCGATGCGGATGCAGCAGATCATGGCCCATGAAACGGATCTTTTGGAATTCGACGATCTATTCGACGGCAACCCGGCGGTCGATGCCAAGGTCGAATTGCTGAAAGAAGGCGCGCGGGCCGAATTGGCGAATCTCGACGGGATGGGCGGCGCGATTTCCGCGATCGATTACATGAAAGGACGTTTGGTCGAAAGCAATGCCGACCGGCTGCGGCGTATCGAAAGCGGCGAAACCGTCGTGGTGGGCGTCAATAAATGGCAGCAAGGCGCGCCCTCGCCCCTGATGACCGGCGCGGGCGATATCATGCAATCCGACCCCGGCGCCGAGGCCGACCAGCTCGCACGGCTCGACGCATGGCGCAGCGCGCGCGACGCGGGTGCCGTGAAACAGGCGCTGGCCGATCTGCGCGCCGCGGCGCAGGGGAGCGAGAACATCATGCCCGCCTCCATCGCCGCCGCGAAAGCCGGGGTGACGACCGGCGAATGGGCCGCGCAGATGCGCGCCGTTCACGGGGAATATCGTGGCCCCACAGGGGTTTCCGCAGGCCAGTCTAACAAGACCGAAGGTTTGGACGACCTGCGCGATGCGGTAGACGCGGTCAGCGACAGATTGGGCCGCAGGCTGAAATTCCTCGTCGGCAAACCAGGGCTCGACGGCCACTCAAACGGGGCGGAACAGATCGCCGTCCGCGCCCGCGATTGCGGCATGGACATCAGCTATGAAGGCATCCGTCTGACCCCTGCGGAGATCGTCGAAGCAGCACAAACGGAAGCCGCCCATGTGGTCGGCCTGTCGATCCTCTCGGGTTCTCACGTGCCCTTGGTCGAAGACCTAATGAAACGCATGGCCGAGGCCGGGTTGACCCATATTCCCGTCATCGTCGGCGGCATCATTCCCGAGGCCGACGCCACCCGTTTGCGCGCCGCCGGGGTGGCGCAGGTCTATACGCCGAAGGACTTCGAATTGAACGTCATCATGCAGGATATTATTACGCTTGCCGATCCCAAAGCGGTGGCGGCGGAATAGGCTGACACAAAATACATCGTGCAATTAACCTATTGGCGCTATAATTCCCTCTACCAGCACAATCTGGAAAGGAAATATCAGATATGGAAAAAGACCTGAAATCCATGGGCCGTAAGGAACTGGAGAAACTTCTGTCGGATGTCAAAAAGGCCTTGCAGGCCGCACAGGCGCGCGAACGCCGCGCCGCCCGCAAGGCGGCGCAAAAGGCAGCGGCGGAATATGGCTTTTCCCTGAATGAGTTAGCTGATGAGGCCCCCGCGCCCAAGAAGGCCAAGAAGCCGCGCAAAGCCTCCGCCGGTCCGAAATCGAAACCCCAGTTCGCCAATCCGGAAAACCCGTCCCAGACTTGGACTGGAAAAGGCCGCCAGCCAAATTGGTTCCGCGCCCAAGTAGAGAATGGTGCCGATCCGGAAACGATGCGGGTTTAATACTTCCCGAAATACGGGAATTTCGCGCCGGTTGAATAGCAATTCACCGGCGCTTTTTTTATTGCTAACGGAAATGTGAATTCGATAGTCACCGCCCGCACGGCGCCGAGCGGAAGTTTACGTCACGCCCCCTGCCCCACCGCAGCCCTTGTGAAGCCCGCCTTGCGCGGGCAAAATGCGCCAAACATCAGGAGACAGAAATGACCGTCCATATTGGCGCAAAACCCGGCGATATCGCCGAAACCGTATTGATGCCCGGCGACCCCTACCGCGCGAAATGGGCGGCGGAGACCTTTCTCGAAGGGGCCGAACTGGTCAACGAAGTGCGCGGTATGCTCGGCTTTACCGGCACATGGCGCGGCAACCGGGTGACGATCCAAGGCTCGGGCATGGGCATGCCGTCGCTGTCGATCTACGCCAATGAGTTGATGACCGAATATGGCGCGCAGACCCTGATCCGCATCGGCTCTTGTGGCGGCATGCAATCCCATGTCGGCATCCGCGACGTGATCATCGCCATGACGGCCAGCACCATCACCTCGCCCTCCTCCGGCATTTTCCGCGAATTGAACTACGCCCCCTGCGCCGATTACGGCCTTTTAAGCGCTGCTGTCGCTGCCGCCGAAAAGCTGGAGGCCGAGACCCATGTAGGCGGGATCTATTCCTCGGATGTTTTCTATGCGGAGCGCCCCGATCTCGATGAGCAGATGGTGCGCCATGGCATCCTCGGTGTCGAGATGGAGGCAGCGGAGCTTTACACGCTGGCCGCGCGGCACAAGCGGCGTGCCTTGGCGGTGTTGACGGTGAGCGATCATTTGCAGACCGGCGAGGCGCTGCCCTCGGAGGATCGCGAAAAGAGTTTTGGCGATATGGTCGAGATTGCGCTGGAGGCGGCCTTTGCCTGAGTGCGGCGCCTGCTGAAAGGGCGGGGTTGGTATTTGAAAAAGGATGAAGGGGCGCGGCGGGGGTCGCGCCTTTTTTCGTGGCTTGGCGGGTGGTGTGAGCGGTGGGGTGCTTCGTTGGTTGGCGCTCGCGTGTGGGGAGAGTGCGGAAGGTATTTGGGAAAGGATGAAGGGAGGGGGTGTGGTGCGTCTTTCAGGCGTGTTGGCCGGCGAGGCGGCCGGAGTAGAGGCAGCCACCTAAGAAGGTGCCTTCGAGGGCGTTGTAGCCGTGGTAGCCGCCGCCGCCGAAGCCGCAGACCTCTCCGGCTGCGAAGAGGCCGGGGAGGATGGTGCCCGCAGGCGTGAGCACGCGGCCTTGGGTGTCGCTGTGTAATCCGCCGAGGGATTTGCGGGTGAGGATGTTGAGGCGCACAGCGATGAGCGGGCCGTTGGCCGGATCGAGAATGGCGTGGGGTTTGGCGGTGCGGATCAAGCGGTCGCCACGGTAGTTGCGGGCGCCGCGGATCGCGGTGATCTGGGCGTCTTTGGCGAAGGGGTTGCCCAACTGGCCATCGCGGGCTGCGATTTGGGCGCGGATGTGCTCTAGGGCGACGGGGGTCTCGGGTGTGAGGGCGTTCATGCGGGTAACGAGGGTTTTCAAGTCCTCGGCGACGATGAAGTCCGCGCCTTTTTCTTTGAAGACCTCGACTGCGGCGGTTGCCCCCTTGCCGAGCCGTGCTTTCAGGACTTCGCCCCATTTGCCGGAGGTGAGATCGGGGTTCTGTTCGGATCCCGAGAGGGCGAATTCCTTTTCGATGATCTTTTGCGTCAGGATGAACCAGCTGTGTTCGCCTGCTTGCAGGATGCGTTTGAGGGTCGAGAGCGTGTCGAAGCCGGGCAGGCAGGGTGCTTCCATCCGGTCGCCGCGCGCGTCGAACCACATTGAGGACGGTCCGGGCAGTATGCGGATGCCGTGGTTGGGCCAGATCGGATCCCAGTTTTGCACGCCTTCGCAATAGTGCCACATGCGGTCTTCGTTGATGAGCCCTGCCCCGGCTTCGGCGGCGATGGCGTGCATCTTGCCGTCGACGTAGTCGGGCACGCCGCTGACCATCTGGCGCGGCGCGGGGCCGAGGCGGTCTTTGGGCCAGTGTTGCCGCACCAAATCGTGGTTGGCGCCGATGCCGCCGGTGGTGAGGATGACGGCCTCGGCGGTATGCTCAAAGTCGCCGGTGACATTTCGCGATGTGCTTTGACCGCGCGGGGCGTCGCTGTCTTCCAGCACCTCGCCCGCCACGCCGGTGACCGCGCCATCCGTTGTGATCAGCCGGGTGGCGCGGTGGCGGAAGGCGAGGCGCAGTTTGCCCGCTGCCGCGTATTCCTGCATCAGCCGCGCGAAAGGGGCGACGACGCCGGTGCCGGTGCCCCAAGTGATATGAAATCGCGGGACAGAGTTGCCGTGGCCATGGGCCCCTGCCCCGCCGCGCTCGGCCCAGCCGACGACCGGGAACCAGCGCAGGCCGATCTGGTGCAGCCAAGCGCGCATGTCGCCTGCCGCCCAGTCGATGAACCCTTCCGCGAGTTTGCGGGGATTGGCGTCTTCGGGGCGGTCGAACTGCGCCGAGCCCATCCAGTCGCGATAGGCGAGTTCCGCGCTGTCGCGGATGCCCATGCGGCGCTGTTCGAGTGTGTCGACCATGAAGAGACCGCCGAGCGACCAATAGGCCTGCCCGCCGAGGCTTTGCGGGCCTTCTTGGTCCATGAGCAGCACACGGCGACCGCGCAGCACGGCCTCATGGGCGGCAACCATGCCGGCCAGACCCGCCCCCACGACGATCACATCTGCTTTGAAACGCTCACCCATTGCTGCCTCCCCTGTTTCGGCAAGCTTGCGGTGGGTTGGGGGCAAAAGCAAGTCACAGACGCGGGGTGTCGAGCCCTTTGAGGCAGCGGTCGGGTGGGCCTTCGCTGCGGTAGGCTTCGGCCCCGCAGGCGACGCAGTGGTATTTGCGTAGCGCGCCTTTGTCCCCCGCCCGGTCTTCGCGCCAGCGGCAGTCGCGCGTGGGCGCGTTGCGACGGGCAAAGATCAGCACGATCACAAAGACGATAACGATGACAAAGGGCAGGATCATGGGAAAAACCAAAGGCCCGGCGCTTGGCCGGGCCTTCCTGTCGGATTGGGTAGATTAGACGGTGCGCTCGACCATCAGTTTCTTGATGTTGGCGATCGCCGCCGCCGGGTTCAGCCCCTTGGGGCAGGTCTTGGCGCAGTTCATGATCGTGTGGCAGCGGTAGAGCTTGAACGGGTCTTCCAGGTCATCAAGACGCTCGCCCGTCGCCTCGTCCCGGCTGTCGATGATCCAGCGGTAGGCGTGCAGCAGGGCCGCTGGCCCGAGGTAGCGGTCGCCGTTCCACCAGTAGCTGGGGCAGGAAGTCGAGCAGCAGGCGCACATGATGCACTCATACAGACCATCGAGCTTGGCGCGGTCGTCGATCGACTGTTTCCACTCCTTGCGCGGCTCGGGCGTGTCGGTCTCCAGCCATGGTTGGATGCTGGCGTGCTGGGCGTAGAAGTGGGTCAGATCGGGGATCAGGTCCTTGACCACCGGCATATGCGGCAGCGGGTAGATCTTCACCACGCCGTTGATCTCTTCCATGCCGTAAGTGCAGGCCAGCGTGTTGATCCCGTCGATGTTCATCGCACAAGAGCCGCAGATGCCCTCGCGGCAGGAGCGGCGGAAGGTCAGCGTCGGGTCGATCTCGTTCTTGATCTTGATCAGCGCGTCGAGAATCATCGGCCCGCAATCGTCCATATCGACGAAATAGGTGTCGAGCGCCGGGTTCTTCCCGTCATCGGGGTTCCAGCGGTAGATATGGAACTCGCGCAGGTTGGTCGCCCCTTCGGGCTTGGGCCATGTCTTGCCGCTGGTCATGCGGGAGTTTTTCGGAAGCGTCAGTTGAACCATTATGCGTCTCCTAAAGCGTCAGACCGGCTGCGGGCGCGGCGGCCAGCAAGCAGGTACGGGTCTCGGGGCGCGACAGGATGGTGCGCACGGTGCCCGCTGTTGTGTCATCCACGCCAACCACGGTGGCGCGGGCCAATTCGCGCAGCTCCAGCGCGTCGGCATTGTCGATGATGCAATCGGTGAAGGGGGTGATCAGCTCTTTCGGCACCTGCGGGAAACGGGTGGCCAGAACCTCGGTCACCACGCCTTTGGAGGTCTGGCGGGCGGTGTCATCCACCGCCTGCTGAACCTCCACACAGGCCGAAAGGCCGAGCAGGGTGGCCGCGATGAGTGCTGTGCGGACCATCAATACACCCGTGCCTTGGGGGCGATCTTCTTCATGTCGATGCCGCCTTCATCCTCTTTGGTCAGCGGATCAAGGTGCACGGCGCGGTAGGTCAGCTTGGCATCGTTACCGTCGAACCACGCCAGCGAATGTTTGCGCCATTCGTCGTCGTTCCGATCAGGGTAATCCTCATGCGCATGCGCGCCGCGGCTCTCTTTCCGCGCGGCGGCGGCGGTGATCGTGGCGGTGGCGTTGGGCATCAGGTTGGTCAGCTCCAGCGTCTCCATCAGGTCGGAGTTCCACACGAGGCTGCGGTCGGTGACATGCAGATCGTTCAGCTTGTCGGCCACGTCGATCATCTTCTTGCGGCCTTCCTCCAGCGTCTTGTCGGTGCGGAAGACGGCGGCATCGGCCTGCATGGTCTTTTGCATCTCAAGGCGCAGTTCGGCTGTCGGCGTGCCGCCCTTGGCATTGCGCAGACCGTCGAAGCGATCGAAGGCCTTCTCGACCGATTTGAGGTTCGGCGCGGGTACCGGGCTGTCGGCGTCGACGATCTTGGCGGCGCGGATCGCAGCGGCGCGGCCAAAGACCACGAGGTCGATGAGCGAGTTGGAGCCCAGACGGTTCGCCCCATGTACCGAGGCACAGCCCGCCTCGCCCACGGCCATCAGGCCGGTTGCGATGGCGTCGGGGTTGTCCGCAGTCGGGTTCAGCACCTCGCCCCAATAGTTCGTGGGGATGCCGCCCATGTTGTAGTGCACGGTGGGCAGCACCGGGATCGGCTCTTTCGTGAGGTCCACACCGGCAAAGATGCGTGCGGATTCCGAGATGCCCGGCAGGCGCAGGTCCAGCGTCTCCGGCGGCAGGTGGTTGAGGTGCAGATGGATGTGGTCCTTGTTCTCGCCCACGCCACGGCCTTCGCGGATCTCCATCGTCATGCAGCGCGAAACAACGTCGCGCGAGGCGAGGTCTTTATAGGTCGGCGCATAGCGCTCCATGAAGCGCTCGCCCTCGGAGTTGGTGAGGTACCCGCCCTCGCCGCGCGCGCCTTCTGTGATCAGACAGCCCGCGCCGTAGATGCCGGTGGGGTGGAACTGGACGAATTCCATGTCTTGCAACGGCAGACCCGCACGGGCCGCCATGCCGCCGCCGTCGCCGGTGCAGGTATGTGCGGAGGTGGCCGAGAAATAGGCACGGCCATAGCCGCCGGTCGCCAGCACGACCATCTTGGCGCTGAACAGATGCATGGTGCCGTCGTCGAGTTTCCAGCAGAGCACACCTTGGCAGACACCGTCGTCCGACATGATCAGATCGATGGCGAAATATTCGATAAAGAATTCCGCGCTCTGCTTCAGCGACTGGCCGTAGAGCGTGTGCAGGATCGCGTGACCAGTCCGGTCAGCGGCGGCGCAGGTGCGCTGCACGGGCGGGCCTTCGCCGAATTCCGTGGTGTGGCCGCCGAAGGGGCGCTGATAGATCTTGCCCTCTTCGGTGCGCGAGAAGGGCACGCCGTAATGCTCAAGCTCGTAAACCGCCTTGGGCGCTTCGCGGGCGAGGTATTCCATCGCGTCGGTATCGCCCAGCCAGTCCGAGCCCTTGACCGTGTCATACATATGCCACTGCCAGTTGTCGGGGCCCATGTTGCTCAAGGACGCGGCGATGCCACCCTGCGCCGCCACGGTGTGGCTGCGGGTCGGAAATACCTTAGAGATACAGGCCGTGCGCAGCCCCTGCTCCGCCATGCCCAAAGTCGCGCGCAGGCCAGCACCGCCTGCCCCCACCACGACAACGTCATATTCGTGGGTTTCGTATTCATATGCTGCCATTTAATCGGTCTCCCGTTTGGGCGTATTGTTACAGGGCGAGCTTGGCGATGGCGAAAACGCCAACCGCTGCTGCGCCGTAGCTGATGATGGTCATCACGATAAGGGCGACTTTGTTGGCCAGCCCATGGACATAGTCCTCGATCAGCACCTGCACGCCGTCATTGAAATGTTTAAAGCCCACGATCAGCGTCAGCGCCGCCACGATGGCCGGGAAGGGACGCGCGTAATAGGCAAGGATCTCTTCATAGCTGCCGCCGAGCGCACTGCCGAAGGTAAAGACGAACAGCGGGATCAGGACCAACAGCGCCAGCGAGGAGACTTTCATCGCCCAGAAATGCGCGGTGCCGGTTTTCGCCGAGCCAAGGCCGCGGGCGCGTTTGCGATCTGTCATGTATGCCATGGTGTCGCTCCTCAAACGATGATGATGGTCAGGATGGTCAGCACGACCGATCCGATCAGCACGGTCCAGCCCAGCTTTTCCGCGGTGGGGATATCAAGCATGCGGCCCGTGTCCCAGATCAGGTGACGCACGCCAGCCAGCGTGTGATACCACAGGCCCAAGAGCGACAGGGTAAAGACCAGATCACCGAACCAGCTGGTCATGATCCCGTTCACCGTGTCGAAATACTCAAGCGACGTGGCCGCGGCGAGGAACCACCACACGATCAGCAGCGCGGTGATCAGCATCGCGTTGCCGGTGATCCGGGTGAGAATCGACGTCATGGAGGTCAATTGAGGGCGGTAGATCGTCAAATGCGGGGAAAGCGGGCGGTTACCCCGGTTCACATCGGCCATGGCGCGGTCCTTTGTCCTGTGCTTTGTCCTGTGCTTTGCATCTTGATAGCGGTTTTTACAGGACTGTCACGGGGAACTGCGGGGAATCTGCGGGGTTTGGCCGGTGTTTCGGTGGAAAAATGACAGAGTGAGGTGGTCCTGCCCGTTTTTGTGATCACAGCAGATTATCGTGTGATCACAAAACTCCCCCCCCCGAACGAAAAAGCGCGCCCCGTTTGGGACGCGCTCCAAAACTCGTATGCCGTGAGGCTTAGGCGAGGCTCTCGTCGATGCCTTTGCAGGCTTCGACCAGACCTTTGACCGCGTTGACGGAGTTGTCGAACATCGCCTGCTCGTCTTTGTTCATCGAAATCTCGACGACACGCTCAACACCGCCTGCGCCGATCACGGTGGGCACGCCCACGTAGAAGCCGTTCAAGCCGTAGGCCCCATCGACATGCGCCGCCGCGGGCAGCACGCGTTTCTGGTCCTTGAGATAGGCTTCGGCCATCTCGATCGCGGAAGTGGCAGGCGCGTAGAAGGCCGAACCGGTCTTCAGCAGGCCCACGATCTCGGCGCCGCCGTCACGGGTGCGCTGCACGATGGCGTCGAGCTTGTCCTGCGTGGTCCAGCCCATCTTGACCAGATCGGGCAGCGGGATACCGGCGACGGTGGAGTAACGCACCAGCGGCACCATCGTGTCGCCGTGGCCGCCCAGAACGAAGGCGGTGACGTCTTTCATCGAGACGTTGAATTCGGTCGCGAGAAAGTGGCGGAAACGCGCGGAGTCGAGCACGCCAGCCATGCCGCAAACCTTGTTGTGCGGCAGGCCCGAGAATTCGCGCAGCGCCCAGACCATCGCATCAAGCGGGTTGGTGATGCAGATCACGAAGGCGTCGGGGGCGTGCTTGGCAATGCCCTCACCCACGGATTTCATAACCTTGAGGTTGATGCCCAGCAGGTCGTCGCGGCTCATGCCCGGCTTGCGGGCGACACCGGCGGTGACGATGCAGACGTCCGCGCCCGCGATGTCGGCGTAGTCTTGCGTGCCCGACATGGTGGCGTCGAACTTGCCCGAGGGGCCCGACGACGCGATATCGAGAGCTTTGCCCTCAGGGGTGCCCTCGGCAATGTCGAACAGGACGACATCGCCCAATTCTTTCAACGCTGCGAGATGGGCGAGAGTGCCGCCGATTTGCCCCGCGCCGATAAGCGCGATTTTGGGTCTGGCCATGGTCATGTCTCCGACAGAGGTTTCATTTGCGCCGGAGATACCGAAATGCACGGTCCCGTGCAAGTTGCAGCATTGGCGGGCGGCTAACCCCTGCCCTCACCACGAAAAAGGCCGCCCCGAAGGGCGGCCAATTGCTGAACCTTTAGGCGAAGAATTAGTCGCCTTGGTACTCAGGCTGCGATTCCAGACGCTCTTCGGTGCTGTCGATGTAGATGCGCACGTCGTCACCTTCCACATTTTGCAGAACCTGAAGTTCGTCAAATGTTACGGCCACCGGCTTTTCACCCAGACCAAGGAAACCGCCCACGTTGATAACAACACGGTCAATCTGGCCGTTGTCGCCGATCAGCAGGGTGTCGATCTCACCCACGGTTTCGTCGTTGGCACCATAGACATAGGAGCCTTCAAGGTCTTCGGCGCTCATCTGCTCAATCATCTCGGCTTCGGCGTTGGCATAGCCTTCACGCTCAACTTCGGGGCGCGGCAGCAGTTCACGCTCAACGGTTTCATCGCCTGTGATCACGGTGGTGTTGGCTTCGGCTTCGTTGACAGCTTCTTCTGTCTCGGCTTCGGCGTTCTCCATCATGGTTTCGGCTTCTTGCGCCATTTCCTCGGATTCGGCCTCTACGTCATTGGCCATCTCTTCGGTCTCGGCTTCAAGGTTCTCGGCCGCGTTCTCGGTGTCTTGCGCCAGTTCCTCGGTCTCGGCCTCTACGTCATTGGCCATTTCCTCGGTCTCGACTTCGACATCGTTCGCCATCTCTTCGGCTTCGGTCTCGCCATTGATGACGGTGACGTTCGCGTCAGTCTCGCTCATGGCGTCGCCTTCCATCCGCTCGCCATCCATCATGGGGCGTTCGAACTCAGGCGCCTGCTCCAACATCTCTTTCGACGTGTTCACAACGAGGAAGCGCTCGCCGCCTTCGTCGTTCAGGATGCGAATCTTGTCCATGGAAATGGAAACGTCACGTTCGCCCATACCAAGGAAGCCGCCGATGCCGAGGATCACG
Organism: Sulfitobacter sp. 15WGC; assembly: GCF_005068605.1. Classification (NCBI taxonomy): domain Bacteria; kingdom Pseudomonadati; phylum Pseudomonadota; class Alphaproteobacteria; order Rhodobacterales; family Roseobacteraceae; genus Sulfitobacter; species Sulfitobacter sp. 15WGC. The sequence continues at coordinate 111,067 of NZ_SZNL01000010.1, read as the reverse complement.
GCAGTCACTTCGCCGTCCTGCGACACGATGATGTCGTTAATCTCGCCAATATCATCCCACTCCTGCTCGGCGCCATCGGCAACGGGGGTGGCCGCGTCAACTTCGGCTTCGGAGTTGTAGATGCGCATGCCGATCAGGTCGGATGCAAGGAAATCAGTCTGCTCTACGGCAACGTTGCCAAAGCCTTCGGAATGCGCGTCAGCAAAGGCTGCGCCGGTCATGGTCAATACGATGGCCGTCGTGCTCAGAAAACGTTTCATTGTAGGTCTCCTTCCAAAAATGAGCGTTGCTTGCTCTTCTGGAACCACAACCCGGATGGCCCTCTCCAGTTCCACGGCGGCACAAATAAATGGCGGGACTTCGCCCAAGCATCGGCAGGCCCCAAACATAGAAAAGGCGGCCCTAGGCCGCCCGCGCTTTCCCGATATAATCCACTCTCAGGCGTCTTCGCCCTTGGCGGGCAACTCCTCCGCCAGCGCCTCGAACCCTTGGCCCGAGGCGACAAGACAGGTGATGCCGTTGACCCCGGTGACCGTGATCGTCCAACTGCCCGTCTGGTCAGAGGCGAAAACCTCAACCACCGCATTATCGCCGCCCAGCCCCATGGACTGGCGCGTCTCGCCATAGCCATCGGCCAGCCGCAGCACCACATGATCGCGCGGCGCGCAATTGCGCGGCGTCTGCGCCTCGGTCGTGGTGGCCAGCACAATCGCCGAAGCGGCGGTGAGCGCCGCGAGGTGAAGAAATTTAACGAAACCTGTCATAGCATCTGCCTTCGCATCGAAAGGCGTGATCCTTGGGGGATGGCAATGCGCCGTCTTTCGCACCGGCCCCAAAGCAGCCTTGGTTGAAATGACTGCATCCGCTGCGCTGAAAACTGCCGCAGATGCGATGCAACGGACAGTGCGCCTCAAGGCTGAAAGACTGGTTAATCCGCCGCGCGGAAATCACCGCAACAGCTTCGCTGCGTCGCGGCATGTTTTGCCTTGAAGTTTTCGCACAAAAATGCCCCTCTGTGCGCAACAATGTTAGGCGGCCAGCGCGCCGCCCTGCCCGAGGAGCCTCTCATGACCGCCACAACCCGCCCCCTGCGTTCCGTTCTCTACATTCCCGGCTCCAAGCCCCGTGCCTTGGACAAGGCCCGCGGATTGGCCTGCGACGCGGTGATCTTCGACCTCGAAGATGCCGTCTCCCCCGACGAAAAGATCGCTGCACGTGAAACATTGGCCGAGGCACTGGCCGAGGGCGGCTACGGCACGCGGATGCGGGTGGTGCGGATCAACGGGCTCGATACCGAATGGGGCGCCGATGACGCCCGCGCCGCCGCCGCAATGAACCCCGATGCGATTCTCTTGCCCAAAGTCGGCTCGCCCGCCGATCTCGAAGCGCTGGCCGAGATCGTGGGCGACATTCCCCTCTGGGCGATGATGGAGACCCCGGGCGCCATGCTGAACGCCGCCGCCATCGCCGGGCACCGCCAGTTGCAGGCCATGGTCATGGGCACCAACGATCTGGCGAAAGACCTGCAAACCCGCTTCCGCCCCGACCGCCTGCCGCTGATCACCGGCCTCGGGCTTTGCCTGCTGGCCGCCAAAGCGCATGGCGTGGCGATCATCGACGGGGTGTATAACGCGTTCAAAGACGAAGACGGGCTGCGCGACGAATGCGCACAGGGCCGCGACATGGGGTTCGACGGCAAAACGCTGATCCACCCCGCACAGCTCGACATCGCCAATGCGGCCTTTACCCCATCAGAGGAAGAAGCCGCCCTCGCCCGCCGCCAGATCGACGCCTATGAAGAGGCGCAGGCCGCAGGTCAGGGCGTGGCGGTCGTCGATGGTAAAATCGTGGAAAATCTCCATGTTGCCACCGCCCGCGAAACACTGGCAAAACTGGCGGCAATTGCAGCCATGAGCCCGGAGCCTTCGCCATGACAATCCTCATCCTCGGCCTGATCCTTTGGATCGGGGCCCATCTCTTCAAACGCCTGATGCCTGCCCAACGGGCGCAGATGGGCACCGCAGGCCGGGGCGCGGTGGCCGCCGCATTGGTCGTGGCGCTGGCCCTCATCATCTGGGGCTATCGCGCAGCGGAATTCATTCCGGTCTGGACCCCGCCCAGCTTCTTCATCCACATCAACAACCTGTTGATGGTACTGGCCTTTTGGGTCTTCGGCTCCAGCGCTGCTAAGGGCGCCAAGGCATGGCCCGCCTATAAAACCCGTCACCCGCAACTGCTGGCGGTGAAAATCTGGGCCACGGCACACCTTCTAGTCAACGGCGATCTCGCCTCCATCCTGCTCTTTGGCACCATGCTCGGCTGGGCGGTGAGCGAGGTGATCCTGATCAACCGCGCCGAGCCGGGCTGGACACCCCCGCCCCACGCAGGCCGCGCCACCTATATCCGCCTCATCGTGATCTCCACGATCCTCTTCGTTCTCGTCGCCGGCATTCACACATGGCTCGGCGTCATCCCCTTCCCCCATTGATCCCGGAGCCTTCCATGAAAGTTTACCGCTTCCTCTCCGAAGAAGACACATCCGCCTTTTGCCACAAGGTCACCGATGCGCTGAACAAAGGCTGGGAGCTTTACGGCTCCCCCACCCAAACATGGGACCACAAGGCCGGGGTCATGCGCTGCGGCCAGGCCGTGGTGAAAGACGCCCCCGGCACCTATTCGCCCGACACCAAATTGGGCGAGCAGTGATGAGCAAGACCAACCGGGGCCGCTTTTTCGAAGACTACAAGCTGGGCGAGGTGCTGCATCACGCGGTGCCCCGCACGGTCGGTGCGGGCGAACGCGCGCTTTATCACGCGCTCTACCCCGCCCGGCACGCGCTCTATTCCGCCGACAGTTTCGCCCAGTCCTGCGGGCTGAAGGCCAGCCCGCTCGACGATATGATCGCCTTTCACATCGTCTTTGGCAAAACCGTGCCGGATGTCTCGCTCAATGCCGTGGCCAATCTGGGCTATGCCCAAGGCCGCTGGCTGCGCTCCGTCTGGCCCGGCGACACGCTGCGCGCGGAAAGCGAGGTCATCGGCCTCAAGCAAAACTCCAACGGCAAGACCGGCGTCGTTTGGGTCCGCACCACAGGGCTGAACCAGAATGACGAAAAGGTGCTCGACTATGTCCGCTGGGTCATGGTCCGCAAAGGCGACCTCGACGCCCCCGCGCCCGAGACCACCCTGCCGGATCTGCCCGATGCGCTGACCGTGGATCAATTGCACATCCCGCAGGGCCTCGACTTTACCAATTACGACTTCGCCCGCGCCGGGGAGCCGCACCGCTGGGGCGACTATGTGGTCGGCGAAAAGATCGACCATGTCGACGGCGTCACGATTGAGGAGGCCGAACACATGATGGCCACGCGCCTGTGGCAGAACACCGCCAAGGTGCATTTCGACACCTCCGCCCGCCCCGATGGCTCGCGGCTGATCTATGGCGGTCATGTGATCTCCATGGCCCGCGCGCTGTCCTTCAACGGGCTGGCCAATGCGCAAATGGTCGTGGGGCTGAACGGCGGCGCCCATGCCAACCCCTGCCTTGCGGGCGATACCGTGCGTGCCTGGACCGAAGTGCTCGACAAGGCCGAGACTGCGGCCCCCGGTGTCGGCGCGCTGCGTCTGCGCCTTGTGGCGACCAAGGGCGGCGCCCCCTTCGAGCTGCGCGATGAGGCCGGAAAATACCGCCCCGAGGTTTTGCTTGACCTCGATTACTGGGCGCTCATGCCGCGCTAAACAGCCGGTCCGCCCCTTCGGTGGGGCGGCCTATCCCCCCTTATTCAAGCAAAAATCAGCCGATTCGGAGCCGCTGAGCGGAAATGTGATCACACGTATTTATCGTGTGATCACAAAACTCATTTTTAGCTGGTCAAACCCGGCTTTCTCCGAAAAAACCCTTACAGGAACGAAAGTCATCCCCATACTACGGGGCAACTGGAACAGAAACGGGACCGTTTTCATGAACATCCACGAATATCAGGCAAAAGCCCTCCTGCGCAGCTATGGCGCCCCTGTCTCCGACGGCCGCGTTGTGCTGAAGGCAGAAGACGCCAAGAACGCAGCCGGCGAAATGGACGGGCCCCTCTGGGTTGTCAAAGCGCAGATTCACGCAGGCGGTCGCGGCAAGGGCAGCTTCAAAGAAGCCGCTGCTGGCGAAAAGGGCGGCGTGCGCCTTGCCAAATCCGTGGAAGAAGCGGCCGAAGAAGCCAAGAAGATGCTGGGCAAAACACTGGTCACGCACCAGACCGGCCCGGCTGGCAAGCAGGTCAACCGCATCTACATCGAAGACGGCTCCGACATTGAGCGTGAGCTGTACCTCGCGCTGCTGGTCGACCGTCAGACCAGCCGCATCTCCTTTGTCTGCTCCACCGAAGGCGGCATGGACATCGAGGAAGTGGCCGAAGCCACGCCCGAGAAGATCCTGAGCTTCTCCGTCGACCCGGCCACCGGCTACCAGCCCTATCACGGCCGCCGCGTTGCCTTCTCGCTGGGTCTTGAGGGCGCCGCCGTCAAGCAATGCGTCAAGCTGATGGGTCAGCTCTACAAAGCCTTCATCGAGAAGGACATGGAGATGCTGGAGATCAACCCGCTGATCGTCATGCCCGGCAACGAGCTCAAGGTGCTCGACGCCAAGGTCGGTTTCGACGGCAACGCCATGTACCGCCAGCCCGACATCGCCAACCTGCGCGACGAGACCGAGGAAGACGCCAAGGAACTCGAAGCCTCCAAGTATGACCTGAACTACATCGCGCTCGACGGTGAGATCGGCTGCATGGTGAACGGCGCGGGCCTTGCGATGGCGACCATGGACATCATCAAGCTTTACGGTGCGGAGCCTGCCAACTTCCTCGACGTGGGCGGTGGTGCGACCAAGGAGAAAGTGACCGAAGCCTTCAAGATCATCACCTCCGATGAGAACGTCAAAGGCATCCTCGTGAACATCTTCGGCGGCATCATGCGCTGTGACGTCATCGCCGAGGGCGTTGTCGCCGCGGTGAAAGAGGTCGGGCTGCAAGTGCCGCTGGTTGTCCGTCTCGAAGGCACCAATGTCGAAGAAGGCAAGGCGATCATCAACAACTCCGGTCTCGACGTCATCGCCGCCGACGACCTGAAAGATGGCGCGCAGAAGATCGTGAAAGCGGTCAAAGGCTAAGCCTTTTTGGCCAATCCCGCAGGGCTTCGCGCCCGCGGGCATGGCCGATACCACCGTTCCCGCCGCCCTGCGGCGGCGGGGGCAGATGCGACGACACCGCGCCGCGCCCACCCGATCACGCAATGAGGTCAGTATGGATCAATCTCCCAAATCCTCCCCCGTTTTGACGGGTATTGCGCTATTGGGGGCGGGCATTCTGATCCGCCAATGGCAACCCGGCGCCCTGCGCCTGCCCGAACCGGTCAACCACCGGCGCCACGACCGCGGGTTCCGCCGCGCCGCGCGGAAATCCCGTGACGGGCTGGCGATGATCCTGCCGTCGAACCTCACCGGCTCCATTGGCCGCAGCCTGATGATCATGGGCGCGGGTCTGCTGACCCTGCGGGTGCTGGACCTGCTGGTCGATCAAGATGAGCAGCTTTACTGATGCCCGTGCTGTCACTCGCCCCCTTTACTCAACATGCGGCCAAGCGCGACAGCGCCCCGCGAAAGGCGGGCCTATGACACAGGCGCTTTCCTCTCCCCGCGCGGGCTGGTGGGTGATCCTTGCCCTGATCCTGGCCTTTGCCGCGCAGATGGTCGTTGTGAACGGCCTGCCCGCCGCCACCCAAACCACCCTGCTGGCCGAAGGCGGCTTTTACGAAAGCCTCTCCGTCGTGGGTTACCTCCTTTGCATTCTCGCATTGGTCTGGACCCTGCGCGGCGCGGTGTTGCGGGTCTGGTATCTGCCGCTGGTGCTGGCGGTCATGGCGGCGCGTGAGTTGGACCTCGACAAAATCCTGTTCACCCGCGGCCTGTTCAAAGCCCGGCAGTATACTGGTGAGGGCGTCCCGCTCGGCGAAAGGCTGATCGCCGGGTTGGTCCTTGCGCTGATCGTCACTGCCATCCTGCTGATGCTCTGGCGTCACGCCCGGCCCTATCTCACGGCCCTGTTTCGGGGCCGCGCTTGGGCGGGGGCTGTCCTGCTGGGGATCGGTTTCACCGTCGCTTACAAACTGCTCGACGGCATCGCGCGCAAACTCGCCCCCTTGGGGATCGAGGTCAGCGCCGATGCCGAACGCACCGCCTTCGTCGTCGAGGAGATCGGGGAGCTTGGCATCCCGGTCATGTTCCTCGTCGCCATCCTGCTGTGGCCCGGCCCTGCGCCTGCCACGGCCCATCCCACCAACCGGGCGCACCGCGTCTGACGCCCCCGGGGCCTGCCCCCGGGATTAAACATCACCGACCAAGGAAGAAATCATGGCCGTACTAGTCAACGAAAACACCAAAGTCATCTGTCAGGGTCTGACCGGCTCGCAGGGGACGTTCCACACCGAACAGGCCATCGCCTATGGCACCAAGATGGTCGGCGGCGTGACACCGGGCAAAGGCGGTCAAACGCATCTCGACCTGCCGGTCTTCAACTCCGTGCATGAAGCCAAACACGCGACCGAGGCCAATGCCTCCGTGATCTACGTCCCGCCCCCCTTCGCCGCCGACTCGATCCTTGAGGCGATCGACGCCGAGATGGAGCTGATCGTCTGCATCACCGAAGGCATCCCGGTGCTCGACATGGCCCGCGTGGCCCGCGCGCTCGAAGGCTCCAAGTCGCGCCTGATCGGGCCGAACTGCCCCGGCGTCATCACGCCCGACGCCTGCAAGATCGGCATCATGCCGGGCCACATCCACCGCCGCGGCTCCGTCGGCGTCGTGTCGCGCTCGGGCACGCTGACCTATGAGGCCGTCAAGCAGACCACCGACATGGGCCTCGGCCAATCCTCTGCCGTGGGCATCGGCGGCGACCCGATCAAAGGGACCGAGCATATCGACGTGCTGGAGATGTTCCTTGCCGATGACGAAACACAGTCGATCATCATGATCGGCGAAATCGGCGGCTCCGCCGAAGAGGAAGCGGCACAGTTCCTCGCCGATGAGAAGAAGAAGGGCCGTTGGAAGCCTACCGCCGGTTTCATCGCGGGCCGCACCGCCCCTCCCGGACGCCGCATGGGCCACGCAGGCGCGATCGTCGCCGGTGGCAAGGGCGACGCGGAGAGCAAGATCGAAGCGATGAAAGAAGCCGGGATCGTGGTCGCCGACAGCCCCGCGACACTGGGCGAAGCGGTCAAAGAAGCGATCGACAAGGGCTGATGCCTGCCGGGCGGGCCACGGCCCGTCCATTGACCCACTCCGCAAAGCACTATGTTTTGCGGGGTCTTGATAAAAACCACCCGGCGCCGCCGACAGCGAAGGAGGGCAAGATGCACATTCAGACCGCGGTCAATCTCTGCCCGTTTTCGCCCGGCGCCGGCCCGCGGGCAAGCGCCCGATCCGGCGGCCCCGCAGGGCCCTGCACCTCCGCCTCCGATACCTATGGCCCCCCGCCCCGGGCCTGACTATAGACCGACCCTGATTCTGACCCTGTCCCGTCTGCCCCGCCGAACAAAGGTGACCCAATGACCGACCAACCCGCCAACGAACAATTCCACGCCTCGTCCTTTATGGAAGGCGACAACGCGGAATATCTTGAGGCGATGTACGCCCGCTATGCCAACGATCCCAACGCGGTTGATGAAGCATGGCAAACGTTCTTTGCGGCGATGGGCGATGACGCCGAAACCGCGCAGGCCGAAGCCGCTGGCCCCTCTTGGGCGCGCCCCGATTGGCCCCCCGCCCCGCAGAGCGAGGTGATGGGCGCGCTGACCGGCGTCTGGCCCGAACCGACCGAGGCGAAAGCCGCAGGCGAGAAGATCAAGAAGAAGGCCGAGGAAAAGGGCGTTCCCGTTTCCGACGATCAAATCCGCGCCGCCGTGCTCGACAGCATCCGCGCGCTCATGCTGATCCGCGCCTACCGCATCCGTGGCCACCTCGCCGCGACGCTCGACCCTCTGGGCATGCGCGACATGGGCGAACAGCCCGAGCTTGACCCCAAGTCCTACGGTTTCACCGATGCCGACATGGACCGCCCGATCTTCATCGACAATGTGCTCGGCCTCGAAGTGGCCACCATGAAGCAGATCGTCGGCATCGTCCGCTCGACCTACTGCGGCACCTTCGCGCTGCAATATATGCATATCTCCGACCCCGAGCAGGCCGGTTGGCTGAAAGAGCGGATCGAAGGCTACGGCAAGGAAATCGCCTTTACCAAGGAAGGCCGCAAGGCGATCCTGAGCAAGCTGGTCGAAGCCGAGGGTTTCGAAAAGTTCTTGCACGTCAAATACATGGGCACCAAGCGTTTCGGCCTTGATGGCGGCGAAAGCCTTGTTCCGGCGATGGAGCAGATCATCAAGCGCGGCGGCCAGTTGGGCGTCAAGGACATCGTCATCGGCATGCCGCACCGGGGCCGCCTCTCGGTCCTTGCTAATGTGATGCAGAAGCCCTACCGCGCGATCTTTAACGAATTCCAAGGCGGCAGCTTCAAGCCTGACGATGTGGATGGCTCGGGCGATGTGAAATACCACCTCGGCGCCTCCTCCGACCGTGAGTTTGACGGCAACTCCGTGCACCTGTCGCTCACCGCGAACCCCTCCCACCTTGAGGCGGTGAACCCCGTGGTGCTGGGCAAGGTCCGCGCCAAGCAGGACCAGCTCAACGACGAGGACCGCACCGCCGTCATGCCCGTGCTGCTGCACGGTGACGCGGCCTTCGCGGGTCAAGGCGTCGTGGCCGAATGTTTCGCGCTTTCGGGCCTCAAGGGCCACAAGACCGGCGGCACCATGCATATCGTGGTGAACAACCAGATCGGCTTTACCACCGCGCCGCATTTCTCGCGCTCCTCCCCCTATCCGACCGACAACGCGCTTGTGGTCGAGGCGCCGATCTTCCACGTCAACGGCGATGACCCCGAAGCCGTGGTCCATGCCGCCCGCGTCGCGACCGAGTTCCGCCAGAAGTTCCACAAGGACGTGGTCATCGACATCTTCTGCTACCGCCGCTTTGGTCACAACGAAGGCGATGAGCCGATGTTCACCAACCCGGTGATGTACAAGAGCGTCAAGAAACAGAAAACCACGCTGAGCCTCTATACCTCGCGTCTGGTGGCCGACGGTCTGATCCCCGAGGGGGAGATCGAAGACATGAAGACCGCCTTCCAGAACCATCTCAATGATGAGTTCGAGGCCGGGAAAGACTACCGTCCGAACAAGGCTGACTGGCTCGACGGCAAATGGTCCGGCATGGACAAAAAGAACAAGTCCTACCAACGCGGCAAAACCGCCATCGCCCCCGAAACGCTGCAAGACGTCGGCAAGGCGATCACCACCGCGCCCGAAGGCTTCCCGCTGCACAAGACCATCGGCCGTCTGCTCGACGCGAAGAAGAAGATGTTCGAAAGCGGTGAGGGCTTCGACTGGGCCACGGCAGAGGCGCTCGCCTTCGGCTCGCTGCTGACCGAGGGCTACAAGGTCCGTCTGTCGGGTCAGGACAGCACCCGCGGCACCTTCAGCCAGCGCCACTCGGCCTTCATCAACCAAGAGAACGAAGACCGCTACTATCCGCTGAACCACATCCGCGAGGGCCAAGCCGACTATGAGGTCATCGACTCGATGCTCAGCGAATATGCGGTGCTGGGTTTCGAGTATGGCTACAGCCTTGCCGAACCCAACGCGCTGACGCTCTGGGAAGCGCAGTTCGGCGACTTCGCCAATGGCGCGCAGATCATGTTCGATCAGTTCATCTCGAGCGGGGAGAGCAAATGGCTGCGGATGTCGGGCCTCGTCTGCCTGATGCCGCATGGCTACGAAGGTCAGGGGCCCGAGCACTCCTCGGCCCGTCTGGAGCGTTTCCTCACCATGTGCGGCGGCGACAACTGGATCGTGGCGAACTGCACCACGCCCGCCAACTACTTCCACATCCTGCGCCGCCAGCTGCACCGCAGCTACCGCAAGCCGCTGATGTTGATGACGCCCAAGTCGCTGCTGCGCCACAAGCTGGCCATCAGCAAGGCCGATGAATTCACCACTGGGTCGAGCTTCCACCGCGTGCTCTGGGATGACGCCGAAAAGGGCAACTCCGACACCAAACTGGTCGCGGATGACAAGATCAAGCGCGTGGTAATGTGTTCGGGCAAGGTCTATTACGACCTGCTGGAAGAGCGTGACGCCCGCGGCATCGACGACATCTACCTCCTGCGCTTTGAGCAGTTCTACCCCTTCCCCGCGCAATCCGCCGTGAAGGAGCTGGAACGTTTCAAAGGGGCCGAGATGATCTGGTGTCAGGAAGAGCCCAAGAACCAAGGTGCATGGTCCTTCATCGAGCCCAATATCGAATGGGTTCTGGGCCGCATCGACGCGAAACATGGCCGCGCCTCCTATGTGGGCCGCGCCACCTCGGCCTCGCCCGCCACGGGTCTGGCCAGCCAGCACAAAGCACAACAAGCCGCCCTCGTTGACGAGGCGCTGACCATCAAAGGAAAGTAAACCATGACAAGCGAAGTACGCGTCCCAACGCTGGGCGAATCCGTCACAGAAGCCACCGTTGCCACATGGTTCAAGAAACCCGGCGATACCGTCGCGGTGGATGAAATGCTCTGCGAGCTGGAAACCGACAAGGTGACGGTCGAGGTGCCCTCCCCCGTCGCCGGCACCCTGAGCGAGATCGTGGCCCAAGAAGGCGACACCGTGGGCGTCGACGCCCTGCTGGCCAATGTCAGCGAAGGCGACAGCGGTTCTGCCGCTGCGCCCAAGGCCAAGGAAGCCGCCGAAGACTCTGGCGCCGCCTCCCAGTCCGACCGTGGCGGCGATGCGCCCAAAGCCATCGACGCAGGCGCTACCGAAGTCGCCGCGCGCGAAGGTCAAAGCATTGACGTGCTGGTGCCCACCTTGGGCGAGTCGGTGACCGAAGCGACCGTGAGCACTTGGTTCAAAAAGGTCGGCGACAAGGTCGAAGCCGATGAGATGCTCTGCGAGTTGGAGACCGACAAAGTTAGCGTCGAAGTCCCCGCCCCCGCCGCAGGCGTGCTGGCCGAGATCTTTGCCGAAGAAGGCAGCACCGTCGAAGCGTCCGCCACGCTGGCCGCGCTGACCACCGGCGCGGGCGCTGCCGCCCCCAAGGGTGAAGACGCGCAATCCGGCGCCGGTGCCGCGCCTGAGACCAAGCCCGCCGATGGCAAGGATGTCGAAGACGCGCCTTCCGCCAAAAAGGCGATGGCCGAAGCGGGCATCAGCCGCGATCAGGTCACAGCTTCGGGCCGTGACGGTCGAGTGATGAAGGAAGACGTGGCCAAAGCCGTGGCCGCAGGCGCCTCCGCGCCGAAAGCCGAGGCGAAGCCGACCGCGCCGCGCGCTGCCTCCGCCCCCGATGACGCCGCCCGCGAAGAGCGCGTCAAGATGACCCGCCTCAAGCAGACCATGGCGCGCCGCCTGAAAGAAGCGCAGAACACCGCCGCGATCCTGACGACCTTCAACGAGGTCGACATGACCGAGGTCATGGCCCTGCGCAACGCCTACAAGGCCGACTTCGAGAAGAAGCACGGCGTGCGGATGGGCTTCATGTCCTTTTTCACCAAGGCCTGCTGCCACGCGCTGAAAGAGATCCCCGAGGTCAACGCCGAGATCGACGGCACCGACGTGATCTACAAGAACTACGTCCATATCGGCGTCGCCGCGGGCACGCCCACGGGCCTCGTGGTGCCGGTGATCAAGGACGCCGACGCGATGTCCTTCGCCGAGATCGAGAAGGCCGTGAACGCCATGGGCAAGAAGGCCCGTGACGGCAAGCTCACCATGGCCGACATGACCGGCGGCACCTTCACCATCTCCAACGGCGGCGTCTACGGCTCGCTGATGACCGCGCCGATCCTGAACCCGCCGCAGTCCGGCATCCTCGGCATGGCGAAGATTCAGGACCGCCCGATGGCGATCAACGGTGAGGTCGTGATCCGTCCGATGATGTATATCTCGCTCAGCTACGACCACCGCCTGATCGACGGCAAGGGCGCTGTGACCTTCCTCGTCCGCGTCAAAGAGATGCTCGAAGATCCGCGCCGCCTGCTGATGGATCTGTGATACTATGGGCGGGGGGCGACCCCCGCCCTATCTACCTGTGGACCCGTGGATTTTCCCACAAAGCGAAAGGACACAGACCATGAGTGAAACCACCCTCCTCGCCGCCTATGGCCTTCTGGTGATGCTGACGATCCTCTTGCAGGTGCTTGGCGCGACCCGGCAACTCTCGATGGGCTACCTGATGTCCTCGCGCGATGAGACGCGCACCACCACCGGCATGACCGCCCGTCTGGGCCGCGCGCTCGACAATTCCGTCGTGGCCATGGCGGTCTTCGCCCCCGCCGTGCTGCTGGTCGAGATCATGGGCCGCAACAACAGCGCCACCTTGCTCGCCGCGCAGGTCTTTCTGCTGGCGCGGATCATCTATCTGATCGTCTATGCACTCGGTGTGCCGACGATCCGCACGCTGGCGTGGCTCGCAGGCTATGCCGCCACCGCCGTTCTCTATTTCCACGCGCTCTGAAAGGCATTCCCATGCAGATGATCTGCCACTTCGACGTCACCGATTTCGCCGCTTGGAAAAACGCATTCGACGCCGATGCCGAGGCGCGGCGCAATGCCGGGCTCTCGGTGCTGCAAATCTGGAAACACGCCGACAGCAGCACCAAAGCCTCTGTCCTGTTGGATGTGAACGACCGCAAAAAGGCCGATGACTGGCTCGCCCGCTCCGATGCGCTGAGCAGCGATGACAAGGGCACCGTGACCAGCTCCACCGCCTATTTCGTGAAATCCGCATGAGCGCCGAGCTGACCGTCCTGACCCTCGCGGCCCTGCTGCAAGGGCTGCAATTCGTGCTCTACGCCGTGCCCGCCAACCGTGAGCTTGGCCCCGGCTACACCATGTCGGCGCGTGACCGTGAGCCGTCGCGCGCGATGAGCGACCGCACCGCCCGTCTGGGCCGCGCATTGGACAACCATTTCGAAGGGCTGATCCTTTTCGGCATCGCCGTGGGCGTGGTGCAGATGTCGGCCCAGAACACCGCCTTCACCGCCGCCTGCGCTTGGGTCTATCTCATCGCCCGGCTGCTTTATGTTCCCGCCTATGCGCTTGGCCTGCGCCCGCATCGGTCGTTCATCTGGATCGTCGGTTTCGCCGCGACCATGCTGATGCTGCTGGCGGCCCTCATTTAACCCTATCCCCAAACACCCGCAGGCAGCGGCGCTTGCACCTGAAACCCGCGCCTCATACCTTGCCTGCACCACCCGACTGCTAAGGAGACCCCCCATGTCGAGCTATGATGTCATCGTGATCGGCTCCGGCCCCGGCGGCTATGTCGCCGCCATCCGTTGCGCGCAACTGGGCCTGAAAACCGCCTGTGTCGAAGGCCGTGAGACCCTCGGCGGCACCTGCCTCAACGTGGGCTGCATCCCCTCCAAGGCGCTGCTCCACGCCACGCATATGCTGCATGAGGCCGAGCATAATTTCGAAGAGATGGGTCTGAAGGCGAAAGCGCCGACCGTCGATTGGAAGCAGATGCTGACCTACAAAGACAAGACCATCGAGACCAACACCAAGGGCATCGAATTTCTGTTCAAGAAGAACAAGATCGACTGGCTGAAGGGCTGGGGGTCGATCCCCGAAGCGGGCAAGGTCAAGGTCGGTGATGAGGTCCATGAGGCCAAGAACATCATCATCGCCAGCGGGTCCGAGCCTGCAGGGCTGCCGGGCGTCGAGGTCGATGAGAAAACCGTCGTGACCTCCACCGGCGCGCTGGAACTGGGCAAGATCCCCAAGAAGATGGTGGTAATCGGCGCAGGCGTAATCGGGCTGGAACTGGGCAGCGTCTATGCCCGTCTCGGCACCGAGATTACGGTCGTCGAATATCTCGACGTGATCACCCCCGGCATGGACCCCGAGGTGCAAAAGACCTTCCAGCGCATGCTGAAAAAGCAGGGGCTGAACTTCGTCATGGGCGCTGCCGTGCAGAAGACCGAAGTCGCCAAGGGCAAGGCCACGGTCAGCTACAAGCTGCGCAAGGACGACAGCGAACATGAGATCGAAGCCGATGCCGTGCTCGTCGCCACAGGCCGCAAGCCGGTGGTCAAGGGCATGGGGCTCGACGATCTGGGCATCAAGATGACCGAGCGCGGCCAGATCGCTGTCAACGAGCATTGGGAGACCTCCGTCAAAGGCGTCTATGCCATCGGCGACGTGATCGAAGGCCCGATGCTGGCCCATAAGGCCGAGGACGAAGGCATGGCCGCCGCCGAAGTCATCGCGGGCAAGCATGGCCATGTGAACTACGGCGTGATCCCCGGCGTGATCTACACCCACCCGGAAGTCGCCAGCGTGGGCGAAACCGAGGCGACGCTGAAGGAAGCGGGCCGCGCCTACAAGGTCGGCAAGTTCTCCTTCATGGGCAACGCACGGGCCAAGGCGGTCTTTGCCGGCGACGGTTTCGTCAAGCTCATCGCCGATAAGGAGACCGACCGCATCCTCGGCTGCCACATCATCGGCCCCGGCGCGGGCGATCTGATCCACGAGGTCTGCGTGGCGATGGAATTCGGCGCCTCGGCGCAGGATCTGGCGATGACCTGCCACGCGCACCCGACCTATTCTGAAGCCGTGCGCGAAGCCGCACTGGCCTGCGGCGACGGGCCGATCCACATGTAAGACGACGGGGCGGGCCAAGGGTCCGCCCCTTTTCGTTGCGCAGGCGGCGCTCGCTGCGGCTATCGCGCGTTAACATCCCTGCCCTACAACCTCCCCCGTCGCGACATTCACGGAAGACGAGGCCCCTCGCGGGTCATGTCGATACGTAGAGACATGCAGGGTGACGCCTGCTCTTTCCACCACCCTCGGCGGCGCCGCCACTTTCGAACGGCTTCCTAAATATCCAAGATTGCATCCCGCGAAACCATCGTTTCAGCGGGCACTACAGCATGCCGATAAATTGCGAAGGGCAGCGCCGACCCGCGGGGTGGTGCTGAAAGCGCCGCCCCAGGGGGGCGGGTCGGCGCTGCCCGGCCTGCGGCCGGGCGTGTCATTCCGAGAGGCCTCAGACCAAAAAGGCGAGCGCCCCGCGCCTACCCCGCCTCCGCAGGCCGCCACCCCGCCTCGCGCAGCAGCGCGTCGGAGTGGCTCTCCACCTCCTGCTCCAACCGCGCCATGAAGACGCGCTTGTCCAGCCCCGGCTCGATCGGCTCCAGAAACTCCACCACGGCCAAGCCCGGTCGGCGGTAGAGCCCCCGGCGCGGCCAGAAGTAGCCCGCATTGGTCGCCGCAGGCACGCAGACCTGCCCCAGTTGATCGTAAAGCACCGCCGTGCCGACCTTGTAAGGCGCGCTCAGCCCCGGGGCGACGCGGGTGCCTTGGGAATAGATCACAATCTGCCCCGGCTCCACCCGGCCCGCGTTCACGTCTTCCATCATCTTGGTGATCGCCTGCCCGCGCTTGCCCCGGTTCACGGCGATCATTTGCATCCGCTTGGTGTATTGCCCGATCACCGGCATCCAAAGCACCTCGCGCTTCATGATGAACTTGGCCCGCGGCAGGGCGTGGAAGATCATGATGATAT
Organism: Sulfitobacter sp. 15WGC; assembly: GCF_005068605.1. Lineage (NCBI taxonomy): Bacteria > Pseudomonadati > Pseudomonadota > Alphaproteobacteria > Rhodobacterales > Roseobacteraceae > Sulfitobacter > Sulfitobacter sp. 15WGC. Next base: position 95,416 of record NZ_SZNL01000010.1, on the reverse strand, counting down.
CGAGGAACGATTGATGTTTGGCCGCGATCAGAACCTCACCCTCGGGGATTTGGCCGCGCACTTCGCAGCGCAAGCCGATCAGCCAACGCGCCGTCCACATGGCCCAAGCGGCATAGGCTTTGCAGCCCGCATAGGCGCCGCGTTTGGAAAACATCGCCCAAGGCGCGAAGGCCAGCCCGATCACCGGCATCGCCACGGTCACCTGCACGATATAGAGGATCGAGCGGACCCATTGCAGCAGCTTCATGTCAACTCCCTCAATGTACGCCGGGCGGCGGCCCCGGTGGCGGCAAAGGCGACCGCGCCGACGAGAAGCGGCACCATCAACGGCACGGCCCAATGCCAGCCTTGGAAGCCCAGACCGGTCAGAAATCCGCCTGCCTCGCCCGCGTCAGGCAGCAACACCACCGCGATCATGCCCAAAGCCGTGCCCGCCGCCGCGCCCAGAAGCGCGCGCAGGGTGAAACGGCGGATGAAGGCCCGCGCGATATAATCATCGGTCGCCCCCACAAGCCGCAGCACCGCGATCACCTGCGCATTGGCGGCCAGCGCGGCCTGCGCGGCAAGCGTCACCATCGCAGCCACCGCCGCCCCGATCAGCAGCGTCGAAATCCAGCCCAAGAGGCGCAGGCGGCTCGCTGCCGCCACCAGCGGCGCGCGCCAACGGCTGTGATCGTCAAGCACCGCGCCCGGCACTTCAGCCGACAAGCGCAGGCGCAATCCCACAGGGTCCAACCCCTCGCCTTCCTCGACCACTTCGATCAGGCGCGGCACCGGCAGGTTCTCCATCGCCAATTCCGGGCCGAACCACGGGGCGAGCAACTCTTCCTGTTCCGCATCCGTCAGCGCACGGGCCGAGGCCACGCCCTTGGTCGTCTGCAACACCTTCAAAGCCGCCTCCGTCTGGGCCGCGCGTTGGTCCAGCGGCGCCACGATCCGCACCGTCGCCGACTGCGCCAACTCCTGCCCCCAGACCCGCGCCAACCGGCCCGAGGCCAGCGACAGCGCCAAGGCAAAGACCGCCAGAAAGGCCATCGCCCCCGCGGCGAAAAGGGTCAGTTGCGCGGTGAACCCCGAAGGCGGCACCACGCGGTCGGCCTGCCGGTCGCCTTTGAAAATCGCGCGCAGGGCGCCCAGATCGAAGCGCTTCACAGATCCGCCCCCGCCAGTTGGATGCGCCGGTTCGCGATGCGCAGCACGCGGGCCTGCACATGCGCCTTGGTGGCGCGGATGAGGCCCAGATCATGGGTGGCGATCAACACGGTCTTGCCCATGCGGTTCAACTCGATCAGCAGGCGCAGCAGCCGCTGGGACATCTCCCAGTCGATATTCCCCGTCGGCTCATCGGCGAGGATCACATCGGGCGACATGATCACCGCGCGCGCCAATGCGGCCCGCTGCCGCTCCCCGCCCGAGAGCTCAGGCGGCAGAGCGTCGGCCCGGTTGGTGAGGCCAACCCAAGACATCAATTCTTCCAGATCGGTGCCCCCCGCCTCGGCCCCGCGGCCCGACACATTAAGCGGCAGGGCCACATTCTCGGTCAGCGGGAGGTGGTCGAGGAATTTCACGTCTTGGTGCACCACGCCGACACGGCGGCGCATCAACGCGATGTCATCGCGCCCCAGCCCGCGCACATCTTGCCCGAACATCCGCAGATGCCCCGCCGTGGGCAAAAGCGCCCCGTAGCAGAGCTTCATTAGGGTGGTCTTGCCCGCGCCCGAGGGGCCGGTCAGAAAATGGAACGATCCGGGGGCGAGTTTCAGCGTGATGTCGGACAGCAATTCGCCCCCGCCATAGCTGTAGGCCACATTTTCGAGCTCTATCACGCATCCACCTTAAAAAACTTCGACCTGTTGTGCCTCAGCACCGGAAAGGATTCAATCACTCAGAACCCCAGCACCCTGCCCAGATATCACTTTTCCTACGTTATTCTAGGACATATGCTGCCCGTTACGATCTCAGAGCACCGAACGAACCCAGGAATGACCATGCGGCTGATCTGCCCCAACTGCGACGCGCAATACGAAGTCCCCGACGATGTGATGCCGGCGGCGGGGCGTGATGTGCAATGTTCCAACTGCGGGCAGACCTGGTTCCAGCATCACCCCGACAATGCGCCGGAGGCCGAAGAGGATGATTTCGCCGACGACGTGATGCGGATGAAGCAGCGCGGCTCGGATGAGGACACAGAAGCCGCCGCAGCGGCAAGCCTGCCGGATTTGCAGCCCTTCGGCGATGAAGAGGAAGACGCGCCCTTCGAAGACGATCAAGACGACGACTTTGAAGACGCATTCGACCCCGAGGAGGAAACGCCCCAGCCCGCCCCCGCCGCGCCGGTGCGCCGCCCCCTCGACCCCGCCATCGCCGAGATCCTCCGCCAAGAGGCCGCGGCAGAGCAAGAAGCCCGCCGCCGCCGCCAGTCGGAACCGCTGGAAAGCCAGCCGGACCTCGGCCTAGACGACGCGCCCCAGCCGCAGCGCACGCCCGAGATCGCCGCGGAAGACCATGTGCCCGAGGATGAAGACGCCCGCCGCGCCCATGAGGCCCGGCTGCGCATGGCCAAGATGCGCGGAGAGCCGGTGCCCGAAAGCGAGGTCGACGCCTATGGCAGCGCCTCGCGCCGCGATCTTCTGCCCGATATCGAAGAGATCAATTCGACCCTGCGCCATGACGGGCAAGAGGGCGCGCAGGCCGGGCCCACCCCCACCGCCGCGCTCGACCGCCCCGAAAAGCCGCAGAAATCCGGCGGGTTCATGCGGGGGTTCACTATAATGATCGTCTTGGCGGCCCTTCTCGCGGCGGTCTATGTCTACGCGCCCGAGATCGCGCAATCCCTGCCGCAGGCCGATCCCTATCTGTCATCCTATGTGGCATGGATGGACGATGCGCGGCTCTGGCTCGACGGGCAGTTGCAAGACCTGCTGGTCTGGCTCGACACCGTGGCGACCCAGTCGCAGGGTTAATCTCGATCAGAACCGATCCAACAGCCTGTTAAGGTAATCCCGCTCGACCTCGGGCCGCTCCGCCTCGCCCGAGCGGCGGCGGATTTCGTCCAGCAACCGCCGCGCGCGACCTTGATCGTCCGGCCCCTGCGCCAGCGGCGCGTCCGAGCTGTTGGCCCCGCTGCCGCCCTGCTCTCGCCCAAGCGGATCGCGCCCCTCGCCACGCTGATCGCCGCCCTCTGCCGTGCCTTGGCCCGGCTGGCCTGCGCGTTGCTCCTGCTCCATCGCTTCACCGAGGGCGCGCATGCCCTCGCGCAGCGCCTCCATCGCCTGCGCCTGATTGTCGATCGCCTCGGCCAGTTCATCGCGGCGCAGCGCCTCTCCGGCGCGGTCCATCGCCTCTCCCGCGCGGTCCAGCGCGTCGCGGGCCGCGTCCCCCTCAGCCGTGCCCTGCCCGGGCAAACGCCCTTGCTGGCGGCGCAGCGCGTCGCGCAGTGCTTGCTGGCGTCCGGCCAGCCCTTCCTCGCCCCCTTCTTCGCCAGAGGGGCCGCCCTGCCCGCGCTGCCCTTCATGGCTCTCGCCGCGCCCTTGCCCGCCGTTGCGGCCTTCGTTGCCGTCACTCTCCCCCGCGCCGGTGCCGGGGTTGAACTGCTCTTGCAGGTCGCGGAAGGCCTGATCGCTCAGCCCCTGTTGCTCGCGCAGCGTATCCGACAGCCCCTCCATCGCCTGTTCACCGGGCGAATTGCCGCCCTGTCCGGGCTGGCCTTCGGTGACGCGCATGTTCTCCATCATTTCCTGCAACTGGCGCAGCGCCTCGGCGGCTTCGGCCATGCGGCCCTGTTCCATCAACTCCTGAATGCGGTCCATCATGCGCTGCAGATCGTCTTGGGTCATCTGCATCGCCTCGCCCTGCGGCTGCTGGTCTTCGCCCGCGCCCTCTTGCGCCTGCTGTCGCTGGAGTTGCTCAAGGTAGTCTTCGGTGGCGCGGCGCAACTCGTCCATCAACTCGGCGATTTCGGCCTGAGAGGCGCCGTTCTTCATCGCCTCGTTCAACCGATCCTGCGCGCGGCGCATCCGCTCAAGCGCATCGGCCAGCACGCCTTCTTCCAACTCAATCGCCAGCGCCCAAAGGTCTTCGGCCAGCTCGGTCTGCACCTCTTCGTCCAGCCCGTAGCGCGCCCGCAATTCCAACCGCCGGATCACCTGCTTGAGCCGCAGCGCCGTCACCTCCGAGCGCAGATCATCGCCGGGGGCATAACTCACCGCGCGCAGCACCTGCGCAATGCGCGGCGCATTGGCGCGCGACCACAAAAGATCGCGCCGCATCTCGATCACCCCTGCCGCCGCCGGATCGAAAAAACGCCGCCCCGGCAGGGTCAACTGGCTCACCTCGGTCACGGCCTGCTGTTCGGAGGCGTCCAAGACCGAAAGTTGCAGCGACACCGGGAGATTGGCCCATGGGTGTTTCGAGAAATTTTCGATCAACGTCTCTTCGAAATCGCGCCGGTCGCCGCTGATCGGCATGGGCAGCGGCACGACGATCTCAGGCCGCGGCTCGGGGTCGACGGTCAGACCATAGCGCCGGTCGATCGAGGCCAGATCGAGGCTGATCCGCGCTTCCCCGGCTTCGACGCCATAGTCGTCGCGCGCAAGGAACGGCAGGCTCATCTCTCCCAAAGCGGTCACCTCAGGCGGGCCAAGTCGTTCGACCTGCGGCACGGCATCGGGCAAAAGCGTGATCTGCCACGCCCGCGCCCCCGGCCCGTCGATGCTGATCTCACCGCTTTGGCGCAGGGTGAAATCCTGCGCGGGTTCCGAGGATGCCGCCACTTCGCGGCCCGAGACGTTCTCAGCCACCGTCAGCGCGCCCAATTCGCCATAGAGCCGCAGGGTAATTAGCGTGCCCTCAGGCAGCGACAGCACCCCGGCCTCAAGATCGTTGAGGTAGAGCGTCGGCTTGCCGGTATGGCGCGGCGGCTCGGCCCATCCTTCCCAAACGGAGCCGGAGGCGAGCGTGCCGCCCGCCCCGCCGGGGGCCAGATGCGTCACCTCCCCCAACCGCCAGACGGAGCCAAAGACAAGCGCCACGATGAACCCAAGCAGCGCCACATAGCGCAGCGCATAGGGATCGGCCTGCGCGACCCGAAGGTCGCCCTTCACCGGCTCGGCCGCAGCCGCCCGCGCGGCCATGCGCCGCTGATGCGCTTGCCAGACCGCCGCCGAGGCGGCATCGCCCGCGCCAATCACCTGATCGTCCAAGAGCGCGCGAATGGGCCGCCCCGGCAGGCTGGCATCCAAGCGCGCCAGCGCCGCCGCGCGGGACGGCAGGCGGAAACGGCGCAGGGCAAAGAACAGAGTAAAAAGGGCCGCAAGACCGATAGCGGCCAGCACGGCCCAAAGCGCGCCGCCCACCAAAGCATCCTGCGCCCCCATCATCAGCGCCGCCAGCACCGCCAGCACCAGCGCTAACATGGGCCAAAACGCCTGCACCAGCGCCTCGGCCAGCATCCCCGCCCAGGTCAGCCGCAGCGGCCAACGCAAAGCGCGCAGCCCGTCTGTCCTGTCAGTGGATGTCTCCATGCGTCACGCTCCGGTGGCCCGGCGGCGGGATGCCGTCAAAGCCATTCAGGGATGGTATCGCGGTTTATCATTTCGTCAAAGCTTGGCCGTGGGCGGATAACCGCGAATTGATCGCCGTTCACCAGCACCTCGGGGATCAGGGGCCGCGAATTATACTCGCTGCTCATCACCGCGCCGTAAGCCCCGGCAGAGCGGAAGGCCACCAGATCGCCTGAGCCCAGCACCGGCATCATCCGCTGTTTGGCGAAAGTATCACCGGATTCGCAGACCGGGCCCACGATATCGACGGGGCGCGGTTCGGCCCCCGGGGCGGGTTCGTTCAGCGGCACGATGTCATGCCAAGCGTCATACATGGCAGGGCGGATCAGATCGTTCATCGCGGCGTCGAGGATCAGAAAATCGCGGCCCTCGCCGGATTTGAGATAGATCACCTCGCTCACCAGCACACCTGCGTTGCCTGCGATCAAGCGGCCCGGCTCGATCTCGACCTCGCAGCCCAGATGCCCCAGCGTGCGCTGCACCATCGCGCCGTAATCCGTGGGCAGCGGCGGGGCGGAGTTCGACCGCTCGTAAGGGATGCCCAAGCCGCCGCCAAGGTCGAGCCGCCGGATGTCATGGCCATCGGCGCGCAGCACCTCTGTCAGTTCCGCGACCTTGCCATAGGCTTGCTCAAAGGGGGCGAGATCGGTCAACTGGCTGCCGATATGCACGTCGATGCCCATGATCTCGAGCCCCGGCAGCTTGGCCGCCATGGCATAGACTTCGCGGGCGCGGGCGATGGGGATGCCGAACTTATTCTCGCTCTTGCCGGTGGCGATCTTGGCGTGGGTCTTCGCGTCTACATCCGGGTTCACGCGGATGGTGATCGGGGCCACTTTGCCCACTTCGCGCGCCACGACATCCAGCAGGATCATCTCCGGTTCGCTCTCGACGTTGAACTGGCGGATGCCGCCCGTCAGCGCCAGTTCGATCTCTTCCCGGGTCTTGCCAACGCCGGAGAAGACGATCTTATCGCCCGGCACGCCCGCCGCCTTGGCCCGGCGGTATTCCCCGCCCGAAACCACATCCATCCCCGCCCCCGCCTGCGCGAGCGTGCGCAAGACGGCTTGGTTGGAATTGGCCTTCATCGCATAGCAGACCAGATGGTCCATCCCCGACAGCGCATCGTCAAAAAGGTGGAAATGGCGCAGCAGCGTGGCGGTGGAATAGACATAGACAGGCGTGCCCACGGCAGCGGCAATCTCGGCCAGGCTTACGTCTTCGGCGTGCAACACACCGTCTTTATAGAGAAAATGATCCATCTGCGCTTGGCCCCATGTCGTCACCGCTTATCTGATGGGCGCTGTCCGCAGGAAAAGATAGAGCGGCAGGCCACAGCTCACCCCAATACAGAACGTGGCGGGAATGGCAATCAGGCTGAGGAAATTGCGCCGCACGGCCACTTCGGCAATGATCCAGATGGTCAAAGTGACGGCAGCGATGGTCAGATCCCAGACCAGCCCACTGGCGGCGGCATTGGCGTGCCATGCGTCCACCATGGCGCTCAGGCTCCAGCCTTCGGCGTTGAACCATGTGACGAAGTAATACATCGGATGCACCGCCCCCCAGACCGCGAGGGCGAGGTAGAGCATCCGCAAAAGCGACATCAGAAACTCTTGACCACGCCGACGGTGGCATAGCCCGACAGGCTGATCCCCGGCTCGGTCGGCGGTGTCGGCGCGGCCTGCCGTGGGCTGGGCTGCGGCGGGGTGCAAGCGGCCAAGGCAAGCGCCCCGGCCACCAGTGTGATCTGCAACAGCGGCCTCACGACCCGGCCCCGAGCGAGACGGAGAACGGCCCGCGGCGCAGCCCCACCGCCGTGCCTACCGAGATGCCCGACGAGGACATGGTGATGCTGCTGCTCGCCGTGGGCCGCACCGGTTCACCATCCGCGCCACAGGCGGCAAGGCTCAACAGGGAAAGGGCCGCAAGGAGGCGCTTCACTTCAGGATTTCCTTCCAACGCGCGATCTGGGCACGCACCTGCGCGGGCGCGGTGCCGCCATAAGACATGCGCGAGTTTACCGAATTTTCGACGCCGAGCACATCAAAAACATCCGCCGTGATCTCGGCATGGACCGATTGCATCTGCTCCAGCGTCAGGTCGGGCAGATCGCAGCCCTGCGCCTCGGCCATGGCGACCAGCGTGCCGGTCACCTGATGCGCGTCGCGGAACGGCAGGTTCGGCACGCGCACCAGCCAGTCGGCGAGATCGGTGGCGGTGGAGAAGCCCGAGCCCGCGGCGGCGGCAAGGTTCTCGCGCTCGGCGGTCATGTCGCCCACCATGCCGGTCATCGCGGCCAGCGCCAGCATCAGGTTGTCGGCAGCGTCAAAGACCTGCTCTTTGTCCTCTTGCATGTCCTTGGAATAGGCCAGCGGCAGCCCCTTCATCACCATCATCAGGGCGGTGTTGGCCCCAAAGATGCGGCCCACCTTGGCGCGAATGAGCTCGGCGGCATCGGGGTTCTTTTTCTGCGGCATGATCGACGAGCCGGTCGAGAAGCGATCCGACAGCGCCACGAAGCGGAACTGCGCGGAGGACCAGATCACCAGTTCCTCGGCGAAGCGCGACAGGTGCATGGCGCAGATGCTGGCGGCTGACATGAATTCCAGCGCGAAGTCGCGGTCGCTCACGGCGTCGAGGGAGTTCGCGGCGGGCCGGTCGAAACCAAGCGCCTCTGCCGTCATCTCGCGGTCGATCGGGAAGGAGGTGCCAGCCAATGCGGCGGCGCCCAGCGGGCATTCGTTCATCCGCGCCCGCGCATCGCGGATGCGCGACAGGTCACGGCCAAACATCTCGACATAGGCCATCATGTGATGCCCCCATGTCACGGGCTGCGCGGTTTGCAGATGCGTAAAGCCCGGCATGACCCAATCGGCCCCCGCTTCGGCCTGAGACAAAAGCGCGCGGATCAGGGCTTGCAGCCCCTCATCGGCGGCGTCCAATTGGTCGCGCACCCAGAGTTTGAAATCGGTCGCGACTTGGTCATTGCGGCTGCGGCCCGTGTGCAGGCGGCCTGCGGGCTCTCCGATCAGGTCTTTCAGCCGTGCCTCCACGTTCATGTGGATGTCTTCGAGCGCGGCGGAGAATTCGAACCGGCCCTCTTCGATCTCTGACAAGATTGTGAGAAGCCCTTCCCGTATCGCGTCAGCGTCGTTATCAGTCAGGATGCCTGTGGCTGCCAGCATGGCGGCATGGGCACGCGACCCTTTGATGTCTTGCGCGGCCATCCGTTTGTCGAACCCGATCGAGGCATTGATCGCCTCCATGATCGCATCCGGTCCGGCGGCGAAACGCCCGCCCCACATTTTGTTCGAGGTCGTGTCGGTCATGTTGAATACCCTTGGAGGGACGTATGAAAAATCTTGTGCTCGGCCTCGTTTATACGCTGCTTGTCGCAGGTGCAAACCCCGCCCTTGCCGGAACGGCTGACATCGCGGGGCTGCGCGAAGGGGACATGAAGAAACTCGTGATCCATGACGCGCCGCAGGCGGCCTCTGACGTGACCTTTGAGCGTGAGGACGATGGCGAGGCGATGTCGCTGGCGGATTACGAAGGCAAGGTCGTGTTGGTGAACTTCTGGGCCACATGGTGCGCACCCTGCCGCAAGGAAATGCCGCAGTTGAATGCCCTGCAAAAGGAATTCGGCGGCGATGATTTTCAGGTGCTGACCATCGCCACGGGGCGCAACTCTGAAGAAGGGATCAAACGGTTCTTCGAGGAAGCCGGCGTCGACAGCCTGCCCCGCCACCAAGACCCGAAGCAAAAGCTCGCCAGCCAGATGGGCGTATTCGGCCTGCCGATCAGCGTGATCCTTGACCGTGAGGGGCGCGAGATTGCCCGGTTGCAGGGCGATGCGAAATGGGATTCCGACAGCGCACGGGCGATCATCGCAGCCCTGATCGAAGAAGGCGCCGAGAGCTAAGCGCCTAACGCGGGGTCGGGCCTCCGGGCCCGGCCCTCAGGCCACATGCTGCAGGATCGCCGCCTCCGAAGTGCTGAGATTGCGCCGCGCGAAACCGCCATAGCTGTGCGGGTCCGTCTCAAGCTGCGGATAGGCCGCCAGCAGCCGCGCCCGGTCCTGCGCGCCAAGGCTGGTGAGCGGGGCCGAGGCGGGGTGAAAGCTCTCGGTTTCGACCCCATTGGCCCACATCACCTGATGTTCGGCCAGCAACACATGGACATAGGTCACCTCACGCAGGGACATATCGCTGGCCACGCTGCGGCCGTTGATCAGGTCCTTGGCGGCGACCAGCACTTCGTCGCAGTTGAACAGATCACGGGCCTGAGCGCCTTGCAGCACGATCCGGTGATCGGGCGAGACCAGCAGCGGGGCGTCGGGCTGGGCAATCCCCAAGGCACCGGGGCGGAAGCGCACGGGGCGCAGATGCGGCATGGCATGTAGCCGCGCGCCTGTCATCCGGCGGCTGCCGATCCACTCCAGCGGCTGTGCGCCATTGTCCTTGGTCTGGATCAGATCGCCCTCGCGCAACTCTTCGATCAAGGCGCTGCCCTTGGGGGTCCGGATGCGGGTGCCGGGGGTAAAACAGATCACCCCGCCGCGCTCGGGCCGGTCATCGCGCGCGGGGGTCAGGGTGCTGTGCATCACCCAAAGCTCACTGTCGCGCGGGGGCAGTTCATCGACGAACATCAGCAGCGGCATCCGCCCCGGGCCTGCGTCGATCAGGGTGACGGTATAGGTCCGCGCGCCATTGGTGGCCATGAAGCTGTCATCGGGCAGCGGGGCCGTGCCCACGGCGCGCCGCGGCGCGGGCGGCAGCATGCCCCCCTCTTCTAGTGCCGCCCCGATCAGGCGCTGCACCTTGCGGGCCGCGCGTTTGCGCAGCCGCTCTGCCCCGTCCGCCATATCCAGCCGCAGCACATCATTCGGCCCATCCACCCGGATGGTATCCCCGCGCCACGCCCAGGCCGAGCCCAGTTCGAGCGACTGCACCGGCGCGGCCTCCAGACCGTCGATCTCTGTTTGCGACCAGCTGATGACAAACGTGCCCCGAAAGCCCGTTTTCATAACTGCTCTGCCTGCCTCGTTTATTATTGCCAGCAGCCTAGCAAAGCCGGGGGCCGCGCGAAAGATGGCGTGAATGTGGCGGCGCAACCTGTTGCAAATTGATCTTTGCCCCTGCCGCACCGGAGAAGCGCCGCGAAACGCTTGTAAATTGTCAGCGTCTTGGTAACGTCAGAGGGGTCAAACAGCCGGAGGCACCGCATGTCGGAAGAAGTACCCCCCACCCCGTCACGCCGGATCGTCTCTTCACGTCACTTGGCCGAGGGCGATGGCTGGGAGGCCTCCGAACTCGAATATGGCATGATCATTGCCTATAACGCCTTCACGCGCTGGATGTCGCGTTGCATGGCGGCAGCGGGCAATGGCGATCTGACGCCGCTGGAAATCCTCGTGCTGCACAACGCCAACCACCGGGGCCGGGAAAAGCGGCTGACGGATATTTGCTTCCTGCTCAACATCGAAGACACGCATACGGTGAACTACGCGCTGCGCAAGCTGGTGAAGGCCGAATTGCTGAGCGCAGAGAAGCGCGGCAAGGAGGTGTTCTATCGCACCTCGCCTGCGGGCGCCGAGCTATGCGAAGCCTATCGCGCGATCCGTCAGGCGTGTTTTCTGGATGGCTTGCCGCGCACCGATATCTCGGGCGAGGAACTGCGCAAGATTGCGGCGCAGCTTCGGGCGATGTCGGGGCAATATGACCAAGCGAGCCGCGCGGCGGCCTCGCTGTAGAGCGCGGGCGCGAGGGCTGCCCCCCGCGCCTGCCAAAGCTTAGATCAGCGCGGCAATGGCGCGCGCGGTGTCGTTCATGCGGTTCGAGAAACCCCATTCATTGTCATACCAGCTCACCACGCGGATCATGCCGCCATCGGTCACCCGCGTCTGATCGGGCGCGAGGGTGGAGGAATGCGGGTCGTGGTTGAAATCGGTCGAGACGAGCGGCGCGGGCTCATAGGCCAGCACGCCTTTCAACGCGCCATCGGCCGCCTGTTGCATGGCGGCGTTCACCGCCTCTGCCGTGGCGGGTTTCTTGGGCATGATGCACAGGTCCACGAGCGAGACATTGGCCGTCGGCACCCGCACGGCGGACCCTTCGAGCACGCCTTTCAGATGCGGGATCACCTCGGAAATCGCGGCGGCGGCGCCGGTCGAGGTGGGCACCATCGACAGGGCGGCGGCACGGCCACGATAGGGGTCGCGGTGCGGGCTGTCATGGGTCGGCTGGTCGCCGGTATAGGCGTGGATCGTGGTCATATAGCCGGTTTCGATCCCGAAAGTATCGTCCAGCACCTTGGCCACGGGGGCGAGGCAGTTGGTGGTGCAGGAGGCGTTGGAGACGATCACGTCTTCGCCGGTCAACTCGTCATGGTTGACGCCGTAGACCACGGTGCGGTCCACACCCTTGCCGGGGGCCGAGATCAACACGCGTTTGCTGCCATTCTCCAAATGTTTCGCCGCCGCATCGCGGGCGGTGAAGAAACCGGTGCATTCATAGGCCACATCGACGTCGCCCCAGGGCAGCATCGCCGGATCGCGCTCTGCCGTCATGCGGATGCTCTGGCCCGCCACATGCAGGGTGCCGTCCTTCAATTCCGCATCCACCGGCAGGCGGCCATGGACGGAGTCGTATTTCAGCAGGTGCAGCAGGTTCTCGGCATCGGTCAAATCGTTGATGGCAACGACTTCGATCCCGTCAAAGCCGTTCTCGATCAGCGCGCGCAGCACGCAGCGTCCGATGCGGCCAAAGCCGTTGATGGCGATTTTAGTGGTCATGGTGAGTCCTCCGGTGGCCCGGTTTCGGGCGGATTGGCGCGGTTAGCGCTAACATAGCATTGGGTGTGATGGAGTTCAATTGGCCAGAGGTAGGAAATCGGCACCCGGTTTCAAGGCGCCGATTTTGGGCCTGTTTTCAGCCCGGTTTTACGAATGTGCGCTATGGCGGCGGCGCACGCTGTCGGGCCGCCCCGGCAGGCTGAGCCGCGCGTCGTTGCGCGCTTGGCGTGAGATCACGCGGCCCTTGGCCACGACGCAGAGCCGGTCGGGCCGCAGGCGCAGCGCCTCGATCGGGTTGCCCGCGTCCAGCACCACCAGCGAGGCGGTCGCGCCAACGCGCAGCCCGTAGTCCTGCAAGCCGAGGATCCGCGCGTTCACATTCGTCACCATGTCAAAACAGCGGCGCATCTCCTCGGGCGAGGTCATCTGCGCCACGTGCAGCCCCATGAAGGCCACGTCGAGCATGTCACCCGTGCCCATGGAATACCACGGGTCCATCACGCAGTCCTGCCCCCAGCCGACGTCGATGCCCATGGCCTGCATCTCCTTCACCCGCGTCAGGCCGCGGCGTTTCGGGAAGCTGTCGTGGCGGCCCTGCAGGGTGATGTTGATCAGGGGATTGGGGATCGCGGCGACCTGCGCTTCGGCCATCAGCGGCAGCAGTTTCGAGACGTAGTAATTATCCATCGAATGCATCGAGGTCAGATGCGAGCCAGCCACCCTGCCCTGCAGCCCGAGGCGTTGAGTCTCATAGGCCAGCGTCTCGATGTGGCGCGAATGGGGGTCGTCGGTCTCATCGCAATGCAGGTCGACCATGAGGCCGCGTTCGGCGGCCAACTCGCACAGCGCGGTGACGGAGCGGGCGCCGTCGGCCATGGTGCGTTCGAAATGCGGGATGCCGCCCACCACGTCGACGCCCATGTCGAGGGCACGGATCGTGTTCTCATGCGCCGTGGGGTCGCGGTAGAGCCCGTCTTGCGGGAAGGCGACGAGTTGCAGGTCGATGTAGTCCTTCACCGTTTCGCGCACGTCGAGTAGGGCTTCGACGCCCAAAAGACGGTCGTCGCAGGTGTCGACATGGCTGCGGATCGCCAGAAGGCCGAGCGAGGCGGCCCAGTCGCAATATTCCAGCGCGCGTGCTTTGACTTCGTCTTGGGTCATCACCTCCTTCAACTCGCCCCAGAGGCCGATGCCTTCGAGCAGGGTTCCCGAGGCGTTGATGCGCGGGGTGCCGTAGCTGAGCGTGGCGTCCATGTGGAAATGCGGGTCAACGAAGGGCGGGCTGACGAGGTCGCCGCTGGCGTCGATGGTCTCGCGGGCCTGCGCCGTGGAGAGGTCTTCGATGGCGGCGATGCGGTCGCCCTTGATGCCGATGTCGGTGCGGCGTCCGTCGGGGAGCGTGCCGCCTTTGATGATGAGGTCGAACATGGGTTGGTCCTTTTCATGGCTATGCGGGCAACCACAAAGGGCAGCCCCCGGCCGCGGGTGGGGGTGAAGCCCCCGCCCAGGGGGGCGGTCGGGGGCTGTCCGGCCTGCGGCCGGACGGAACGGTTGAAAGGAAGCGCTTCAGTCAGCGCTCACCTTTGTTGAAGGGCACCATCAGCGCCGCTGGCACCTGCGCCCGGCGCGACATGACGACAAGCGCGAGGATCGACAGGATATAGGGCGCCATCAGGAATATCTGGTAGGGAATATCGGCCCCGAGCGGCGTCTGCTGCACGCGGATCTGTAACGCGTCGAAAGCCGCGAACAGCACCGCGCCCAGAAGCGTCTTGCCCGGCTTCCACGAGCCGAAGACCACCAGCGCGATGCAGATCCAGCCGCGGCCGTTGACCATCTCGAAGAAGAAGGAGTTGAAGGCCGACATGGTCAGGAAGGCCCCGCCCACGGCCATCAGCCCGCTGCCGACCATGACCGCGCCGATGCGGATCGCCGAGACGCTGAGCCCCTGCGCCTCGACCGCCGCCGGGTTCTCCCCCGCCGCGCGCAGGGCGAGGCCCATGGGCGTGCGGTAGAGCACCAGCGTGACCACGAGCACCAGCGCGAAGGCCAGATAGGTCAGCGGGGTCTGGTTGAAGAGCGCGGGACCGATCACCGGGATGTCGGACAGAAGCGGGATTTCCAGCGGCTGGAAGGCCTCGATCTTGGGGGGCGAGGTTACCTCGGGCAGCGCCAGACGGTAGCAATAGTATGTGAGCGAGGTTGCCAGAAGCGTGATGCCGAGGCCCACGACATGCTGGCTGAGGCCGAAGGGCACGGTCAGCACACCGTGCACGAGGCCGAAGGACATGCCCGAAAGCATCGCCACCGCCACGCCGAACCACAGCCCGCCGCCGAGGTAGACGGTAAGCCAGCCGGCGAAAGCGCCGACGACCATGATGCCCTCGATGCCAAGGTTCAGCACCCCGGCCCGCTCGCAAATCAGCTCGCCCAAGGCGGCGAAGATCAGCGGCGAGGCGATGCGGATCGCGGCGGTCCAGAAGCTCGCCTGAAGGAGAATGTCGAAAATATCCATCAGTCGCGCCTCACCCGGAATTTCGTGAGCATGATCGCCAGCACCATCGCCAGCAGCGCCAGCGCCAGCATGATGTCGGCGAGGTAGGTGGGCACGCCCGCGGCGCGGCTCATGCTGTCGGCGCCGACGAAGATGCCGGCGACGAAGAGTGCCGCGACCACCACGCCCAAGGGGTTCAAGAGCGCCAGCATGGCGACGATGATGCCGGTGTAGCCAAAGCCCGGCGAGATATCCAAGGTGAGGTTGCCCTTAAGCCCCGCCACCTCGGAAAAGCCCGCCAGCGCGGCAAGGCCGCCCGACAAGAGCGCCGTCTTGATCAGCACGGCATTCACCGGAATGCCCGCGAACCGTGCAGCGGCGGGGTTCAGCCCCACCGCGCGCATCTCGTAGCCCAGCGTGCTGCGGCGCTGGATCACCCAGACGACGAGGGCCGAGATCAGCGCGAGGGCAAAGCCCCAGTGCAGCCGCAGCCCCTCGGCGATGCGCGGCAGACGCGCCTCCCCGATTAGCCGCGCGGACTTGGGCCAGCCGAGGCCCATCGGGTCCTTCAGCGGCCCTTCGAGCAGCATGGAGACCCAGAGCAGCACGACGAAGTTCAGCAGAAGCGTGGTGACCACCTCATCGACGCCGAAGCGGGTTTTGAGGAAGGTCGGCACCAGCAGCACCACGGCCCCGGCGAGCATGGCGGCGACGGCAATCGTCGGCAGGAGCGCGAAGCTGGGCCATGCCAGCGCGCCGGTGCCCAGCACCACGGTGACCACCGCGCCCATGTAAAGCTGCGCCTCGGCGCCGATGTTCCACAGTTTCGCGCGGAAGGCGACGGCGACGGCAAGCCCGGTGAAGATCAGCGGGGTGGCGCGGTTGAGCGTCTCCAGCAGGGCGAACTTCGAGCCGAAGGCGCCCTTGACGATGAGGCCCAGCACCGAGAACGGCTGTGCACCGGCGACCATCGCGAGCAGTGAGGCGATAACCACGGTGGCGAGCAGCGCCAGCGCGGGCAGGCCCAGCGAGCGGGTCCATGTGGGGTTGGCGACGGGTTCAAGCCGCATGGGAGGTCTCCTCGAATCCATCGCCCGCCATCCAGACGCCGAGCTCGGCGGGGGTGAGCGCGCCGCGTGCGAAGGGGGGCGAAAGGCGGCCTTCGGAGATCACGTGGATCACGTCCGACAGCGCCGTGACCTCGTCGAGGTCTTCCGAGATCAGCAGCACCGCCGCGCCGCGGTCGCGGGCGGCCAAGAGTTGTTCGTGCACGTAGGTGAGCGCCCCGATGTCGAGGCCGCGCACCGGTTGGTTGGCCAGCACCACCGAAGGCGCGGTTTCTAGCACCCGGCCCAAGATCAGCTTTTGCATGTTGCCGCCCGACAGAAGGCGGATACGCGTTTCGGGGCCGGGGCAGCGCACGTCGTAGCCCTTGATGATCTTGGCGGCGAAATCGCGGGCGGCGCGCCAGTTCATCCAGCCGTGGCGGGAAAAACCGGGGCGAGAGTAAAGCTCGAGCACCGCGTTCTCGGTGAGGTCGAAATCGGCGATGGTGCCGGTCTTGTGCCGGTCCTCGGGGATGCGGGCGATGCCCGCGCCGATGGCGGCATGGGGCGACCAGCCGCGCGGGGCGTCGCCTTTCACATGAAACGTGCCGGAGGCAGGGCGAATGAGGCCGCCGATGAGGTCCGCAAGCGCCGTCTGCCCGTTGCCGGAAACCCCGGCGAGGCCGGTGATCTGGCCCGCGCGCAGTTCCAGATCGACATTCTTCAGCCCCGGAGCGCTGCCGACGTCCGGGGTGCTGACGCCTTGCAGCGTCACCAGCGCGGCACCCGGATCAGCACGGCGCACAACAGGGGCGGCGACCTCGGAGCCCACCATCATCTGCGCCATCGCGGCGCGGTCGGTCTCGGTGGTCTTGGCTTCGGCTACCAACTTGCCATGTCGCAGCACCACGACGCGCGAGGAGATCGCCATGACCTCGTGCAGCTTGTGCGAGATGAAAATGACCGAAAGGCCAAGGGCGACCGCTTTTCGCATGGTGGCGAAGAGGTCCTCGGTCTCCTGCGGGGTCAGCACGGCGGTCGGCTCGTCGAGGATCAGGATACGCGCCTCGCGGTAGAGGGCTTTCAGGATCTCGACCCGCTGCCGCTCGCCCACGCTGAGGCTGCGACCTGCGCATCGGGGTCCACGCGCAGACCGTAGTCCTCCATCAGCGCCACGATCTTTTGTCGCGCCTGCGCCCGGCCAAAGCCGGGGCGCCAGATTGAGCGGGTGCCGAGGACGATGTTTTCGAGAACGCTCATGTTGTCCGCGAGCGTGAAATGCTGGTGCACCATGCCGACACCGGCGGCCAGCGCCGCGCGCGGATTGCCGGCAGGCAGGCGTTCGCCGAACACTTCGACATGGCCCTCGTCGGGCGTGTAGTGGCCGAAGAGGATATTCATCAGCGTGGTCTTGCCCGCGCCGTTTTCGCCCAGCAGGGCAATGACCTCGCCCTGCCGCAGATCGAAGGAGATCGCGTCATTGGCGGTGAGCTTGCCAAATCGCTTGGTAATGCCATCGAGGCGCAGGACCACCTGCGCCTCGGGGTTTTGATCGGTCATTTAGTTGGACTTCGGCTCTTCGTCGTTGATCTCGACCGTGAAGGACCCGTCGCGGATCGCCTTCTCGCGCTCCTCGATGAGGTCCATCGCCTCCTGCGGGACCTTGCCCTCGAAGGTGCCCAGAGGCGCCAGCGAGGAGCCGTTCTCGGCCATGAAGGAATAGCGGCCGTAGTCGTCGGCCTTGAACTCGCCCGCCTTCACCGCGGCGATGGCGGCATCGAGCGTCGGCTCGAAATGCCACAGGGCGGAGGCGACGACGGTCTCGGGGTATTCGGCCTGGGTGTCGATCACGTTGCCGATCGCCAGCACGCCCTTCTCCTGCGCCGCGTCCGAGACGCCGAAGCGCTCGGCATAAAGCACGTCGGCGCCCTGCTCGACCATGGCAAAGGCGGTTTCCTTGGCCTTGGGCGGATCGAACCAGGAGCCGATGAAGCTGACCTGGAACTTGATGTCGGGGTTCATCTCGCGCGCACCGGCCATGAAGGCATGCATCAGGCGGTTCACCTCAGGGATCGGGAAGCCGCCGACCATGCCGATGTTGCCGCTCTCGGTCATCGACCCTGCTACGATCCCCGACAGATACGCCGCGTCCTGAATGTAGTTGTCGAAGACCGCGAAATTCGGCAGCGCATCGTCCTGCTTGAAGCTGGAACCCATGAGAAAGGCAACCTCGGGGTAATCGGCGGCGACCTCGCGCGCCTCGGCCTCGGCGCCGAAAACCTCGCCCACGATCAACTGGTTACCGGCCTCGGCATATTCACGCAGCACCCGCGCGTAATCGGTGTTGGAGACATTCTCGGTGAAGGTATATTCAATGTCGCCGCGTTCCTGCGCCGCCTCGGCGGCCTTGTGGATGCGGCTGACCCACTGCTGTTCCACCGGCACGGTATAGACGCCCGCGACCTTGATCGGCTCGGCGGCCAGCGCGCCCTGCGGCAAAAGGCTGGCACCCGCCAGCATGGCCGCCGTGCCCAATAGGAAGCGGCGTGTGAAATTGCGTTGTGTCATTTTTATCCCCCGTTGGTTAGGTATTTTACCGTTTGATAAAATATTTTACCTGTCAAGCTTCTCCTGACCCTAGGTCAGCCCAAGCTTTTCCGAATAGGCGCCTTGTGCTGATTAATGTGGCAGTCAGCAGGCGAAGCGGTAAATAGGGTCGACCCCAAGGATCGGATTCTACGATGAGCCATGTATTGCACCGTAACCTGCGCGCCACGCAACCTGTGATCGTACGCGGAGAAGGAAATTTCCTTATTGATGACAAAGGGAAGCGCTATTTGGACGCCTGTGGCGGTGCGGCTGTATCAAGCCTTGGGCATGACAATGCCGCCGTGCGCGCCGCCGTCGCCGCGCAGATGGACAAGCTCGCCTTTGCCCATACTGGCCTCTTCACCAACGCCCCGGCAGAGGCGCTGGCCGACCATCTGATCGCCCGCGCGCCTGAGGGTACAGGCGAAGGCCGGGTCATGTATCTGGGCAGCGGGTCCGAGGCGATGGAGGCGGCACTGAAGCTCGCCCGGCAGTACCATCTGGAGCGCGGCGACACGGCGCGCGCCAAGATCATCGCGCGCAAGCCCAGCTATCACGGCAATACGCTCGGCGCACTGGCGGTGGGCGGCCATGCCGGGCGCCGCAAGCCCTTTGCCCCGATGTTGATGGAGGTGGAGCATATCGACGCCGCCTATGCCTACCGTCTGCAACGCGACGGCGAGAGCGAGACGGATTTTGCGCGGCGGCTGGCGGATCAGTTGGAGGCGCGGATTGTCGAGCTGGGGCCAGAGACGGTCGCCGCCTTCGTGGCCGAGCCGGTGGTCGGCGCCTCGCTCGGCTCCCAGCCCGCGCCCGAGGGCTATTTCAAACATGTGCGCGAGATCTGCGACCGCCACGGCGTGCTCTTGATCGCCGATGAGGTGATGTGCGGCATGGGGCGCACCGGCAGCCTTTTCGCGCTGGAGCAGGAAGGCATTTGCGCCGATATCACCACCATGGCCAAGGGCCTCGGCGCGGGCTATCAGCCGATCGCGGCGGTGATGGCGCGTCAAAGCGTGATCGAGGCGATCATGGCGGGCAGCGGCAACCTGTGGAACGGGCACACCTATATGTCCCATGCGGTCGCCACGGCGGGCGCGCTGGCGGTGCTGCAAGAGGTCGAGAGCCACGATTTGCTGAGCGCGGTGCGCATCCGGGGGCAGCAGTTGGAAACCGCGCTGCGCGACCGCTTTGGCGAGCATCCTCATGTCGGTGACATTCGCGGGCGCGGGCTGTTCTGGTCCATCGAACTGGTGGCCGAGCGCGACAGCAAGACGCCCTTTGACGTCAGCCGCAACCTTGCGGGCAAGATCCAGCGCGCGGCGATGGAGGCGGGGATGATCTGCTACCCTTCGCAGGGCTGCGCCGATGGCACGGCGGGGGATCACGTTCTGCTGGCCCCGGCCTTCACCTCCCCGCCCGAGGAAATCGAGATGACGGTCGAGATGCTGGGCGCGGCGGTCGACGGGGTGATCGCGGAGGGCTGACCCCTCCGCCTGCCCATTACCGGCCTTTGATCTGGATCGAGAAGTTGCGCCGCGCTCCGGCGGGCGGGCGCGGGAAAGGGGCGGCCTTGCGGATGATGCCAAGCGCCGCCTGATCCAGCGCCGCCGACCCGGAGCTGCGGGCCACGCGGACCCCTGCCAACTGCCCGCCCCCACCGATGGAAAAGGCAATCACAGCCGTCCCGCGGGAGCGGACGCGCGGCTTGCCGACACGGGCGATGCGGCTCATCACCTTGCCGGGATAGTTGCTGGCCGCCGCATTGCCCGCAGGCGCGGCGGCACGCTGGCGGCTGCCGGATTGCGCGGCGTTGCCCGCGCGGCTGGCCGTCTGCGCGCCCTTGGTGTTGTTGCGCTTTGCATTGCCGCGCGTGGTCTGTTTGGGCTTGGGTTTCGGCTGCGGCTTGGGCTTGGCCTTCTTGGCCGCTTCGGCGGCGCGTTCGGGGTCGCGGCGCTGCGGGCGCTGCGACAGGCGCGGCGCGTCATCCTCGGCCTCGGCGGTGAGGGTTTCGACCGGCGGCACCGGGGCGGCAGGCGTGATCGTTGGCGTGGCCTCAGTCGTCTCGGGCGGGGTTTCGACCGGTGTCAGGGCGGGCAAGACCGGCGTCTCTGTCGGCGCGGCGGCGGGCGGAGCCACGGGCATGGGCTCGGCCTCAACCGTCTGCACCGGCTCTGCGACGGGCGCAGGCGTGGGGGTGAGCGTGGGCTCGGGCGCGGGGGTCGGCGGCAGGGCCTCTGCGGTTTCCACCGGTTCGGGTTCGGGGGTTGGGGTGATCTCTTCCACCGGTTCGGCATCCAATGTGCCGACCGCCATATCCTCAAACCGCGTGCCAAGCTGGGCCGCGGCGGGCGCGCCGCCGCCTGCGATCTTGGCGCTGTCGTCGATCTGGGCGAGTTGCGACACGCCCACGACGAGGCTGGCAGCGACGCCGATGGAAAGTGTTTTGACGAGACCGGAACGGGGGATCATTGCAGCGCCCTTTCGGTGACAAGCATGACGCGCGCGGCCCCTGCCCCGCGCAGCTTGCGGGTCAGTTCGACAAGGCGGCGGGCGGGCAGCGCGCGGTCGGGGAGAAGCCGCACGGTGTCGCGCTCTTCTTCGGGCAGCGCGTCGATGAAATCGGCCACGCTGGCGCGGTCTTGGCCTGCGTAGGTCATGCGGCCATCGGCATGGACCACCAGCGCATTGGGCGGGGCGCGGCCCTCAAGCTCGCGGGTTTCGACGAGGTTGAGATCGGAATCGAGCGGCTGCGACAGGGTGCCTGCGACCATGAAGAAGACCAGCATCAGAAAGACGATGTTGATCAACGCGATGGTCGGTTCGCGTTGCGGTTTGGCCTTGGCGATGGGTCGCATGATCAGCCCTCCAGAACCGAGACGCTGAGCCCCGGCAGGGCGCGCAGCGCGATGAGCAGATCGGCCAACGCCTGCGCCTCAACCTCGGCCCCGAGCGAGACCAGAAGCGGCGTGCCCTCCTCAGCCTCGGCCAAGGGGCTGGCGGTCAGCGCCTCAAGCGCCAGCGCATCGCCGTTGAGGCGCAGCCCCTCGGTGGTCAGTTGCAGGAAATAGGGTTTCGCCCCCGTCTCGGCCCCTGCCCCGGATGTCGCTGCGGCCAATTCGATCTCGGCAAATTTTGAGAAGGTCGAGGTCAGCATGAAGAACAACAACAGCAGAAAGATCACGTCGATCAGGGAGGTCATGGAGAGGCGGTTGCGCCGCCGGCGTGGCCTAGCCATGGGCTGGCCGGGGCGCGGCGGCGGCGAAGGGGGTGGCGGCAGGCGCAGCGGCGGGGGCCGCGTTCTGGCCGGGATGCAGCACGGTGAGGATCGCCTTGTCGGCGATGACGCGCTCGTTCTCCATGCGTTGCTCAAGCCAGCTGAGCACCAGCGCGGTCGGCATGGCCACGACAAGCCCCACGGCAGTGGTCAGAAGCGCCACCCAGATGCCACCGGCGAGGATCGACGGGTCCACCTGAGAGCCCGCATCCTGCAAAGCGCGGAAGGCTTCGATCATGCCCAGAACCGTGCCGAAGAGACCCAAGAGCGGGGCAAGCTGCGCCACGGAATCGAGCAGGCGGAAGCCGCGCTCCAGCTTGGCAAAACGCATCTCGGCCTCGGCCTGCAAGCGAGAGGCACCCGCCTCAGGCGCGGACATGGCCAATTCGATCACCGGGGCGAGGTAGCTTTTCGACCGGCCCAGCGCCGCGCGGGCGGCGGCGGCATCGCCGCGCTCCCATGCGTTGACCGCTTCGGACAGCGCCCGGTGGCGGCCCACGGCGGCGGCGCGGAACTGCCATGTCTTATAGAGGGCGACCGCAAGGGTCAGCACGGCCACGGCCATCAGGATCACCACCACCGGGCCACCGGTTTCGGCAATGCCCCGCAGCGGGGTCAGCAGCGCGTCAAGTTGATCCATCAGCCCAGCACCTCAATCTCGGTCCGGGTCGCCGGGGCCAGCGCGTTTTCGCAGGTGCCCGCCTCGATCCCCACGCCGTCACAGCTTTGCGCGCCGTTAAAGAGGATGCGGCCAAGGTTTTCGCAGGTGGTCTGCGGCACCACGAACTGACGCACGCGCGGGCGGCCAACGGGCAGTTCGCCGAAATCGAAGAGCGTTAGCCGGTTCACGGTGCCTTCGCGGTCGAACAGCACCGTTTCATAGACCGCCTTGTCGAGCGGGGCGGAAAGCTCGTTGGTGATGAGGAAGGTCAGCTTGCAATTGGCTTCCGTGGTGTCGGCGGCGTTCAGCTCGACCTTGAGCGCGGGCGAGGCGCTGGCCGGGGTTGCGGCGGGCGTCTCAGCGGCGGCGCCTTGGGCGATGGTCAGGGACAGGGCCGCGAGGAACGCGGAACGAAAATGCGGCATGGGGGTGGCTCCCGATGGGTTTGTCTTTGATCACGGCGCAGGTCTGGGGCGCCTGCCACAGCGGGGCAGAATCGTCGCAGCACCTCTTGCGCCAAGCGGAATTTCTGCCTGCTGCCTAGCAAAACCGGGCGACGGTGACAATCCTGACTTTAATACTCGGATTATATCTGCGCAGCGCGGCCCGTTCTGCCAAGCGGGGAACAGTTGCGCCGGGCTGGGGTTGGGCTGCTGAAACCACCACGCGCGGGCGACCGCATCCGCGCAGAGAAGGAGGCCAGAATGACCGACGACAGCCAAAAGATCGCGACCATCGACCCTGCCCATAACGTGGCCCTGTTCACGCCGGACGCGAAAGCACTGGAGCAAGCGGCCTCGGCCGGGATGAAAACGGTGGTGAACTTCCGTGCCTCGGATGAGAAAGGCGGCCTCTCCCCCGATGCAGAGCGGCTGGTGGCCGAGAAGCTGGGGTTGAACTACCTGCACCATCCGGTGACGCCAGACGCCCTTGGCCCCGAGACGGTGGATGAATTCCGCAAGTCACTGGACGACCTACCCCAGCCGGTGTTTCTGCACTGCGCTTCGGGCAAACGTGCGGGGGCGATGACCCTGATGGCCCTTGCGGCGGATAAGGGTTGGGACGGCGATACGGCCCTGCAGGAGGGCAAGGCCCGCGGCATCGACCTGACCGAAGAGAAGATCGGTCAGTTGGTCAAATCCTACGCGGATAGCAAAGCGTGAGAGAAGCGCCCGGTTTTGCCGGGCGTTTTACTTTTGCGCGCAGTAGAGGCCATGCAGCGTTTCCAGAACGGCCACGGCCTCCTGCCCCTTGACCCGGTAAAAGATCGTCTGCCCCGCCCGGCGGCTGTCGACCAGACCGGCGTCTTTCAACTTTTTCAACTGCTGCGACATGGTGGATTGCGACAGACCACAGGCCTGCGCCAGATCCCCGACCGAGCGTTCCCCACCGATCAGACGGCACAGGATCTGCAACCGCGCTTCTGACGCTAGCATCGTCATAAGCGCCGCAGCCCCGGCGATATCGCCATCCAGAAAGTCGTCCGTGTTTTTCATATTAGCATCATTGAATATTATGATGACGTAATATATACTGATTTACAGTCTGACACAAGCCAGCCGCTTGGCGGGCCGTAAGGAGTTGAGAGATGGAAACCGAATTCACACCATGGCTGTCGCTGGGCGGCGGCGCGATGATTGGGGTCTCGGCGGTGCTGCTGATGGCCACGAACGGGCGCATCGCGGGGATCAGCGGGCTGACCTCTCGGCTCTTCGCGCGTGACAGCGACGGCGAAGCACGGGGCGTGTCGTTTTTCTTCGTATTGGGTCTTTTGCTCGCGGCGCCGCTTTGGCTGATCACCTCGGGCGGATGGCCGCAGCAATGGGTGCCTTCGAACCCCGTCCTGATGGCGGTGGCCGGGCTGCTCGTCGGCTTTGGCGCGACCTATGGCAATGGCTGCACCTCGGGCCACGGGGTCTGCGGGATCAGCCGAGGCTCTGCGCGGTCGATCGTGGCGACAGTGACATTCATGGCGACGGCATTCGTGACCGTCTTTGTCATGCGCCATGTGATCGGAGGGTGATATGAAACAGTTCTTCGCCCTCCTCTCCGGCCTTTTGTTCGGCATCGGCCTGATCGTTTCCGGCATGGCCGACCCGGCCAAAGTGCTGAACTTCCTCGATGTTTTCGGCACATGGGATCCCAGCCTTGCCTTTGTCATGGGCGGCGCCATCGCGGTAACGGCACCGGGGTTCGCCTGGCTGTTCCGCAGCCGTCAGACCCCCTTTTTCGACCATAAATTCCGCCTTCCCACCCGCAATGATCTTGAGCCGAAACTGCTGACCGGCGCCGCGATTTTCGGCATCGGCTGGGGCTTGGGCGGCTTTTGCCCCGGCCCGGCATTGACCGCCCTGCCCATCGCGGCCAGCGGCACCTTGATCTTTGTCCCCTTCATGCTGGGCGGCATGTGGATCGCCCGGCACAGCCCTGATTTGACCTCTATAACCAAGAAAGGACCAGCCAGATGAGCGACCCTCTCAATTCACCCGTCGTGCGCCACTCCCCTTCGACCGGAGCAGGCAGCCCCGATGTCTGGGGCATCTATGAGCCTGACACCGGCTCGATCCAATACATCTGCGCCGATCCGGCAACGAAGAAGGCCGCGCTGATCGACGTGGTGTGGAACTTCGATCCGAAGAACTACAAGTTCACCACCGAAAGCATGGATCAGGTGCTTGATCTGGTGAAAGAAAACGGCCTTACCGTGGAATGGGTGCTCGACACCCACCCCCATGCGGATCACGTTATGGCCTCGGCCCAGTTGAAAGAGCGGACGGGCGCGCCCAATGCCATCGGCGCGCTGGTGCCTGAGATCGCCAAGATTTGGGCCGATCTTTACAACCTGCCCGATGCCTTTGACCCGGACCGCGATTTTGACCACCTGTTTCAGGAGGGCGAGACCTTCAAGATTGGCGAGCTTGATGCCAAGGTGATGCTGTCGCCCGGGCATACGCTGGGGTCGATCACCTATGTCTGTGGCGATGCGGCTTTTGTGCATGACACGCTGATGCAGCCCGATGCGGGCACCTCGCGGTCGGATTTCCCCGGCGGCACGACTGAAGAGTTGTGGGAGTCGATCCAAGACATCCTCGCCCTGCCCGGCGACACGCGGCTTTACATCGGCCATGACTACGGCACCGATGATCGCGATGAGCCGCAGTGGGAGGCCACGGTGGACGAGCACCGCGCCCACAACATCCACGTCAAGGATGGCACCAAGCGCGAAGATTATATCGAGCGCCGTCAGAAACGCGACGCGACCCTGTCGCTGCCCAACCGCATCCTTGCGGCATTGCAGATCAACCTGCGCGGCGGGCGGCTGCCCCCGGCGGAGGATGATGGCCATCACTACCTGAAACTGCCCGTAAACCGTTTCGACTGAGCCAACCGGGTGGCCCCTCGGGGCCGCCCCTATCTGACGGATCGCCGCCCATGCCTCTCCCTTCGCTTTCGCACTACCTGCCGATCCTCGACTGGGGACGGCGCTATGACCGTGGCCAGTTCACCGGGGATATGATCGCGGCGGTAATCGTGACGATCATGCTGATCCCGCAATCGCTGGCCTATGCTCTACTGGCGGGCATGCCGCCCGAGGCTGGCATCTACGCCTCCATCGCGCCCATCGTGCTCTACGCCATCTTCGGCACCAGCCGGGCGCTGGCGGTGGGGCCGGTGGCCGTGGTCTCGCTGATGACGGCGGCGGCGGTGGGCGAGATCGCGCAGAGCGGCACGGCGGGCTATGTCACGGCGGCGCTGACGCTGGCCTTCCTGTCGGGCGCGATGCTGCTGGCGCTTGGGCTGTTTCGGCTGGGGTTTCTGGCGAATTTTCTGTCGCACCCGGTGATCGCGGGGTTCATCACCGCCTCCGGCATCCTGATCGCCGCCAGCCAGTTGCGGCATATTCTGGGGATCGAGGCCGAGGGGCACACGCTGCCGCAGATCCTGTCCAGCCTTTGGGCGCATCTGGGGGAGGTCAATGTCATCACCCTCGGCTTGGGCGTGGCGGCGACGGGTTTCCTGTTCTGGGTCCGCGGCGGGCTGAAACCGCTGCTGCGGCGCATGGGGCTAGGGCCGCGGATGGCGGATATCGGGACCAAGACCGGGCCGGTGCTGGCGATTGTGGCGATGACGCTGGCGGTCTGGGGCTTCGATCTGGGCGCGCGGGGCGTTTCAATAGTGGGCCAAGTGCCGCAGAGCCTGCCGCCGCTCACCCTGCCCTCCTTTTCGTCCGAGCTCTTGTCGCAACTCTTCGTCCCGGCGCTGCTGATCTCCGTCATCGGCTTTGTCGAGAGCATCAGCGTGGCGCAGACCTTGGCCGCGAAGAAGCGCCAGCGGATCGACCCGGATCAGGAGTTGATCGGCCTCGGCAGCGCCAACCTTGGCGCGGCCTTTACCGGCGGCTTTCCGGTCACCGGAGGCTTCTCGCGCTCGGTGGTGAACTTCGACGCGGGCGCCGAGACCCCCGCCGCGGGCGCCTTCACTGCCGCCGGGCTGGCGCTGGCGGCGCTTTTCCTGACGCCGCTCATCCACTACCTGCCCAAGGCCACGCTGGCCGCCACGATCATCGTCGCGGTGCTGAGCCTCGTCGATTTTTCGATCCTCAAACGCGCATGGGCCTTCAGCCACGCCGATTTCGCCGCCGTCAGCGTGACGATCCTTCTGACGCTGATCTTCGGCGTCGAGGCCGGGGTGAGCGCGGGCGTCGTGACCTCGATCCTCGTGCATCTTTACAAGACCTCGCGCCCGCATATGGCCGTGGTGGGTCGGGTGCCGGGGACCGAACATTTCCGCAACGTGCTGCGTCACGAGGTCGAGACCCAGCCCCATGTGCTGAGCCTGCGGGTGGACGAGAGCCTCTATTTCCCCAACGCGCGGTTCTTGGAGGATCAACTGGCCCAATATGCCGCCGATAAGCCTGACCTGACGGATGTGGTGCTGATGTTCCCGGCGGTGAATGAAATCGACCTTTCGGCGCTGGAATCGCTTGAAGCGATCAATACCCGGCTGAAGGACGCCGACATCCGCCTGCACTTGAGCGAGGTGAAAGGCCCGGTGATGGACCGGCTGAAGCGCAGTCATTTCCTTGACGAGCTGACCGGGGAGGTCTTCCTCAGCCAGCATGAGGCGGCCTGTGCGCTGGCCGAACATCCCCGGTGACGCCGCCGAGAAAAATTCCGGGAACCGCGCGGCCCGCTGCGCGTTTGCCTGCCATGAATAAGACATTTGCCCGCGCCGCCGCCCTATCCGCCAGTATTTTCGCCACCGCTGCCAACGCCGAAGAGGTCGGCAAGGTGGATGTGGATTGGCTGGGCAATGACATCATCGTCGAAGCCGTGGCCGACCCCAAGGTGAAGGGCGTGACCTGCCATCTGGCCTTTTTCGAACGCGGGCTGATCGACCGGCTGCAAAAGGGCAATTGGTTCGAAGACCCGTCGAACTCTTCGATCTCCTGCCGCCAGACCGGCCCGATTGAGATTGGTGACATTGACCGTGGTGACGAGGGCGAAAACGTCTTTAGCGAGCGCCGCTCAATCATCTTCAAGACCTTGAAGGTCAAGCGTATTTTTGACGAAGCGAACAACACGCTGATCTACATCAGCCACAGCCAACGGGTGCAAGACGGCTCGGCCAAGACATCGATGTCGACGGTGCCCCTCTACCAGCCCGGTCAGTAGCCGAAAGCCGAGGATCGCTTAGGCAAAGCCTTGCCATTGGGGCGATCCCGCCTTGTCGGGCGACCTGCCTGCGATATGCTGCGCAAAAGGCAACAACGCAGCGACAGGCAGGTTTTATGAGACATTCACGCAGAACATTCGCATTCGGCCTTGCCGCATTGGGGCTGACCTCGGCCTGTTCGACCGGGGGCGGCACGCTGGGCCCCGCCGCGGCGGCGGGGGTGCCGGACGATCTGCGCCCGGTGCCGAACGCGGGCTATGACGCATGGGTCGGGGCTTTCAAAAACCGCGCCTCGGCGCAGGGTATTTCGGCCAGCACCTTGGCCCGCGGGTTCCGTGGCACGGGCTATCTGCCCGGCGTGGTCAAACGCGACCGCAATCAGACGGAATTCAGTCGCAGCTTGGAAGATTACCTGTCGATCGCCACCTCGGATGAGCGGGTGTCGAAGGGGCGCGCGGCCTTTGCTCGCCACCGCAGCACATTGAACGCGATTGAGGGCCGCTACGGCGTCGCGGCAGAGATCGTCGCGGCGGTCTGGGGGCTCGAGAGCTATTTCGGAGAGCGGCGCGGCAATGTGCCTGTCGTGTCGGCCACCTCGACATTGGCCTATGATGGTCGGCGCGGGCCGTTCTTTGAAAAGCAGTTGATCGCGGCGCTAAAGATCCTGCAAAACGGTGACATCACTGCCGACCGGCTGACCGGGTCTTGGGCCGGGGCCATGGGGCATACGCAGTTCATCCCCACCTCTTACCAAGCCTTCGCGGTGGATTTTACCGGCGACGGGCGGCGTGATATTTGGTCGGAAGACCCCAGCGATGCGCTGGCCTCCACCGCCGCATATCTGTCGCGCAACGGCTGGACGCGGGGGCTGAAATGGGGCGGGGAGTTGGGCAGTCTTCCTGCCAGCGCGGGGTCGGTGATCCAGCCGCAGGCGGGCGGGCCGCAGTTCGTGGTGACCAGCAACTTCCGCGCGTTGAAACGCTACAACAACTCCGACAGCTATGCGATTGGCGTGGGCCATCTGGCGGATCGGATCGCGGGCGGCGGGCCGCTGCGCGGCAGCTTCCCACCCGACGCCAATGGGCTGACCAAGGACGACCGCATCGCGCTACAGCAACGGCTGACCGCGCGGGGCTTCGATACCGATGGCGCGGATGGGGTGATCGGGCCGAACAGCCGCAAGGCGATCAGCGCCTATCAATCCAGCGTCGGCCTGCCCGCGACGGGTGAGCCTTCGGTCGAGTTGCTGCGCCGGTTGCAGTAACCGGGCCTAGCCCAGGCTGATCCCGGCTCGGTCGAGCATCCCTGCCACCTCAGCAAAAGAGGATTGCGGCGGGGTATGTTCGGCCTTGCGCTGGCTCAGGAAGGCTTCGCAAGGTCCGGCAAAAGCGATGGCGCGGTCCAACTCAGGGTTGCTGCCGGCGCGGTAGGCCCCGATGCGGATCAATTCCTCCATATCCGCGTGGGCGGCGAGCGCCTTATGGGCGGCGGTGAGCAGCGTATATTCCACATAACTGTGGCAATCCGGCAACGTCCGAGAGACGCTCGCCAGCAGGTCAATCGCCGGGTAGCGGCCCTTTTCGGCGATCTTGCGGTCAAGCACGATATGCCCATCGGTGATCCCGCGCACGGCATCGGCGATGGGGTCGTTCATATCATCGCCATCCACCAAAACGGTGAAAATCGCGGTGATATCCCCCTTGCCCACCGGCCCCGGCCCTGCACGTTCCAGCATCTGTGGAAGCTCGGAGAAAACCGTCGGCGGATAGCCCTTGGCGGTGGGCGGTTCGCGCGAGGCGAGGCCGATTTCGCGCTGCGCCATGGCGAAACGGGTGACACTGTCCATCAGCAAAAGCACATGCTGGCCCTGATCGCGGAAATGTTCGGCCACGGCCATGGCGGTCCAAGCGGCTTGGCGGCGGGTGAGCGGCGGCTCGTCCCCGGTGGCGACGACGAGAACCGCCTTCTCCATCCCCTCGGGGCCGAGGTCGGAGGCGATGAAATCCTGCACCTCGCGTCCGCGTTCGCCGACCAGTGCCATGACCACCACATCGCAGTCGGTATAGCGGGCCAGCATGGCCATCAGCGTCGATTTACCCACACCAGAGCCCGCAAAAATGCCCAAGCGCTGGCCCTGACAAAGCGGCGTGAAAACATCCAGCGCGCGGACATGGGTCGCGAGTTTCGGGCCGATGCGCTTGCGGTCGAAAGCCCCCGGCGGGGCGGCGCGCAGCGGGCGGGGGTCGTTGCCCTCGGGCAGATGCCCTTTTCCGTCGAGCGGCGTGGCCGAGGCGCTGATCACCCGGCCCTTCCAGCTTTCATCGGGGCGGATCACATCGCGGCCAATCGCGACCTCGACCCGGTCGCCCGCCGCCACCCCGCGCCATGAGCCGAAGGGGAGCAATTCGGTGCCGTGACTGCCCAGCCCCACCACCTCGGCATGGACCGGCCCGTCGGAGCCATGCACGATGCAGCGCTCGCCGATGCCCAAGACCCGCTCCAACCCCACGGCGGTTAGGGTGATGCCGGTGATCGCGCGCACTTCGCCGGTGATCTCGGCCTCGCCTGCCTCGCGGGCGAAACTGGTCAGCTCGGAAAAGAGTGTCTGCATGGATAAATTTCCTCTAGGAGCGCGGGGCAATATTTACTATACAAGGATTAAACAGGCTATAGGCAAAAAAATGAACTTGTCTAATCTTTCTATTCTTGGACTCGCGTCGGACCGGATGCAGTGGCTTTCGGCCCGGCAGAAGGTTGTTTCTGAAAACGTCGCCAATGCCTCGACCCCGAACTACAAGGCGCGCGACGTATCGTCCTTTGAATCGATGCTCAGCGGAGAGTTGTCGCGCGATACCGGGCTGGTGACCACACATGACAAACACTTCACCGGTGTCGCCCATGGCACGCCCGGCGTGCGCGAAGTGACGGATGGCCACGCCAAGGGCACCACTTTGGATGGCAATACCGTGAACCTTGAAGAACAGGCCGTGAAGGCCGCCGAGATCGGCGATCACTACAGGTTGGCCGCACAGCTTTACCGCAAAAGCTATGACATGCTGACCATGGCCGTCACCGGAAACAGGTAAGGAAAGCCCATGGATCCGCTTCAGTCCATCGCCAAAATCGCCGCCAGCGGGATGACCGCGCAGACCGCGCGTTTGCGGGTGATCTCGGAAAACGTGGCCAATGCCGATTCAACGGGCACCACGCCCGGCGCCGATCCGTTCCGGCGCAAGACCATCAGTTTCTCAGAGTTGATCGACCGCAATGGCGGCGGCTCCTTGGTGGAGGTCGACCGTATCGGGCGCGACCAATCCCCCTTTCGCCGCGATTATGACCCGGCGCATCCTGCGGCGGATGAAACCGGCTATGTCAAACGCCCCAATGTCGATCCGATCATCGAGATGGCCAACATGCGCGAAGCCTCGCGCAACTACGAGGCCAATATGAACATGTTCGAGTCAGGCCGCCGGATGCGCGGTCAGATGCTCGACCTGCTGAAGTGAGGCTGACCTGAGATGAGCGATCCCGCCTCCCTGATCTCGACCGCCGCGGTTCGCGGTGCCTATCGCACCTCGCAATCGCTGACGGCGCAAAAGGGCGAAGCCATCGCCGAAGAGGCAGGCGCCAGCGCCAATAGTTTCACCAATATGGTGCAGCAAGCCTCGGAAAGCGCGCTGGAAACGGTGCGCGAGGGCGAAGCCGTGGCCCAAGCCGGGCTGCGCGGTGAGGCGGATACCCAGCAGGTGGTCGAAGCCATGCTGGCGATGGAATCCACCGTCAAAGTGGCCGTGTCTGTGCGCGACCGCTTTGTCGAAGCCTATCAGGAAATTCTGCGGATGCCGATCTAGGCCATGACCGAAACCCAGACCTATGACATCATCTCTGCTACCGTCTGGGCCGTGCTTCTGGCCTCGGGTCCGGTGTTGGGGGTGGCGCTGGCAATTGGTCTGGTGATCGCGTTCTTCCAAGCGCTCACGCAGATTCAGGAAATGACGCTGACCTTCGTGCCCAAGATCGTGATGATCTTTGTCACCCTACTGGCGGCGACGCCATTTATGTATGCCACGCTGAAGAACCTGTCGGATACGATTTTCGACCTCGTGCAGAACGGTGGGCTGTGAGGGTGTTTTGGCATATGGCCCGCGCGGCACTTTTGGGCGCCGCGCTCGCCTCCCCCACCCTCGCGCAAGGCTGGGGGTCTTTCTATGAGCCGTCGCGCAAGGACAAGGTGACGCAGACCGCGCGCACGCTTGCCGCCAAGGGCGGGCCAGAGGGGGTCTGCATCCGCGAGATCCTCGCCGCCCAAACCCGGCATGGCATCCCCGACAATCTGCTGCTGGCCATCGGCCTGCAAGAGGCGGGCACCCGCCGCAACGGGCATTTCACGGTCTGGCCCTATGCGGTCAACGCCGCGGGCGAAGGGCGGCTGTTCGACAGCCGCACTGCCGCGCTGGATTGGATTGCAGAGCGGCAGGCGAGCGGCATCCGCTCTATCGACGTGGGCTGTATGCAGATCAACTTGCGCTGGCACCCGGATGCCTTTGACAGCCCCGCCCAAGGGTTCGATCCGCGGGTGAATGTGGATTACGCGGCGCGCTTTCTCAAGCGGTTGCACCGGCGCACAGGCAGTTGGCTACAGGCGGCGGGGTCGTATCATTCCTTTGAGCCGGAATACCGCGACACCTACCTCGACCGGCTGCAAAAGAACATTTCCGCCGCCAATGCGCGGCTGCCGGAGTTTCAGGCGCTGGCCAGTGCCAGCCCGGCGGCGGCCCCTGCCCGCCCGCGCAAAACGGCGCGGCGCGAGGCGGGCCGCTATGACAGGCTGACGGCCAAGGCTACATGGGGCGCACAGATCGGCGGGGCGGCGAACGCGCGGCGCTCGCTTTACTCGGCGCATGAGATGCAGCCGGTCCTGCCGCAGTTTACCACCGTCCCGGCGGAGGATGCGGGATGAGCGCGAAACCCAATACCCTTCTGCCGCAACTCAGCATGTTTGGCGCCAATAAGGACGTGAGCTTTGCCGTTGGCATGGCGTTGGTGCTGGCGGTGCTGTTCCTGCCGCTGCCGCCGATCCTGCTGGATTTCGGGCTGGCGCTGTCGCTGTCGCTCTCGGTGCTGATCTTCATGGTGGCGCTTTGGATCCCCTCCCCCTTGCAGTTCAACTCTTTCCCGACGCTGCTGCTCGTCACCACCATGCTAAGGCTGTCGCTCAACGTGGCCTCGACCCGGCTGATCCTCAGCGAAGGCCATGCGGGGATGCATGCGGCGGGGGATGTGATTCAAGGGTTCTCCAAGTTCATCGTGGCGGGGAATTTCGTCATCGGCGTGGTGATCTTTGCCATCCTCGTGATCATCAACTTCGTCGTGATTACAAAGGGGTCGACCCGCATCGCCGAGGTCGCCGCGCGGTTCTCGCTGGATGCGATGCCGGGCAAGCAGATGGCGATCGACGCCGATATGGGCGCGGGGCTGATCGACGAGGATGAGGCCCGCCGCCGCCGCAAGGAGCTTGAGGACGAAAGCGCTTTCTTCGGCGCGATGGACGGTGCCTCGAAATTCGTGCGCGGTGATGCGGTCGCGGGGCTGATCATCACGC
The DNA here is from genome assembly GCF_005068605.1 of Sulfitobacter sp. 15WGC. NCBI lineage: Bacteria > Pseudomonadati > Pseudomonadota > Alphaproteobacteria > Rhodobacterales > Roseobacteraceae > Sulfitobacter > Sulfitobacter sp. 15WGC. Next base: position 61,714 of record NZ_SZNL01000010.1, on the reverse strand, counting down.
TGATCAATGTGATCGGCGGCATCCTCATCGGCGTTGTGCAGCGCGGCATGGGCGTGGGCGATGCCTTCAACGTCTTTACCTCGCTAACCATCGGCGACGGGCTGGTGAGCCAAATTCCGGCGCTTGTCGTCTCGCTCGCCGCCGGTCTGATCGTGACCAAGGGCGGCACGCGGGGGGCGGCCAATGAGGCGGTGTTCGATCAGCTTTCAAACTTCCCCAAGGCGCTTTACATGGCGGCTCTGCTGCTGTTCGGCATCGGTCTTTTGCCCGGCTTCCCGCTGCTGGTCTTTGCCCTTCTGGCCGCGGCCATGGTGGGCTTGGGGCTGGTGATCCAGCGCGGCGCGGCAGAGGCGGCAGAGGCCAAGGCGAAGGCCGATGCCGAGGCGCAGAAAAAGCAGGAGATGCCGGAGGTCGACAACAATCCGATGCATCTGGATGAGCTGCGGCTGGTGCTGGGCGAAGGGTTGGTGGCGCTGGCCAACCGCCCCGACGCGGTACTGCCGAGCAAGATCAAATCCCTGCGCAAGCATTTTGCCGAGGAATTCGGCTTTCCCATGCCCTCGGTGCGGATCAAGGATGACGTGAGCCTGCCGATCAACAGCTACGCCTTCCAAATCCACGGCGTCGACGCGGCCAAGGGTGACATCCGCGCCAATCAGATGATGGTCATCAACCCCGAAGGCGCGCCGCTGCAACTGCCGGGTGAGGCCACGCGCGAGCCGACCTTTGGGCTGGATGCGCTTTGGGTCGACAGCAAGGTCGCCGATCAGGCCGAGGCGCAGGGCTATACGGTGGTGGACCCGGAAAGCGTGATCACCACCCATCTGACCGAAGTCGTCAAAGAGAACATGTCGGAACTGCTGACCTATGGCGCAGCGAAGGAGGCGATCGAGGGGTTGGACCGGAACTATCAAAAGCTGGTCAACGATCTGCCTGTCCCCTCCCCCGCGATTCTGGTGCAGCAGGTCTTGCAGGAACTGCTGCTTGAACGCGTCTCGATCCGCAATCTGCCGCTGATCGTCGAGGCGATGGCCGAGGCGACGCGCCAGACCTCCAAGCCCGCGCTGGTGCTGGAGAATGTGCGCCGCCGCCTGTCGAGCCAGATTTGCCAAGGGCTGGCCGATGGGCAGGGCTTCGTGCCGGTCATCACCCTATCGCCCTCATGGGAGGCGGAGTTCATCGAGGCGGTCAAGATCGTGGGCGAGGACCGCACCTTTGTCATGTCGCCCAAACGGGTGCAGGAATTCGTGCTGCAAGCGCGCCAGCAGATCCAGCGCTTCGCCTCAGAGGACAGTTGGCCCGCGCTGATGGTCAACCCCGAGGCGCGGTCCTATGTGCGCTCCATGCTGGAACGGGTCAGCCCGATGACGCCGGTGATCTCCAACGCCGAGATCCATCGCAAGGTATCCCTGCGGACCGTCGCCACCATCGGGGGCTAGGGATGGACCTCTCGGCCCTCCTGACCGATGCCCTGATGGGGTATTTCGTCGTTTTTGCCCGGATCGGCAGCGCGCTTGTGTTCATGCCGGGGTTCGGGGAGACCTCGGTGCCGATGCGGCATCGGTTGTTCTTTGGTCTGATCCTGAGCGCCGCGCTCTATCCCGTGACCGGCCTCGGCCCCGTCGCCGAGGATCGCCCCGGTGCCCTGTTGTTGATCTTTGGCTCTGAGATCACCGTGGGGCTTTGGATCGGGCTGGTCGCGCGCACGCTGCTTTCGGCGCTGCAATTCGCGGGCTATCAGATGGCACTGATGTCGGGGCTGGCCAACGCTTTGGCCCCGAACATCGGCGCCTTCGAGGGGGCGACCTCTATGGCGGCGATGCTGCTGATCGGGGCCACGGCGCTGATCTTCATCACCGACCTGCACCACCTCATCATTGAATCGCTGCTGATGTCCTATCAGGTCTTCGTGCCCGGCACCTTTATGCTGGCCGATCTGACCGACCAATTCGCGCGGGCGACGCAGGTGAGCCTCTACCTCGGCCTGTCAATCGCAGCCCCCTTCTATGTCGCCGGTCTGGTGCTGAACGTCGGGATGGGGCTGGCCAACCGCATGATGGCGAGCCTTCAGGTCTTCTTTATCGCCCAGCCCCTGCTGATCGCCGCCGGGCTGGCCTTGATGGTGCTGGCGGTTCCGACCATGATGCGCGGGTTTCTTGAGCCTTTCGCGAATTGGCTCACCACCTACGGATTCTAGCCCATGTCGGAAGAGGACAAGAGCAGTAAGACCGAAGAGCCGACGGAGAAAAAGCTCCGAGACGCGCGCAAGAAAGGCGACGTGCCGCAATCGCGTGAGACCGGCACGGCGATGCTGGTCTTTGCCCTGCTGATGATCCTGATCTTCGTGCTGCCCGCCTCGATCGACGGTATCGTGGCGGCGCTGCAAAGCCCCCTTTTGGGGGCGGGTGTCACCGCCATCGGCACCGGCGGCACTGGTGTTGCAGAAGCGGGCCAGGTGTTGAAATCGCTCGGCTTTACGCTGGGGCTGGCGATGATGCCGGTGGTGGGGATCATGGTGCTGGCAGCCCTTTTCGGCGTGTTAATCCAAGGCGAGACTGTCGTCTCGGCCGAGCGGATCAAACCGAAGTTCTCCAAGCTGAACCCGCTGTCGGGGTTCAAACGGCTGTTCTCGGCCGAGGCTTTTGTCGAATTTGCCAAGAATACGGCCAAGGTGCTGGTGATCGGTTTCATCACCGTCTGGGCCGTGCGTGACATCGCGCAGTCACTGGGCCAGACGCAGGCTTTCATCCCCGAGACGCTGCTGCAAGCGACCCTGCAAAAGGTGCGCTGGATTTTTCTGGTCACCACCGTGCTTCTGGTGCCCATCGCCATCGCCGACATCATCTGGAAGCGGGCGCAGTGGAAAAAGAAACAGATGATGAGCCTCAAGGAAATCCGCGACGAGCATAAGGACAGCGAGGGTGATCCGCAGATCAAGGGCCGCCGCGCCGAATTGCGCCGCGCCCGCGCCCGTCAGCGCATCGCGCAGGCCATCCCCAATGCCAGCGTGATCCTGACCAACCCGACCCATTACGCCGTGGCGCTGAAATATGAACAGGGCGTCGATGATGTGCCGGTCTGCGTGGCCAAAGGGGCCGATGTCATGGCCCACCGCATCCGCGAGTTGGCCAAGGAACACGACATTCCGATGATCGAGAACCGTCCGTTGGCCCGCGCCCTCCACGCGGCGGTAGAGGTCGACGACCACATTCCGATGGAACATTGGCAAGCCGTGGCCGAGATCATCGGCTTTGTCATGGACCTGCGCCGCAACGTGCGCCGCAAGCCCCCTGCGGGGTCGTCGATCCGCGAAGAGTGATGCGCGTGCTTAGCGCAGGCGCAGCCCTTCGAGATTGCGGTCGGCGGGGAGTTTGGAGCGTTCCAGCAGGATTTTCGTGATCAACCGCGCCCGGACAAGGCTGAACGATCCCATGATCTGCGCCGCGTCCCGTTCGGGCATGGCACCGATGACCTGCACGGCGGTCTCCACGTCGATCTCATCCATGATGCCCGCCGCCACCTGCGGCTTCATGTTCCGGTAAAGTTCGACCAGTTTGGTCATGTCCTGATTGTTCGCCTCTTCGATCACCTTGAGCTGCGCGCCGATCTCGTCGCGCAGGCTGGCGAGGCGGGTCTGTTCGGCCTTGAGGCTCTGTTCGGCCAGCGCAAGCTTGGCTTCACGGTCGGCAATCGTGTCGCGTTGCTCTTTCAGCAGCGCCCGCTCTTCGGCGATGGCTTCGGCAATCAGATGGCTCGGCTCGCACATGCCGCTCTCGCCCGGGGCGCTGGCGTCATAGCTGGGTGGCGCGGGGGCGGCGGCAAGCTCAACAGGGACCGGGGGCGTGTCATCGGGGGTTTCGGCGATGGCCATCATCGGCATGAACTCAACCGTGAGTTTGAGCACACCAGCCACGCCAAGGCCAAAAAGCGCGATCTTGGGCAGGGAAATACGGCTCATTCCTTACGCTCCTTGGTGATGTCGAAAAAGGTGCGGACCAGTTCGGACTTGCCCTGTACCGCCGCTTGGCCCCGGACCTGCGCACGGCCCTTGAGCCGCGCGGCGCGCATCTGGGCCGGGTTCTGGCCCGCCGGGGCAGGCTCGGGCGCGGCTTGACGGGGCGCCGTGGCCTCGCGTTGCACCGGCGGCTCGGGGCGCTGTACCTTGGTGCTGAGGTCACGCAGGTCTTCGACCGATTTCGCCGATTGATCGACCGCGTTGGAAAAGGCCCCGACCATCGGCTCCATCTCTTTCAGGGTCGCCATCAAGGCGCGAACGCGGCGGTCGAGGATAAAGGCATAGACCAGCGTGCCGACCAGCAGCACGATGATGAGGATATCAATCAAGGCCGGCATCATCGTCGCTGTCCTCCTGATTTTCCTTAGGGAGCAGGGATTGGATCACCCGCAGCGCCAAGGCGCCATTGCTGCGCTGGCCAAAGGCCGCTTGAAACATCGGCTGGGCGTTCACCATGCCGACCACGGGGGTATCGACGGTCATGCCCAGATCGATCACCTGACCGGGCTTCCATTCCAGCACCTCATGCAGCGGGATCGTCACCTGCTGTAGCACGCCGGTGATGGTGACCGTGGTACTGGAGATCTGGCTGTTCATATCCTTGCGCGCGTTGCTGTCGGTGGGCGAGCGCCCGCCAAGGAAAGGCTGCGCAAGCTGGGCGCTGACCTCATCCAGCGTGCCATAGGGCAAGACCAGCGCCATATGGCCGCTGCGGTCTTCGAATTGCATATGCAAGCGGACCAGCACCGTCGCCGTGCGCGGCGCGGCCAGCATGACCGACCGGGGGTTGGATTCGAGCGATTGAATGTCGAATTGCACCGGGCTGACATCCTGCAGGCAATGCGCCAAACCTTTGAGCGATAGTTCCGCCAGCCTGCGGCCCAGTTTCTGCTCAATCGCGGTCAAACCGCGGGGTTTCCACTGCTGGCTGGTGGCGCGGCGGCCACCCAGCATGATCTCGAGCACCGAAAACAGCAGGTCAGGCTCGACCACACAGGCGATCTGGCTGCCCCAGCTTTCCGCATTGGCAATGGCGATGAGCGAGGGCGACTGGATGCTCTCCATCGCGTCCTCATAGGGCATGTATTCGAGCGAGCTCAGCTCGATCTCGGGGGCGACGGTGCAATAGGATTTGAGGTCGGGCACCAGCGCCAGCAGCAGACGGTCGATGATGATCTCAAGCGTGGGCAGGCGCTGGAAGCTTTCCCGCGCCTGACGGATCATCGTCTCTTCGAGGCTCAGCGCATCGGGGGAGGCCGCTATCGTCATTGCACCACCATATCGGCAATCAGGATTTCATGCGGCGCGTCGGTGTGCCCCACCGCCCGCGCCCGGCGCAGCAGTTCGGTCTTTAGCATCGCCAGCCCATAGCTGCCCGACAGATCGCTGACATGCAACTGGCGCAGGAAATCTTGGAAACTGTCGCGCAGGTAAATCTCACGCGCGACCAGACGCTCTGCGCCCTCGGCGGTTTCGTCATAGACCATCAGCATGTTGAGCTTGAGAAAGCGGCTGGTCTGCCCGCCCTGCGGGCCGGTGTCGGTGACGTTCACGATGATCTCAGGAAAAGGCATGACCGGCATTTTGACTTCGGTCTTGGGCTTTGCGCCGTGGCCGTCTTCGCCGCCCTTCTCGCCGTGATCGCTCTCAGCCGTCTCAACGGTCTCTTCGGCGGTTTCCTCCCCCCCCAGCCCGGCCATTTCAAGCAACCCCGAAGGCCCGATGGCCAGCGTGACCCCACCCAGACCCGCAAGAAGGCAGAGCAAGACGACAGCAAGGATAGCGAGAGGTTTTTTCATTCTTTCACTCTTAATCGGATCCCGCGCGAAGCGCCACATGCAAGAACAAATACATATTCAAACAAGCTTTATTGCAACAGAAACCTGTTTATTTTTCGGATCGGCCAAGTATAAATCGATATATGCTTGCATAGTGAGGGCCGAGTGGAGAATGCTCGGGCCATACAACCGAGTGAGGGGCCGTGAATCAGATCGTTGAAAACCTTAAGGATTTGGGTCCAAAGCGGCTGGCTCTTCTTGGCGGCATCGGTCTGGCGATCACCGCGGCCATCTTCATCGGCGCGCGGACCATCCTCGCCCCTACCTATGTCCCGGTTTACAGCCAGTTAAGCCCCGGCACCGCCTCGCAGATGATGCAGACGCTGGAACAGGCGGGGCTGACGGTCGATCTGTCGCGCAACGGCGATACCATCTCGGTCGCCGAGACCGACATCGCCCGCGCCCGCATGGCGTTGGCCGATGCAGGGCTGCCCGGCGAAGGCGTCCCGGGGTGGGAGATTTTCGACAATATGTCCGGCATGGGGATGAACTCCTTCATGCAAAAGGTGAACCGCCTGCGCGCGCTGGAAGGGGAGCTTGCCCGGTCGATCCAGACGATCAGCGGCATCAAAGCCGCGCGGGTGCATCTGGTGCTGCCCGAACGCGCCGCCTTTTCGCGCAGCCGAGCCGAGGCCAGCGGCTCGGTCATCGTGCGGTCGCAGGCCAATACCAGCATGACGCGCCGTCAGGCGCAGGCGATCCAAGCGCTGGTCGCCTCAGCCGTGGCGGATTTGGAAGCGCAGAACGTGACCGTCCTCTCGGCCTCCGGCGAGACGATCCTGGCCAAGGATGAGGGCGGCAGCTCCGACTTCTCGCTGCAGGGGCAGCGCAGCATGATCGAAGAGCAACTGGCGCAAAAGGTTGAATCGATCCTCAACGCCCGGGTTGGGCCGGGCAATGCCCGCGTGCGGGTCAGCGTCGATCTGACCACCGAGCGCGAAGTGCGTGTCTCGCGCAGCTTCGATCCCGCCCAGCAGGTCGCCCGGTCGATCGAGACCCGCGTGCGCAACTCGAATGAGACTGACCCGGCGGCGGCCACGGTGGATGTGGCCAACAACATTCCCGATGAGCTGCGCGACGATGCGGGCGGGGCGGCAGGCCAGTCCACCCGTTCGGAAAACGATGAGATCATCAACTACGAGATCGGCTCGGTTCAGAGCGAATTGGTGCGCGAGCCGGGCGATATTGAGCGTATCTCGGTCGCGGTGCTGGTCAACGGCAGCTACGGCACCCTGCCCGATGGCTCCGAAGGCTATATCGAGCGCAGCCCCGAGGAGATGGCGCGTCTGACGCAGCTGGTCAGCACGGCCATCGGCTTTGATCAGGCCCGGGGCGATCAGGTGCAGGTCGACAGTCTGCAATTCCTCGATTTCGATTCCGAGTTCAGCAACCCCGCCAGCCGTGGCTTGGGCGCGGTGCTGGCCGATAACGCCATGACCATCCTGCGCTCGCTCTTCGCCTTGGCGCTGGTGGCGATCATCATGGTGCTGGGCGCCCGCCCCCTGCGCATGGTGCTGGATGCCACCCTGCCCCAGCCCGCGCTGGCCGGTGCCGGGGCCGATGCGGCGCTGCTGGACGGCCCCGAGGAAGACAACGCGCCCAAGGCGCTGACCGGCGGCACCCAGAAAGAGACGCCGCAAAACCGCCTGCCCACCCCGGCGGGGGCGCAGACCGGTGCGGTGCTTGGCCCGATGGATGAAATGCCCCGCGACATGGTGCATCTCGCCTCGGTCGAGGGGGCGGTTCAGCACAGCCAATTGCGCGCCGTGGCCGAGCTGGCCGAGGACAACACTGATGACGCCCTGCGCGTTCTGGGCGAATGGCTGTCGGAAGGGGATGATTTGTGATCACGAGCCTCAAGCTTCAGAACTTCGACGAAGACGGCAAGAGCAAGCCGCAAGACCCGGCGCTGCCCACCCCGGAAGAGATCGAAGCGAAAATCAAGAAGGCCCATAAGCAGGGCCATATCGAAGGCTATCTGGCCGGGGCCGATGCGGGCCGCGCCGAGATGCATCAGACCATGCAGGCCGAACATGCCGCCATGGCCGAAAAGCTCGCGCAGGAACTGGCGCGGCTGGCACAGGCGATGCAGGCCCATCAAGAAGCGCTGATGGCGCAGATCGTGGGCTTTACCCTGCAAACCTGCGAGATCGTCCTGCCCGAGGTGATCGAACGGCTTTCAACCGCGCGGGTGAAAAAGACCGTGACCCAATCGCTGAAAATGGCCATCGGGTCGAGCCATATCAAAGTGCGCCTGTCGCCCGCCACGCTGGATCAGATCGGCCCCGAGCTGCGGCAACGGGCGGTCTATTACAAATGCGACAGGGTGCTGGACCTGCGGGCCGATCCCGAACTGCCCGATGGCGATGCGCGCATGGAATGGGACCACGGCAACCTTGATTACGGGTTCAAAAAGATTTGCGACCGCCTGCTCGCCGAATTGCGCGACACCCATGCGCGGGCGCTGAAAGCACAAAAGGAGAAGGACGGAAATGGACAAGCCTGACCTGCAATCCCCCCAAGACGACAACAACGCCACAGACGGCAAAGCGCCTGACGCCACGCCAGAGCAGCCGCGCGCCGATGCCTTTGGCAACGCCGCCAGCGCGGGCGGCGATGATGCGGGCGTCTTCCCGCAGCTTGACACCGAAGACTCGCGCAACGCGCTGGCCCCCCGCCCCGATGCGGGCGGCGCGGGCATCAACGCGATGCTGAACGTCGGCCTCGATGTGCAGATCGTGCTGGGCCAAGCCCGTATGCCGATTTCGCGCCTGCTGGAACTCACCCGCGGCTCTATCGTGGAGTTGAACCGCAAGATCGGTGCACCGGTGGACCTTATGGTCTCGGACCGTCTGGTGGCGCGCGGTGATCTCGTGAAGGTCGGTGAAGACCGGCTTGGCGTCTCCCTGACCCAGATCGTCAAGGACTATGTCCCTGACTGACCGCCCCTCTCTGCGCAGCTATGCGTCGGGCCGGATGGGCCTTGCCCTGCTGGTGCTTCTCGCCAGCGGCGGCATGGCCGTGGCCCAAGATGGCGGATTTCTCAGCACGCTTTCGGATGTGATTGGTGACACCGCGCCGGGCAGTGATGAGAACGCCAATCTTTCGGGGCGGATCGTCCAGTTCATCGCGCTGGTCACCGTGCTCAGCATCGCGCCGGGGCTTTTGGTGGTGATGACCAGCTTCACCCGCTTTGTCATTGTCCTGTCGATGCTGCGCTCGGCCCTTGGGCTGAACCAGACCCCGCCCAATATCGTGCTGACCTCGCTGGCGCTGTTCATGACCTTCTTCGTCATGCAGCCGGTGTTTGAGGACGCCTATGAGGCCGGGGTTGAGCCGCTGTTGGAAAACGCCATCGCCGAGGAACAGGCGCTGGAGCGGATCGCCGCGCCCTTCAAGACCTTCATGTATGTCAACACGCGGCCCGAAGACTACGCCCTGTTCCTGCGCATCGCGCCTGCGGATGAGGAGGCCGAAGAAAGCCCCCTGCCCGCCTCGGCGGAAGAGGCCACTTTCCGCCATCTGGTGCCCGCCTTCATGATCTCGGAACTGCGCCGCGCCTTTACCATCGGTTTTCTGATCTACCTGCCCTTCGTCGCCATCGACCTTATCGTCGCCTCGGTCTTGATGAGCGCGGGCATGATGATGCTGCCCCCGGTACTCATCTCCTTGCCGTTCAAGGTGATTTTCTTTGTGCTGATCGACGGTTGGTACATGCTGGCCGGGTCTCTGATCGAAAGCTATGTGCCGCTTGCCGGTGGCTGACCTGCTCTGAAAGGATTTCTCCATGTCGACCAATGCCCTTTCCAAATCCCGCAGAAAGCCCATCACGGTGGAGGATCTGAACGGTCCGACCAAGGCGGCCATCACCTTTCTCTGCCTCGGCGAGCAGACCGGATCGAAACTGATGCAAAAGCTTGGCACCGCCGAGATCGAGCGTATCACCAGCGCCATGAGCCGCCTTGGCCCGATCCCGGCAGAGGTGGTGGAACATGTGCTCAAAGAGTTCACCCAAAAGGTCGTCAGCGGCACCGGTTCGGTCGTGGGGTCGCTGTCGACGGCGGAATCCATGCTGCGCAAATTCATGCCCGAAGAGCAGGTGAGCAGCATCATGGAAGGCCTCAAGAACAGCGAGCGGGAGAACGCCATGTGGCGCGGCTTTGGTGCGCTGGATGAGACGGTGATCGCCAATTACCTCAAGGGCGAGCATGACCAAACCGCCGCGGCGATCCTCAACAACGTCGACACCGGCGTAGCCGCCAAGGTGCTGCCGCTGCTGGGTCCTGAGCGGATGCAGGACATCGCCGAGCGCATGATCGCGATGGAGGCCGTGCCATTGCATATGATGCAGCAGATCGAAGAGACGCTGAAACAGGATATCCTGTCGAATGCGATGCATACCAATTCGGTCGAGACGCATCAGCGCATGGCGGATCTGTTCAACCAGTTGGATGTGCAGGCCTTTGATGAGCTTTCCGGCGCGCTGGACGCGCGTATTCCGGACGCTTTCCAAGCCATCAAACAGCGCATGTTCGTCTTTGACGACCTGTTCAAACTGCCGATGCAGGACTTGGCGCAGGTAATGCGCGGGCTCGATGGGGCGACCCTACCGATGGCGATGCGCGGCGCCAAGAAAGAGCAGCGCGATCACCTGATGGAATGCCTGCCGCAACGCTCGCGTCAGATGCTGATGGACGAGATGGCCGCCACCGGCCCGGTCCGGGGCCGCGACGTGCGCGCGGCACAGGCCGCCATGGTGGAATATGCTAAGAGCCTTGCCGATCAAGGGGTGATCGAATTGCCCTCGGCCGCCGATGACGACGAATTCATCGAGTAAAGGGGGTCAGCGGTAGACGCTCGACGCGCTATAGCCGCCGGTGATCGTGGGGATGTCGATGGTCGCTGCCGTAAAGCTGCCGCCCTGCCCGATCGAGACAGCCCCCTGCATCAGCGAAAGCACCGTGCTCGACGACGAAGAGACACCTTCGACCGCATCGTAAATCGCCGAGAACCGCGAGACGAGCTTGTCGACCTCCGCCGGGTCTTGCAGCTTTTCGATGTCGAACTTCTGCTCAAAAAGCGCGATCTGACGGTCGAGATCGACTTGAATCGCCTCATCCGGCACACCAAGGGCGCGGCGCATGAATTTGCCGAGGTCTTCGTCCTTCAGCACGTCGAGCCATGAGTCGATCTCAGCGGCCTTAGCTTTAAACTCCAAGGCGATCCGCGCGCCTTCGTTGTCCTCTCCGGCCTCGTTCAGCACGAAACGTTCTTTGAAACGCTCGATCATCTCGGCCTGCCAATCGACCTTATCAAGGTTCTCGCTGCTGCCCCCTCCGGGCGTGAAGCCCAAAGTGAGATACATGTCGCGAATCTTGGGGTCGCTGAGGCGGTTCACCAGCGCGGAACTGTCGGTGATATCGCTTTCCAACGTCTTGCGGATCATCGCCTTGCCAAAGATCTGATCTTCGAGGTCGAAGGCCCGCATGACGAAAGTATAGACTTCCGTATCGGCAATCAGTTCCTGCGGGGAAGAGATGCTGCCGATACGCTCTTCAAAGGCTTCGATCTGCCGGGCGTTCAGGGCGTTGCTGGCGGCAAGGTCGAGCTGTTTGTCGCGCGTTGCGTCAAACAGTTTGACCGCCACCTGCGTGCCCATGCCGCCCAGCGAAATCATGCGTGCGCGGCCTCATGGCTAGAGGCGGGCGGCACCGGGCGAAGCTGCATGAGTTCGGTCTCGTATTTGAGCACCGCGCGCAGCTCGCTCATTGCTTTGTAGAAATCGGCCATGGAGACGAAATTCGCCGCTTCCATGATCCGGGCGCGCATGTCTGCGCCAAAGCAACAGGCCAGATCGGCCAAGCCCTGCTGGATCATCGGCATGATTTGGTCGCGGGTGTCGGGACGGATCAGCGCAGTCTGCACCAAGAAGTAGACCTTGGAGACGGGCGTGGATTCCGCGTCCGGCTTCAGCAGATCGGATTCGCGCACGATGTCGGCGCGATTCTCGACCGTCAGCGCTTGGCGGCGGTCGCCGTTGCGGATGACGCAGCCGTTCACGACCACACGTTCGCGGGGGCGGAGGGTGAGTTTCAGCATCTTACACCTCCTGCATCTGCGGGGCGGCCTGCCCGGCCAGACCGGCGGCGATATTGCCGTTGATCTCGACAAGACCCGCCAAACGGCCTTCGCCTGCCATCAGCGCGGTGCTATGACGGTCCACCCAAAGCGCGATGGAAATGAGCGAGGCTTTCAGCCCGTCAGGCATCTTGTTTTCCGGCTCAGACAGGTCAAAGCGCAGAGCCGACCAGAACCGTTGATTTTCATAGATCGCGTCGCGCAGACCGGAGGCGAGGATGTTCAACCGCTCGCTCTTGTCGTCTGTCGCATCAAAGCCCTGGCCCTTCTCGGCAAGGTCATGTGTGACGCGGCTCAGGATGCGGCGCTCGATCTGCCGCGGGGTTTCGCTTTCGCGAATTGTTCGTTTGTATGCTGCCAGCCCCATAGGAATTCTTCCTTGTTTTTATCGTTTGCTGCCTGCCAACCGCAAATTCTGAGGCGGTTGGATCGGGGCGAGAGCACTAGGCTCTGGCCCCGAAAACCCTAATCCTTAACGGAACAGGCTCAGGATGTTCTGCGGTGCCTGGTTTGCGATCGACAGGGACTGCGATGCCAGCTGCTGCTGAACCTGAAGCGCCTGAAGACGGGCGGCTTCTTCTTCCATGTTGGCGTCAACCATCGCGCCAACGCCGGAGTCGAGGTTGTCGGAGAGCTTGGTCAGGAACTCTTGCTGGTTTTCGATAGATTTTTCAGCAACGCCCAAAGTGGTTTCTGCCGAGACCGAACGAGCCAGCAGACCTTGAGCCTCTTCCAGCGTATTCTCCAGATATGTTTGCTTTGCGGCATCTGTCGTCAGCGCGTCGTAGTTCGTCTTCAAGTTATCCGAGATAGCTTTGAATTCGTTATGGATTTCTTTCAGATCCACACCCGAAACTGTCATGTTCGTGGTGGCAAAGGTGTCGTTCAAACGGCTAATGCCGGTTACAACGGTAAGGCTGCGTTCACCATTGGTCGTTGCAGCATCGGTGGTGATAGCACCGGTCGTGCCGTCAACAACCGCAGTTGTCGCGATGGTGTCGCCTGCTGCTACCAGATCGTCACCGTTAAAAGTTGATTGGCTGATAGAAGTGCCCATTTGCTTAACGATTTCGGCCAGTTCGGTCGAGATGTCGTCAATAGTGGCATCGCCACTCTGCGCAAAGGCCACACGCTCCGAGAATTGGTTGGCCAAGTCTTTTACGCTTTCCGCGCCCACACGCGCCGTGGCCAGCGAGTTCTTGGTCAGGGTCAGGCTCTCGTTTACGGCTTTGGTCATGCCGCTGTCGCCCTTCATCGTTTCGGAGATGGCGAAGTATGCGGCGTTGTCTTTGGCCGAGCCGACCTTCAGGCCGGTCGAGATACGGTCCTGCGTTTGATTCAGACTCGAATTGACGCTCCGCAGAGTCGACAGAGCGTTCATTGCGGATGTGTTTGTGTTGATCGAAGACATATTCTTATTCCAGACTATTCTAGTTCGTTATGTCGTCTTTCTGACAACTGCGGGGCGAACCCGCTTGATTACGTTTTTACGCGAAAAACTGGCAACATTGAGGCAATTCAGAAACTTTTGTCCACGGTTGTCATCAGTGTTGCGCGGTTGTCACGTTTCGCACCGCTTCGGCCGTAAATGCCTGCAATGCTGTGCTTTTCCCGGATTTGGGAAACCTGTGAGATCATCTCTGACGCGGCTTGGCGGGCCAATTGCAGGTGGTGATGATCGCGCGCGATCAGATCTTTCAGATCGCGCAATTTATCTTTGCTGACCGCCTCGGGATCTTGGCTGAGTTGCTCTTCCAGCACGGCGGTGAGTCGGGCCTTTTCGCTGGCGAATTCGACCAGTTGATTGAACGCCCCGCCCTCGACTGCGGCGATTTCGCGGCGCAGCAGATTGCCCAAAGCGTCAACGGCGGCGAGTGCTTTGCGCGGATCGCTCATCGGTTGGCCCCCGTTTGATAGCGCTGCATGGCGGTCTCAATTGTGCGGGCGATTCCGGTGCTGTTCTGCTCGGCGATGCTTTCGCCAATCGCGTTGGACAGAAAGCTGCGCCAAGTCTCTTCGGCATGCCCCCCGCCGAAGCTGCCGATGTCCACGGTCGAGAGCATTTCATCGACCATTTGCCCGAGGAACATGGCCTCGAACTCCTGCGCCTTTTCGGCGGTGACGGCATCGGCCTGCGGTGCTGCCGGTTTGGCCGCCGGGGTCGGCGCGGGGATTGGGAAAGATGCGAATTCCAAGACCTGCCCCTAGATGATCTCAAGGTCGGCATGCAGAGCGCCCGCCGCCTTGATGGCTTGAAGGATTGAAATCGTCTCGGTCGCGCCGACGCCGATGGCGTTCAGCCCATCGACCAGCCGTTGCAGGCTGACTGACCCGTCGATGACGGCGAATTTCGCGTCTTTCTCTTCCACGCCGACCGAAGAGTTCGGGACCACTACGGTGGTCCCGCCGATGGACAGCGATTCGGGCTGGCTGACGTTGAAATCATCGCGGACGGTGACGGTCAGCCCGCCTTGGCTAACCGCGACGCGGTCTATGCGGACATTGGCGCCGATGACGATGGTGCCTGAACGCGCGTCGATCACCACTTTGGCGGCCTGATCAGGCTGGACTTGCAGCGGTTCGATCAGGGCCATCGTCTCCATCAGCGATCCCTTGCCGTAGGCCGACACGGTGATGGTGCGCGAATCGATGGCCTTGGCGACCGGACCCATGGCTTGGTTGATCGCGGCCTCGACCCGCTGTGCGGTGACGAAATCGGCGTTGCGCAGGGCCAGTTTGATGCTGTTCATTTCGCTAAAGTCGAAGTCAACCTCACGCTCGACGATGGCGCCATTGTCGATCCGCGCGCCCGTGGGCACGCCTTCGACGATGGAGGCGTTCAGCCCCTGTGCGGCGAAGCCGGCGACGGCGATCGGGCCTTGGGCCACGGCGTAGATCTCACCATCGGCCGCGGTCAGCGGGGTGACGATCAGCGTGCCGCCGCGCAGCGATGACGCATCACCCAAGGAGGAGACCACCACGTCGATGGTGCTACCGGCCCGCGCGAAGGGCGGCAGGGAGGCGGTGACCATGACGGCGGCGGTATTGGCCGTGCGCATCTGATCTTCGGTCAGGTTGCCGATGCCGAGCCGCTCTAGCATGCCTTCGATGGCGCGTTCGGTGAAAGGCGCGTTGCGCAGGCTGTCGCCCGTGCCGTTCAGCCCCACGACCAGCCCGTAGCCGACCAATTGGTTCGACCGCACTCCCTCGACGGTGACGATATCCTTGATCCGCACCTGTGCTGCCGCCGGCGCGGCGAGCGCGAAGGTGAGGCCGATCAGCAAGAGTTTAAACAAGGCGTTCATGGGGCGGTTCCGGTTAGAGGTAGTTCAGGAAGGACAGGCGCGAGAGCCGCGCGGTGATGGCAAAGCTGGAGTCGAGTTGGTTTTGCAATTGGGTCAGACGGGTGGCCGTGTCATATTGGTCAACCCCTTCGAGGTTCATCACCTCCCCATCCAGAAACAGCGCCCGGCTTTCTTGGGCCGCGATCGTATCAGCGAGCTGTGCGCGTTTCAGGCCGGTCTGGGTTTCTAGATCGGTCAGCCCTTCGAGCCCCGCGCCGATGGCGCTGCGGGCCTCGGTTAGCCACGCATCGCGGGCGGCCTCATCGGGGATGTCGCTGGGGTTCACCGCGCTCAGCATGGCCAGACCGCGGATCAGATCGCGGATTGCCGGGTCATTGGCTTGGGCGGTTTGGGTGAGGGTTTGCGTCTCTGAGGTGCGCGAGGTCAGCGGCGGATTGCCCGACGGCGCGCCGTTGTAAAAGGTGTTCTCGAAATTATGGTTGAAGAACACCGAACTGTCGCCAAAGCCCGCCTTGAGGTCATCGATGGCGCGCTGCACATCCGCCACATCGGTCAGAGGGCCGCCGATCATGTGATCCACCGCAATGGCCGGGGATTCGCCGGTGCGCGGGTTGATCTCATCCCACGCTTGCAGCGGGTTGGTGTCGCTGCGGGTGCCGGACATCAGGAAACCGGAACTGTCGCTGACCGCCGCACGTTCCAACACCCGGTCAAGCGCCGTGCGCGCCGCCTGCGACAGATAGGTCGTCGAAAGCCCGCCCGCGCTGTCGGCGGTGAAGGCTTGCTCAAGCACCTCTTGGCCCACGTCGCGCATAGCCCCGAGCGATGTTTCCACGGCGAGGAAACGGCGGTCCAAAAGCGCATTGGAGGTCAGGAAACCATCGTTGCGGGTGATCTGCATGCGAATGGCGATGGCATCGGCAGAGCGGTGGCCCAGATCGTCATAGGGGTTGGCCTTCAGCCCGGTCGTCACCTCTTTGGACACATCCGAGATCTCAGCGGCAAGGCGGCTGGTCTGTTCGCGCTGGCGCAGGCTTTGCAAAGCGGTGGAGACGGTGCGGGAAATCTCGGTCATCCTATCCTCACACGCTGGCCAAAAGGGTGTCGAGCATATCGCTCAGACTGGTAAGCACCTGCGAATTCGCGCCGTAGGCCTGTTCGATCTCCAGCAGCTTTTGCAGTTCGGTATCGACGTTCACGCCCTCGATGCTGCTGCGGTTGTCCTCGAAGGTGATGAGCCGCACGCGCGCCGTCTCGGCCTGCCCATCTGCCCCCACCCGCAGCACGTTTTGTTGGCTGACCAGATCGGCGGCGTAATCCCCCAAACGCGCATTGGTGCTGAGGCCCGTGGCCGCGTCAAAAGCCATGCCCGTCTCAAGCACGTCGACAAAGGCGTTCAACTGCGTGGTGTCGCCCGGCTCGCCGGGGAATGTGGCACCGGCACCGTCGCGCAGCCGCCAAAGCGCACCGCCCTTGTCGGGCTGGACGCTGTCATTTAGCGCAAGCCGCCCGGCCAGCCCGTCCAACTGCGCCGGATCGAAAGCCCCGCCTGCATCAGTGAAAAGCCCCGGCTGCCCGGCCCCGACGGAGGCATCTGCGGCCTCGAAACTCTGCACCAGCCCGCGGGCGAGTTCATCCAATTGCAGCTTCATCTGCGGCAGGTCATTGGCGATCAACCCGCTCAGCCCCGCAAGGCGGCCACTGTCGGACCCGCGCGCGGTGGCGCTGTTTGGCGTGATGTCGATGTCCCCGGCCATCAGCCGCCCCGTCTCGGGGTTGGCGTTCAGCCGCACGGCGGTTTCGCCATGGACCAATTCCGTGCCGCCGGTGGTGTGCAGCGTCAGCGTTCCATCCGCTTCCCAACGGCTTTGGAAATCCATCTGACTGCCCAAAGCATCAAGGCGGCGGTTCATCTCATCCATCAGCCCGCTGGTGCCGGTGGGATCGGTCCCGGCAAGGGCCAGACGTTCGTTCAACGCGGCGATATCCGAGAGCGCCGCATTCACCTCGGCCACGCTCGCCACAAGGCTGTCACCGGCCTGCGCGCGGCTGGCCTCAAGCCCGATGGCGGCCTCGTTGATGCTGTGCACCAAGGTCTCGCTGCGCGACAAAAGGTCGTTCTGGGCGGCGGGGTCGGAGGGGTTGTTGGCCAGAAGGTCGAGCCCCGCCTGAAACTCCGCCAGACGAGCGGCAGGGGAGACTTCATCGCCCGGCTCACCCAGGGTGATCAGATAGCTGCCGAGTATCTCACTGGTGGCAGAGGCGCGGCCCAATTCAGCCGAAGCATTCCGCGACATGCCTGCAAGGCGTTCATCCACCTGCCGCGCGATGCGCAGCTCCACCGTGCCACTTTGTCCGTTGGTCGTGACCTGCGCGGCCTCGCGCCGGACGTAGCCTTCGGTTTGCGCATTGGCGATATTGCCCGCAACAAGGTTGGCGCGACCCTCTGTCGTGCTCAGCCCGCTGCGGGCAATGCTAAAGGCAGATGAGATGCTCATTCATGCACCGGGTTAGCGTTTGATGCTTAGCGTTTCACTCAGCATCTCATCGCTGGTGGTGATGATCTTGGCGCTGGAGGAATAGGCCCGCTGCGTCTGGATCAGGTCGGTCAGCTCTTCCGCGATATCCACGTTGGAGCCTTCGAGCGCCCCGCTGTTGATGCTGCCCAGACCGTTCAACATCGGGTTGCCGATGCTCACCGCGCCGGAATCGCGGGTCGCCACATAGGCGTTGCCGTCGACCGATCGCATCTGGTCGGGGTTGGCGACATTGGCAAGCGGCACTTGGAACAGCGCGCGGCGCTGACCATTGTCGAAGACGCCGTAAAGGATGCCGCTGTCGCTCATCTCGGCCCGCTCAAGGCTGCCGGTCTCGGTGCCGTCATCCGAAAAGGCCGGGGGCGTGTAGTCGCCCGAGAATTGGGTCATCCCCTCAAAGGTGCCGGGCGCGCCGAAGTCGATCTCAAGCGGTTGGGGGGTGCCGCCGTTGTTAATTTGCAACGTCACCACGCCGGTCGCGGGATCAATCGGGAGGGTGCCGGGCGTGTAGCTCGCCGGGCTGCCTGCATTGACGCCGCTGTCGGTGAAATTCACCATCGCATCGCCGTAGTTGTTGCCCGCCTCATCGCTGATGTTAACAGTCCATTCATTGGCCGTGGCCCCCGGTGTCCAAGACAGGTTCAGCGCATCGCTGCCGCCCAGTTGGTTCACATAGCGCAGGGTGGATTCAAAGGCCGTGCCGGTGGTGCCAGCGCCGGTCTCCTGTGCGGGGACATTGCCCGAAACGCCAACGCGGGTGCTGGGCGTGCCTTGGACCTGATAGCTCGCCACATTGACGGTGCTGAGGTCATTGTAGCTGGTGCTGCTGACACTGCCCGTGGCGCCGCTGGCATCCGTGGGAAAGCCCGAGAGGAAATAGCCCGCCGAGTTGCGCAGGTTGCCGTCCTGATCCGGGGTGAAGGAACCGGCGCGGGTCAGGTAGTAGTTGGATTCGACAGGATCGTTGGGGTTGCGCGAGACGACGAAGAAGCCGTCACCCTGCACCGCCAAGTCGGTCGAGCGCCCCGTGCCCATGATATTGCCATTGGCCGAGATATCGGCGCGCACATCCGTCAGCACCCCCGCCTGCGTCGACCCGGTGTTCTGCGTCACGAATTCCGAGAAGGTCCGCCGGTAGCCAACCGTATTGGCGTTGGCGATGTTGCTCGAGATGTTCTGGACGCGGGAGGAGTTGGCCTGCAACCCGCTGACCCCGATCTGAAGGGCGCTTGTAATGCTCATGACTTGATCCTGCTCGTTCTTGTTATTCTTGATTTATACATGAGAAAGCCGATTCTGCATGGCCAAAGCAAGAATAAAATTTGTATTTGATATTTATGTCACTGACTTTCCTTGACGTCCGTCACCTTGGTCACGGCATCTAGGATACGATCCGCGCTCTCCATGCTCAGCCGCATCACGTCTGATCCCAGCGGCCCCTCTTCGGCGGCGCGCGCGCCCAGCCCCGTGGCTATCTCGGCCCAGCCGGGCAGGTCGGCCAGCGCGGGGAAGGCCGTGGCGGCCCTTGCGACCGTGGCACTGTCGCCCGCCTGATA
This sequence comes from Sulfitobacter sp. 15WGC, assembly GCF_005068605.1. Lineage (NCBI taxonomy): Bacteria > Pseudomonadati > Pseudomonadota > Alphaproteobacteria > Rhodobacterales > Roseobacteraceae > Sulfitobacter > Sulfitobacter sp. 15WGC. Next base: position 42,325 of record NZ_SZNL01000010.1, on the reverse strand, counting down.
GGCGGCGAGGGTCAGGCGGGTGGCATCGGCAAAGGCAAACTGCTGGGGGTGCGCCTCCCACATCTCAAGATAGGCGTGCCGTGCAGCGCCCCATTTGCCGGTCTCGTAGAGGGCCACCGCGCGGCTGCGGCGCAGGTCCATGTCTTGGGCGCGCAGGCGCAGGGCGGCGAGTTCATCCGACCGGCCCGCCTGCGCCAAGGCTTCGACCAAAAGCGCTTCGGCCTCGGCGCCCTGATCGTCGGCATAGCCGCTGAGCAGGTCAACTGCCGCATCCGCCTGCCCACCTGCCAAAAGCGCACGCGCCTCGCCGCGCCGCAAGCGCGCCATAAGGCTGGCATCGGGGGCAGTCGCCCCGCCCCGCTCCAAAGTCTGGGCCATTTCGCGCAGGGCGCGATACTCCCGCGCAGCGAGGGCGGTCATCCCGGTATCCAGCAGGCGTTGCGGCACGGCCATGGCATGGCCAACAAAGCCCGGATCGAAACGCCAGCGGGCGCTGATACGGGTGTGCCCTTCAAGGAAAGGCCCGAGGTCGATCTCCCCCGCCGCCCCCTCGGCATAGAAGGCACCGTAGATCGCCCGCGCCTGTGCACGCAGCGCCCCGGCCTCCTCTTCAGGGGCGGTGCGCAGCAAATTATGCAGCGCCCACAACGCGGTATCGGTGTCGCCCTGCTCTGCGGCAACCTCTGCCAAAAGCTGCGCGCCTTCGCGCCCGAGGGCATCCCCGCTCCACATCCAGCGCCCGGTTTTCAATAGCGACAGCGCGTCTTGTCCCGGCAGGGTCTCGGTCTCGCGCCCCATCCGGACCAAGGCCAGTCGCGCCCGCTGCGCATAGGCATCGCGGCCCTGTGCGGCTTGGGCATAGCCATCGAAAGCCATCAAAAGATCGCCCGACACCTCGGAGGCGCGGGCCAGAAGGTAGCGATAGGCGGGGCCATCGCGCAGCTCGGCATGGTCGGGGAATTGCGCGGCCAAAGCCTGCGCCACTTCCCAATCCTCGGCCTCCAGTGCCGCTTCGAGCAGATCGGGCAGAACGGCGGCTTGAATGGCTGGCGACAGGTCGGCGAGGCTTTCCAAAGTGCGCGGCATCAAGCGCGCCGCCTCAGCCACCGCGCCCAGCCGGGCAAAGGCCGCCGCCCGCAGGGCCTGCCCCTGCCCCCAGCCGACGGACCATGACACCGCCTGCCCCAGATCGCCACCCGCGCCCCCATCGAGCAGGGCGAGCGCGAGGCTCAGGGTCCGGTGCCGCCGCGCGGCATCGCCGGAGAGGGTTTCGCCATCGAGCGCTTCCAGAAAGCCCGCCGCCTCGGGGCGCATCATCCAAGCAAGGTGCAATTCCGCCAGCCCCAGCAACACCTCGGTCCGCGCAGGATCCTCCGGCGCGGAGACCTCTGCCAGCCGCGTCATCAATGCTTCGCGCGTGGCGAGAAAGTCCTGCTCCCCCTGCTCAGCCAAGGACAAAGGCGCAAAGACAGCACCCCCCTCCGCCGTCGCGGGCGGAGCCAAGAGCAAAGACAGGCCAAGAACAATGTTGTGCAGATGCTTCATTATATGAATAGATGCACTTTATTCTTGTAAAGATCCATTCTTTATTTCACACTGATCTTCATAATGTCACGCCATCCTTGCCCAAACTGAGGCCCGTTATGACGGAAACCAGCCATATCAGCATGTCGCTGGCGACTTCCCTCCAGCGCCAGCTCGACATCACCGCCAACAATATCGCCAACGCCAGCACCGCGGGCTACAAGGGCGAACATGTGGTGTTCGAGGCGCTATTGCAGGACAACACTGCGCTTGGCGACGATCAGGCGGCTTTCGTCAGCGATACCGGCTCCTACATCGACACCCGCCCCGGCGCGCTGTCGCAAACCGGCAACCCGCTGGACGTGGCGCTGCATGGTGAGGGGTGGTTCAGCTATCAAACCGCCGACGGGCAACAGGCCTTTGGCCGCGACGGCAGCTTTGCGATCGACCCTGAGGGCAATCTGACGCTCCTGTCGGGGGCCAAAGTGCTCGACGCGGGCGGTGCGCCGATCCAACTGCCCCCTGCGGGCATGGGCGATATCAACATTTCCGAAGATGGCACCATTTCGGGCAGTGAGACCGGCCCGCTGGGCCGGATCGGCGTCTTCGATATTCCTGAGATTCAAAGCTACAAACGGCTTGGTGGCGGCATGCTTGTCGCACCTGAGGGGGCCGCCAAACCGGGCGTGGCCGAAGCCGTGCAGGTGCGCCAAGGCACGCTGGAGCTGAGCAACGTGAACCCGGTGCGCGAGATGACGCGGCTGATCGACGTGCAGCGCGCTTATGAGCGCACCAATACCATGATGGGCAATGCGGACGACCTGCGCCGCGACTCGCTCAAACGGATCGCGCAGGCGGTCTGACCCGGCATCCGTAGAACGGAAGGAACGAGACAATGAAGGCACTCAGCATCGCCGCGACCGGCATGATGGCGCAGCAGACCAATGTCGATGTGATCTCGAACAACATCGCCAACGCGAACACCACCGGGTTCAAGGCCAGCCGCGCCGCCTTTCAAGACCTGATCTATCAATCCATGCAGCGCGAGGGCGCCGTCACCTCAGAGGCCGGATCGACCCGCCCCGTGGGCATCGACATCGGCATGGGCGTGCAGACCGCCGGCACCGTGCGGCTGAACACTCAAGGCGGCATGGTGGCCACGGAAAACCAACTTAACGTCGCCATTGACGGGCGCGGCTATTTCTCGGTCACGCTGCCGGATGGCGGCACCGCCTATACGCGCGACGGGTCATTCCAACTCTCCCCCGAGGGCGAGATCGTGACGATGCAGGGCTACCGCGTCGAGCCGGGCATGGTCGTGCCCGAGAACACGACGGCGGTCGAGATCAACGAACAGGGCGTCGTCATGGCCTATGTTGAGAATGATCCCGTGCCGGTGGAACTGGGCCAATTCAACCTGACCACCTTCGTTAACGAGCCGGGGATGCGTCCGGTGGGCAACAACTTCCTGCTGGCGACCGAAGCCTCAGGCGAGGCGCAGGTGGTGAACCCCGGCGATCCGGGCGCGGGGATGATCCGTCAGGGCTATCTTGAGGCGTCCAACGTGAATGTCATCCAGCAAATCACCGATCTGATCTCGGCGCAGCGCGCCTATGAGATGAACTCCAAATCCATCGAGACCGCAGACCAGATGCTCTCGGCTGCGAACCAAATCCGCTAATGCGACGGCTCGCCGCCCTCTTCCTTGGCCTGATGGCGCTGACGGGCCCTGCCCTCTCGGCGCCCATCGGCGTATTGGTCGAGGAACGCGCGCGGGTGGACTACGCCGACAGCCTGCCGCAAGAGGGCGCCTTCGAGATCACGGTCAAGGACGCCCCCGCAGACGAGGTGCTGACGCTGGCCGAGTTTTGGATGGACCCGCGCAGCGGCAAGTTTCTGACCAATGCGGTGCTTGAGACGGGCGAGGTGCAGCGCATCGCGGGCTATGCCCTTGTCACCATGCCGGTCCCTGTGCCCATCACCCGCCTGCTGCCCGATGACATCATCATGGAAGACGACCTGACCGTGATGCGCCTGCCCGTGGGCCGGATCGGCGCCTACGTGATGACGGATATGGAAGAGGTCGTCGGCAAACAGGTGCGCCGCGTGCTGACGCCGGGGCGGCCCATTCAGACGCAATCCATCATCCAGCCGCTGGTCATCAACCGGGGCGAGCGGGTGGAGATCTATTTCAGCGACGGGCTTCTGGCCCTCTCCTCACCCGGGCGCGCGCTTGATGATGCGCATGAGGGGCAGGAAATCCGTATCGTGAACCTTGTCAGCAACAAAACGGTCACCGGCATCGCCACCGGTGAAGGGACCGTGGAGATCCTACGATGACCACCGCTTTCGCGCGCCCCTCTGTCTTGATGTTCGGCGCCGCCCTTGCCCTGTCCGCCTGCGATACCGCCGATCATTTCGACCGCGATCCGCAGCCCTCCCCGATTGTGGTGGATGGCCAAGCCATCCCCGAGGTCGCCCGCGTTCAAGTGCCGATGCCCGCCGTCGCGATGGAGCCGCCCCGGCGCGGCAGTGCCAAAGCCTCGCTCTTTACCGCGCGCAGCCAGCCGCTGTTTTCCGACCAGCGCGCCGATGACATCGGCGATATCGTTACGGTCGTGATCTCCATCGACGACCGTGCACAACTGCGCAATTCGACGGACCGTGAGCGCGAGGGGGCAAGCTCGGTCGGATTCCCGACATTCTTTGGCTATGGCGCGAAAATTGCCGCAATTCTGCCCGGAATCAGCGCCGCCGATCTGCCGAGCGGCGATATCGTCGAGGTCGGATCGGCCTCGGAGGCCAGCGGGTCGGGTGCCATTTCGCGCAATGAACGGATCGAGCTGAAAGTCGCCGCTTTGGTGATCGACAAGCTGCCAAACGGCACGCTCGTCGTCGCGGGACGTCAAGAAATATTGGTTAATCAGGAGCTGCGCGAGCTGCGCATGGCCGGGATCGTGCGCCCTGCCGACATCCGCGATGACAATACCATTTCTTACGACAAGATCGCCGAGGCCCGCATCGCCTATGGCGGCAGAGGCACGCTGTCGCGCGCGCAAGAGCGCAGCTACGGCGAAGACGCGATGGATGTGATCCTGCCCTATTAATTCCTGACTTGGTCACAAAGTGAGACCATTGCCGTCGCAATCGACCGTTAAACCTGACGAAAGCTCAGGAAAGGTCGAACATGAAAAAGGCAGCAATCGCATTCGTAGCACTCCCCTTGCTTTGCATGGGTGCGGGCTATGGCGCCGGTCTGGCCCTCGCCCCTGCCCCAGCCGAAGCGGCGGGGACAAAGAGTGATGAAAAGACCGCTTATGACGCAAAGGAGACGGCAAAGGACGCCGCCCATGCGCCCGAGAAAGACGCCCATGGCAATAAAGGTGAGAAATCCGCCAAGGGCGATGATCACGCGCCGATGGACGGTTATGAACTGGCCAAGGACCGCACGGTGGTGCGCCTTGGGCAGATGACGATCCCGGTCGAGAAGACCAACAGCGTCTCTTATGTGGTCGCGGATTTCGCGCTCAAGATGGGGTCATTGGAATTGGCCGAACGCTACCGCCGCGTGGAAGACGCGACGCGGATGCGCGATTCGCTCTTGCAGGCGATGAACCTAGCCGCCGAAAGCGCCGTGCTGCGCGGCGTGGCGATCGACAGCGAAGCCCTGTCGCGGCTGCTGCGGGATCTGATCAGCAAAGAGCATAAGGGCGTCGATGATGTGATGTTCGTATCGCTTTACAAACAAGACGTGGCGCGGCTCTGACACGCGCCACAGCGCAGGTTTAGAGAACCGAACGCACCACGTTCGACAGCACGGATTCCCCGTTATCCAGCTCCAACTCCGGCCCGTAGGCGGTGAAGTTCACCCGCGTCACCTCGGACCGGGTCAGCGGGGTGACACCCACATCGTTGCCCTCGGCATCCGTCGCCGTGATCTCAACCCGGAAGGTATCGGGCGGCACCGGCAGGCCCACGGAATCGAGGCGGTTCCACTCCACGTCGATCACCTCCCCTTCGGCGGTGGAGGGGCCGGGCATCTCGCGGATCAGGGTGCCGTCTTCGGAGAAGATCCGAACGGTCACCTCCTCCGCCCCGGCGTTGAGCTGATAGCTCAGCGGGAATTCATCTTCGGTCATGCGCACTTGGGTCGAGGGCACCAGCACGTCGCGCCCGATCAATTGCAGGTCCGACATTGCGCCCACGGTGGAAAGCATGGTCGAGATTTGCTCAAGGCTCGCGTTGGTGGCGATGCTCTGCTCCACTTGGGTCAACTGCGCCAATTGCGAGACGAACTGCGTCGAATCCACCGGGTTCAGCGGGTCTTGGTTCGAAATCTGCGCCGTCAGCAGGGTGAGAAAGCTGTTGTAGCTTTCCTGAAGCTCAGCGGATGAGGTCGCCGCCGCCGAAGTGTTGGCGGTGCTCAGGGTGCTTGCTGTGGTCGCGTCGATCATGGTCTCGCCTTTCAGGTGAGGATATCTAGCTGCCCGGCGCCGAGGCGGGGGCTGGAGGTCTGGGCCGTGGGCGCGGCGTCACCGCCCTGCGCATCATCGGCCTGTGCTGTGGTCTGGGTGAACGCAGGGCCCTGTTGTTGCCCGCCGTTGCGGCCCCGGTCGCCGAAAGTCTGGAAATCGAGATCCGCATTCTCGGCGCTGATGCCGCGCGATTGCAGCGCGTCCAGCAGTTGCTCACGGTCTTGCCGCAGCATGTTCAGGACCGAGGCGCTTTCGGTGGTCATGGCGATCTGCATGCGCCCTGCCTCACTGCGCACCACCTCGATCTCGATCTCACCCATACCGTAGGGGGAGAGCGAGAAACGCAGCTTGTTGTCCGCCGTATCAAGGCTGCGGATCTGTTGGCTGACGTGCTGGCGAAGCTGTTCTTCCGGCGCGGCGGCAGGGTTCGGCGCAGGGGCCGGCGTGGGCTGGGCCGGGCTGAGGCGTAGCCCCTCGCTCTGCGGTGCCTGCGGCGCGGTCAAAGCGGCGACCTCGCGCAGGACGGCCTCTGCCGCCGGGGCATTTGTGCCGGGCTGGGCTACCTTGGCGGCATCTACAGCGGCGCTGAAACGCTCGGCGGCAGCGGTGAGGCGCGGGTCTGCGGCTTCAATGCTCAAGTCCACCTTGGGGGCTGCGGTCGTGCTGTTCTCGGCCTTGGCGGCTAGGGGCGGTTCTGTCGCCCCCACGGTGGCGGCTCTCGGGGCCGGTCCCTCACTCGGCATGACGGCTTTGAGCCTGCTCTGTTCGATGCTGCCTTCGGCCTGCAACACCGGCGCGGCCCCTTCGGAGGCCATCACGCGCGCCCCCTGCTGGGCCTGCCCCATGGCCATACGTCCCACAACCGGCAGCGCGGCCGAGGCGATGCTCAATTGGCTCGCCGGGGTGGGCAGGCGCAGGGCACCGGCGATCCTCTCCTCCAAAGCAGCCTCAAGGCTGGGGTCATCCACATTCGCCACCGCCTCCAGCGCGCCGAGGTTTTCGGGCGGCGCTTCGCCCAAGGCTTCGGCAAATGCCGCGAGGGCGGCTTTCGGGGTGATCGGCTGGCTGGTCTCCTCCAACCCGGCGAGGGTGTGATCCATCAGGGCCATCAGCCCCTCTGCCGTCTCAAGGTCGATGTCCTCGGGCAGCGGATCGGGGGCGACTTCCGCCTCTGGCGCGGTGGCTTGCAGGTCTTGGACCTGCGCCTCCGACACGCCCCCCTGCCCGGCCAACCCCTGCATCAGGGCGGCGAAGCCTTCGGCGGCCCCCTTCCCCGAGGGCTGCCCGAGACCTGCGGCATTCGGCACCGCAGGTGCTGCCTGAAGTTGAGCGATCATCTGACGTCCTCCAACTTGGGATCCACGGCGGGATTCCGAAGGCTCTTGTAGGATCAGGAGATCCGCACGTTCCCGCGCTGATCTTCAAAAGCGCGGCGTGCGCTGCGGGCCTCGACGAGGGCTTTGAGCCGCAGGGTCCACTGGTTAAGGGTCACGGGCGTCTCTGTCCCGGTCAGCGCACGCAGCGAAAGCTGCGCGCCCTCAGCAGGGGCTGCAAAGACCGAATGACTGTCAACCGGACGGCCCCAGTACTGCCCCAGAACCGCGCTTAGCCCCATGCGGAAGGCCGCAGGTTCAAGCCCCAGCTTGAGCAGCTCATCCGCCTCGGCGGCGTGATGGTAGGCCTGCCCCAAAGCATGCAGAACGCTGTCTTCGTCCATCATCGGGAACAGGCCGCGCCCGATGATCCCGATCAGCACTTCGCCCACCAGCGCACCGGCGGCTTGGGAGATATTGGTGAAATTGTCGCTTTTGCGAATAACGACGAGCGAGCCATAAGGCACATCGGCGTCGAGTTCTTCGGCAAGGATATCGCCAAGGCAAATGCCCGGGATCGGTTCGATGCAATCTGGCATTGCCACCGGATGACCGGCCCAATCCTGCATCTCGAAGACCGAAGCTTGAACCGGAATCAGCGCCCGGATCAGCATGTTGAAATGACGGCCATCGGCCGATGAATCCATGTGGCAGGCACCCTTCCAGATGCCACCTATAAGTGAGTTTACCTGCATTTCCGCCTCGTTCAGGACGTTCTGTCCATGGTTTATCCGGGCGATTTTTAAAGGTTTTTTGGGTGCCCGGTGCTCGATTATTACATAAGGTCTAGATCGCAAGACCTTGACCGTCAACAATTTTACAAGACCGTGCCATTTTTTTTGGGAATCAGCGGCAGGGATGTCGCACTTTTGCCTAGGATGGAGATTTCGCACAACCGGGCCGATAGAGCCTTGAAAACAAGGTCTACTCGGCTTGATAGACCAAGCGAATCGAGATCCGCCGGTTTTCCGGCGCCAGGGGATCGACCGTGTTGATCGGTTGCGTGTCGGCCACACCCGACACCCGCATAAAGCGCGCGCCTGCGATACCTGCGGCCATCAGCGTGCGGCGCGTGGCATTGGCGCGGTCTGCCGAAAGCTCCCAATTCGTATAGCCATTGTTCGCGCCAAAGGCGGCGGCATCGGTATGGCCCACAATCTCGACCGGCTGGTTCTGTTCGGCAATCACATCGCCGATGGCCAGCAGCAGCTCGCGGGTCTTCGAGGTCACCTCGGCACTGCCCCGGGCAAAGAGCGACCGCTCATCCTGATCGAGCACCTGAACCGTCAGCGCCCCGTTCGATTTCTCCAATCGGACATTGCGCGCCAGATCGTTCAAAGCGCTGTCCGAGGTGATCCGCTCGGCGATGTCCTCGGCCATGCGGTCGATCTCGGACTGGCGGCGCTCGGATGCCTCGATCGCGGCGAGAGTGGCGGGATCGGCTGGCGCCGCAGGTTCGGGCGCTTCGGCATATTCCACGACCACGGCGGCAGGCTTGTCACGCAGGCGGCTGTCGAAGACCATCATCGGATTGTCGCGGCCAAAGGTCGGCTTTTGGACATTGCCGGTGTTGTCGACCGCCCCGGTCATCACCCCTGCGGCCATCAACGGGCGCAGGTCCGCCGCCGCATCCGAAGAGGATCCGCCGTCCGACACCGTGGGGGTAAAGTAATTGGCCAGCCCGCGCAGCTTTTCCTCATCCGAGGCGGCGAGGATCCACAGCAGCAGGAAAAACGCCATCATCGCGGTCATGAAGTCCGCATAGGCCACCTTCCAACCGCCGCCATGGTGGGCGTGGCCGCCCTCCGCGTCGTAGCGCTTGATGATGATCATCGCGTTCTTCTTGTCAGCCATCACGCGGCCTCCCGATTACGCAAGACCGGGCACGGGGGCCAGATCAGGAAAGCTCTGCGTTGTTGTCCGATTTGTCGCGGCTGTATTTGCCCAGTCCTGCGCGTTTGGCGTATTCGGCCTTGCGCTTGGAATAGCTCGGCGCGACCAGCGGCGTGTCGGCAGGCAGATTGAACATCACGCGGTATTCCGCTTCGGTCAGCCCATGTTCGGCCCCGAGGTGACGTTTCAGCATTTTGAACCCCTTGCCGCAGCACAGGCAAAAGATCGTGTCTTCGGTCATCGGCTGCTCGCCCGGTGCGGCGGTCATGCCCTGCGCCTTGGGCGCGACGGGGGCCACGGCGGCGGCGGGGATATTGGCCAATGCGGTGGCGGGGGCCTCAGCGGGGGTCGCGCGCAGACGCTCGACCAAGGTCAGGATATCGTCGATGGTCACGTCGCTGCGGCTGGCGAACCCCGAAACGATGGTCGCAATCGCGGTATCGCTCAGATTCTGCTTGGGGGGTACATTAGGCATGAAGCAACTTCCTTGTTAAGTTAATCTTGCCTTCTGCAAGGTTCGCGAAGCATTCAAAGAGCGCTTCGCAAGAGACGCAGCAAAGATAAAAAATTCTTCGCCGTTTATTCTTATCACGATTCGAATTGTATTTGGAACCCGCGCAAGCATTGGCAAGCACTTTTTCGCCATATCGTGCGGAATGCATCACGGCTCCATCTGCGCGACGGTCTTGAAGATCGCGCTTTTCGGGGCCGGATCGGGGGCCGCGTCATTTCCGGTGGTCTGGGCGATGATCGTGCTGAACAGACCGGTCACCCCCAGCCCTGCCACCGCGATCAGCGGCACATGCAGGGACTTCCATAGGCTCTTGCGGGGTGCGGGCGGCTGCGGCGCCAATGCGGCGGGGTCGAGCAACTCAGGCTCGGGCGCCGGGGGCACCTCGATCGGCGCGCCGAACTCGACAAAGATGCCGCGCGGCATGACCGCAACCTTCACTTCGCGCCGCGCGCAGCTGTCGCTAAAGCCTGCAGGGAAGAGTTCAGCCGGGATATCGATCACCATATCATCCTTGGGCCGCCACTCTGCCGCCAGCGTGTCACGGGGGATATAAACCGATGCGAAATCATCCCGAAAGGCGATGTCACGCACCAAGGTCGGCACCATGGGCAGCGGCTGCTCCGGGTTGGAGGCGATTCGCATCCGCCCCCCGGCGAGCCACATCTCAAGACGGACGTAGAAACACTCCCCCGGCTGCACCTCGGCAGAGGGCATATAGCCTTCGGGCGGGCCGGAGCGCAGCTTGCGGCGCTTGCGGTTGCCGATGGGAAAGATCTTGTTGGTGCTGACGCGCTGAAACTGGTCCAATTCGGGCCGCTGGCGCATCAACTCGTCGAAATCCAGCCCCTCTTCGCGGGCGAAATTGTAGTTGATCAGATAATCCGCCGCCGTTTCCTCAAGCGTTTTGCTGTCCTGAATGGCCTTCAACAGCGCATTTTCCTCAGAGAACAACAACCTACGGCAGGGGTGGCCCTCAACCTCGGGGCTGACGGCAAAGCTTCCCACGGGACGGTCGAGGATATCCGCCACCCGGTCGAAAACTGCATGTTCTTCGTCATTGTGAAAGACCACGAACTCGCAAAGACCGGCGGCATCCATGCACAACAGCAGCCGCATCTCTTCGGGCCAGCCCGGCACGAGCACCGAAAGCTCGGAAGGATCGACGAAATAGGCGAAGGCATCGGGCTCTTGCAGAGCGTCGACATCACCCTTCAACTCTTCTTTGACCGAAAAACCACTATTCATCATAGAAACCCAAGTTCTTTCCTAGATAATACTTGTATAGGCCCATTCACTCAAGGATAAAGTAAGAATAGTTTCTTTTTGGAGGCGTGTGCAGCAATGACACTCTTGCTTGGTCTTGTAATGGTCTTCGGTCTGGTCTTTGGCGGTTTCATGCTGTCGGGGGGCAATATGGACATCGTCCTGCACGCCCTTCCCTACGAGGGCATGATGATCGGCGGCGCCTCTCTGGGGGCCTTCGTGATCGCCAACTCCTTCTCGGTGGTCAAATCATCGCTGGCCGGGGTAATGCGGGTGATCAAGGGGCCGCGCTGGAAGGCGGCGGATTACAACGATCTGCTGGCGCTGATGTTCGAACTGGCACGTCTTTATAAGACCAAGGGCATCGTCGCGATGGACGAGCATATCGAAAACCCCGAGGCCAGCCCGATCTTTCAGCGCTACCCCAAGCTGATGAAAGACCATTTCCTGACCGACCTCATCGCCGATAGCTTTCGCATGATGTCGATGCAATTCGACGACCGTTTCCAGATGGAAGACGTGTTGAACCGCAAGATTAAAAAGCACCACCACGAGGCGCTGGTCTCGGCCCGCGCGATCCAAAGCATGGCTGACGGCCTGCCCGCCATCGGCATCGTCGCGGCGGTTCTGGGGGTGATCAAAACCATGTCGTCGATCGACAAGCCGCCAGAGATCCTTGGCGCGATGATCGGCGGTGCCTTGGTCGGCACTTTCCTTGGGGTTTTCCTTGCCTATTGTATGGTCCAGCCGATCGCAGGCCGGTTGGAGCAGATCGAGGAAGAAGACGGCGCGATGTATACGGTGATCCGAGATGTCATCGTGGCCATCGTGGCGGGCCACCCGCCCAGCATCTGCATCGAATTGGGCCGCGGCAACATTCCCACGACGAAACAGCCGAACTTCTCTGCCGTGGAGGCCTCGCAGCGCGAACTGCCTGCGGTATGATGCGCCCCCTGCCCCTGATCGTGCTGATCGCGCTCCTTGCCGGGCCGGGGCTGGCGGCGGGACCGGCCAAGGAGAAGGACGCGGAAGAGGTCGACAAGACCGCCGAAGCAGAGGCCCGGCTGCCCAATTCCATGCGCCGCCACGGTGTCATCGGCCATGTCCCCCCGATGGAGGGGCTGCCGCTGCTCGACGCCGCGGTGCTGGAACGGATGCGCGAGCGGCTCATCGTTCTGTCACAGGGCGCAGAGCAGTGAAGCCGAAGCGCGGCGACGGGCTGGCTGTTTTGTCACGGCTAAAACGCTTTGAGATGGAGAATGTCGCGCTGGAGATGGCCGAGGTCAACCGCGCGCTGACCCAGATCGAAAAAGAACGCCACAGCCTGATGGAACAGCTCAACGACCGCGGCGATCCTGATGCGGTGGAATCGACGCGCGTGGTCTCGGCCTTTATCCGCAACGTCTCGGAAACCATCCACCGCAAGGAAACCGAGGCCGAGCGGCTGCGCGCCGACAGCGCGGGCATCCACGACAGGCTGAACGGGCTTTTCGCCGAGGCCAAGCGCATCGATCTGATCCGCAACCGCCGCGCCGAGGCCCGCAGGCAAGCCCTGCAAGAGGCCGAAACCGCCGCCCAAGCCGAAGGCTTTCTGTCGATCTGGCTGGACGATCAACGATAATTACACGGCCATATCCAATTGCGGGAACTATTGTAGCAAATTCCCCTAAATAGCGAATACCGGACAAGAAAAAACCGCAATTCGATTCCATCAAAGCCCCATTGAAAATGCCGCCCTGGGGAGGGGGCGCCGAGGCCAACGCGTTTGTATTCCGGCTTCGGTATAGTTTGAGAGGATTTACGATGAAGCGAAGAGGATTTTTCACCGCCGCCGCGATCGGTGCCGCGTCTTTGAGCGTCAGCCCGCTCTGCGCACAATCGGCGGAGGTGACCCTTGCCGAGGTGCGCGCCCTGTTCCAAAGCCGCGACCTTGGTGCGCGCCGGATGGTGCAGGACAGCCTGAAACACGAGGGCTATTACAAGGGGGCCATCGACGGCGCATGGGGGCCGGGGACCGAAGCCGCCTTTCGCGCGCTCATGGCCTCCGACCGCTACCAACGCCACGCGCCGACATGGACGTTTGCCCATGAGGTTCAGGTCAGCGAAACGATGTTCTTCCTGACTTCCGACGCCTATATGTGACTGCGCCCGGGGCCCCTTTCGGGCCTCGGCCTTACCCCGCCTCCGCGACCGCCAGTTCGGCCATACGCAGCGCGGCGTCGCGGTTTGCCGCCACGGCGATGAACCGCGCGTTGTGACAGAACTTGGCCCCCGGCACGCCGCTTGCGGCCTCCAAATCGGCATCCGTTAGCCCGGCCCAAGCCTCGGGCAGATCGGCGCGGGCCTCAAAGCTATCGCCGCTTTTGCGGATCGTGGTCAGGGCCCAATCCTCTCCGCGCGGGTGCACGACGAAGAGCAGGTGATCGGCTGCGGCCTTTTCCACCGCCGAGCGGAAGGGCATGCCCGTGGGCAGTTCCAAGACGCGCCCGCTGCCTGCCGCCTCAATCGCCTGCATCACCATCGCCTCGGCCCGGCGTTTGGCGGCCTTGCCCTTGATCGCGGCCTCCACAAAGGCCTGCGCGACCGGCAGGGCGGCCATGAAGGCGCGGTCGTCGGCATCCTCACCACGTTCGTCGAAAACGGGCTTCAGCGTCTCCAAGAGCACCGGCAGGGTCATGCCCGCCAGCGGCCCCGCGACCGAGGGTTCAAGCGCGCCATTGTCGATCAGGTCGACCGGCAGCACGAAGCCCTGATCGAAACTATGGTGGATATCCTCCACATCCGCCTCGGGCACGTCAAAGCTGCGCAGATAGTCGCGGCCATAGTGCTGCCAGATCAGCCCGAAAGAGCTGTAGGGCTGACCATCCTCGCGCAGCGGTCCCGGGCGCTGGTGGTGGTCAAAGATCAGCGCTTCGGCGTCATAGTCGCGGCCCACGTCATAGATGATCCGCCCCGCGCCGGGGGTGATCCACGCGGCATCGCGGCTGCGCATCAGCACCGCCTCTGGGTAGAGCCGGGTCAGGATGACGGAGGATAAAAGCTCATCCGCGTGAAAGCCGCCCGAATGGGTGACGAGATGGGTGATGGTCATGGGGCTGGCTCCGCTGCGGCTGGGGAAATCGGTCAATGGTGGCTTGCGCCCCCATACTGCGCGGTGCGGGCCAAGTGCAAGCCGCCCGCCCTAGCGCGACAGCGCGACCAGCGTGGCCGAGACGGGGTCGAGGATGAAGGCCCCCACCTGCGCCCGGGCCTGCGCCAACCCATCGCGCCGTTCCGGCATCAACTGCACGAGGGAAGCAAAGCGGTTATGGTGGGTGCCGTCCACCGCGCCGATGGCCGAGATATCGACTAGCAAGACGCCATAGCGTTTGGCCAGCGCCTGCACCGCCGGGGAGCTGGCACTTGTGCGCCCGATCCGAGGCCGCGCCCCGGCAAGCCCCGCCGAAATGCGCAACGCTCGGTCGTCCGGCGCCACAAGGATGGCCATGGGCGGATCAAGCGGCCCGATCACCTCAACCTGTTTGCGAAAGACATCCACGTCGATGTCGGGCGCTGCGAGGACCACATCGCTCAACCGGGCGATCACCGCATCCTGCCCCGACAGGCGCAACTGCCGCAGCGCCTCCACCACCAGCCAGCCGCCCATGCTGTGGCCGAAAAGCGTGATCTCGCCCACGTCGGGATCGGCGGCGAGGGTGCCGAGCATGGCGGCCAGTTCATCGCGCGAATAGAGCGCCGCGTCCTTGTCCGCGACATAGCCCACCACCGTCCCCGCAGAGGGCCAAGCAAACAGGATCGGCTGTTCGGGCAAATGCCCATCCGCCGTCACCTGCGCCAAACGAAATAGCGATTCCGGGAAGGTCTGGTTGTAGCCGTGGACAAAGACCACCACGTCCTGCCGCCCCCGGCCAGAGCGGTGGATATCGAGCCCCGGCAGCGGATCGCGCGCCGTCACCGCAAAGCTGCGGCTCGGGTCTGGCTTCTCATCGGGCCATTCGATCTTGCTGGCCTCATGGTCTGGCGGGATGGCGATGGTGAACCGCTCGTAATCCAGCGCCCGCGCGCGGGCGTCGGTATAGGTGCCGGTCTGCGGATCGCGCCCGCGGGTCGAGGCCACGGTGATCGCCAAACTCTGCGCAGCTTCGGCCTCGGGCACCACGGTCAGAGTCTCCCCGCCCGGGCGCGGTGCGCAGGCCGACAGCAAGACCACCGCAACCGCGCAGAGCGTATGTAGCCCCCGGCCCCCAATCCCATGTCCCTGCATAACGCCCCCCGGCCCTTCGTTCGGCGCAGTTCTAGCCCAATTGGCCCATAAAGTCATAGACGAAAGGCCCCTGCGACTGCGACGAAACAGCCCCGCTTCTAACCTACGGCAGCCCCCTCTATCTGCCTGCCTCTGCCGCCAGCAGCCTGCGGCCCGTGTCGAGCACCCCGTCGACGATGTCATTGGCAATCGCCGCGCTCAGCGCCGCGCCATCGCGGGCAGTGAGGCCGGCCAGCACCTCTTTGTGGCGGTCGATCTGATAGTATTCCGCCACCTCGGTAATGACCTGCCGCTGAAACGGACCAAGTTGCAGCCAAATGCTTTCGATCATCGGCAAGGACGCCTGCGCGGGGTTCACGGAGTAAAGCATCCGGTGGAAGGCTTGATTCAGCAGCGTCAGTTGATCCGCGTTCCGCTCGGCCACAAAACGGTCCATGCTGCCGTCGATCTCGGTCAGGCGGTCGATCACGATGTCCGAGATATAGGGCAAGGCGCGCAGGGCGGCGTGGGTCTCAACCGCGATGCGCAGGGCGACCAGCTCCTCAAACCGCTCAGGGGTCATCAGCGGCACGGTCAAGCGGCGGTTGTCCTTGATCTGGATGGCATGTTCAGAACTCAGCCGCCGCACCGCCTCGCGCACCGGGGTCGGGCTGAGGCCGAGCCGCTCCGCAATGCCGCGCATGGTCAGCGAGGTGCCGGGCGTGATCGCGCCCAGCATGATCGCATTGCGCAGCCGTTCATAGACATATTCCTGCGTCGTCCCGCCCGGAATTTCGGGGATTTCGGGAATGTTGAGCGCATCGTTATCGGTGTCGATCATCTGGCCGCCTTTGGTCTTTCGCCGCCGACCATACGCGTGGGGCCAATTGACAGACAAGCGGATAGTGATATGACATTCCAACAAATGGTATCACATTTTCTGGTTCGATATCGAAAGGAACCCCATGTCCGAGAGCAAAGCCGAAGCGTGGCTGGCGCAACATCCCGAGATCGAATCGATCTTTGCCTGCGTTTGTGACCTCAACGGCACCATGCGCGGCAAACGGGTGCCCGCCGATCAGGTGTCCAAAGTCGTCGAAGGCGGGCTGCGCCTGCCGCTGTCCATCGTCGGCATGGATATCTGGGGCGAGGATGTCGAAAACAGCGAGTTGGTGTTCGAGACCGGGGATTCCGACGGGCTGTGCGATTTCACCGGGCGCCCCTTGATGCCCATCACATGGACCACGCGCCCCACGGCGCTGGCCATGCTCTGGATGCGTCAGGAAAACGGCAAGCCCTTCCCCGGCGATCCGCGCCGCGCGCTGGCCGAGGTGGCCGCGCGGTTCAAGGCGCGCGGGTTGACCCCGGTGGTCGCCACGGAACTGGAGTTCTACCTCTTCGACCCGACCGAGGATCACCCGCAGGCCCCCTGCTCTCCGGTCACGGGCAAACGGCTGGATTCCGACGGTGCGCTATCGCTGGACGAATTGCAGCATTTCGATGAGTTCCTGAACGAGGTCTATGACGCCTGCGAATTGCAGGGCATCCCGGCGGATGCCGCCATTTCGGAAAACGGGGCGGGGCAGTTCGAAATCAACATGCGCCATGTGGACGATCCGTTGCGCGCCGCCGATGACGCGGTGCTGTTCAAACGTCTGGTGCGCGGCATCGCCCGCAAACATGGCTTTGCCGCCACCTTCATGGCCAAACCCTATGGTGATCTGGCGGGCAGCGGCTTTCACGTTCACTTCTCCTTGGTGGATGAAAACGGCGTCAATGTCTTCGACAATGGCGGGGAGGAAGGCACGGCCCTAATGCTCAACGCCGTCGCCGGACTGCTGGCCACAATGCAGCAAAACACGCTGACCTTCGCGCCGCATGAAAACTCCTACCGTCGCCTGCTGCCGGGCGCCCATGCGCCGACCAATGTCGCTTGGGGCTATGAGAACCGCACCGCGGCGATCCGCATCCCGGGCGGCGACCCCAAGGCCCGCCGCATCGAGCATCGCGTCGCCGGGGCCGACGCCAACCCCTATCTGGTGCTCACCAGCATCCTGGGCGGCGCGCTGTTGGGGATCGAGCAAGACATGCAGCCCGTGGCCCCGATCACCGGCGATGCCTATACGATGAAACTCGACAACCTGCCGCTCGACTGGGCCACGGCCATCGACGCCTTCCGCAAGGGGCCGGATGTGCCCGGCCTGTTCTCTGCCCGGTTGCAGACCATGATGGTCGAATGCAAGACGCAGGAACTACGCAAATTCGCGCGGCAAGTGACCCATTTCGAATATGACACCTATCTGGAGATCGTCTGATGTCGCGCCATCCCTACGCCGGAGACGGCAGCCATACGTCAAGCTACTACGCCGCCTCGGCCAACCCTGCCCCCGCGCGCCCCGAATTGCAGGGCGATCACGAGATTGATGTCTGCATCGTCGGCGCGGGCTACAGCGGACTGTCGACCGGTCTGCATCTGGCCGAAAAGGGCTATAAGGTCGCCATTATCGAAGGCGCGCGCGTGGGCTGGGGGGCCTCGGGGCGCAATGGCGGGCAGATCGTCAACGGGCTGAACGCCAGCCTCCAAACGATCAAGCGCCGCTATGGGCAGGACACCGCGACCTTTGTCGCCGGCCTCGTGCAAGAGGGTGGCGAGATCATCCGCGAGCGGGTCCGCACCTATGACATCCAATGCGACCTCAAGGACAAGAACATCTTCACCGGGCTCACCACGGCGCATATGCGCGAGTTGGAGGAGCGGCAAAAGCTCTGGCAAAGCTACGGCATCGACAATCAAGAGATGCTGGACAAGGAACAACTGCGCGCCCACGTCAATTCCGACCTCTACGAAGGCGGGCTGATCGACCATTCGGGCGGCCATATGCACCCCCTGAACCTCGCCCTCGGCGAAGCGGCGGCCTTTGAGAAGAACGGCGGCACGATCTATGAGATGTCCCCCGTCACCCATGTCGATCACGAGGCTGCCCGCCCCGTGGTCCGCACGGCCAAGGGGACGATGACCTGCAAGACACTGGTGCTCTGCGGCAATGCCTACCTCGGCCATGTGGTGCCCACACTGGCCCCGCGTGTGATGCCCGTCTCGACCCAAGTGATGGCCACCGAACCGCTGAGCGAGGCGCAGGCCCAAGCGCTGCTGCCCACCGATGCTTGCGTCGAAGACATTCGCTATATCCTCGACTACTACCGCCTGTCGGGTGACAAACGGATGCTCTTTGGCGGCGGCACCGTCTATGGCGGCGCGGACCCGCGCGACATCAAGGCCAAGCTCAAACGCAATATGGACAAGGTCTTCCCCCAGTTGAAAGACGTGAAGATCGACTATGCCTGGAGCGGGAATTTCGCCCTCTCTTTCAGCCGCGTGCCGCAGATGGGCCGGATCGGTGACAACACCTATTTCGCCCATGGCTACAGCGGTCACGGCGTGACCGGATCGCATACCTTCGGGCGCATCCTTTCCGAGGCGATCGACGGCGACCTCACCCGCTTTGACGTCTTCGCCAATGTGCCATGGTTCCCCTTCCCCGGCGGGCGCATGTTCCGCGTGCCCTATTCGGTCGTGGGGTCGTGGTGGTACGGGCTGCGCGACCGTTTGGGTGTCTGAAACCTTTTGACAGGGCTGGGGGTTTCTTCACAGTGGCGGGCAACGCGCACGTCATGAGTGGAAGGACCCCCATGCCCGATCAAAAGCCCGCCTCCGTGATCGTCTTCGACGTCAACGAGACCCTGCTCGACATCACCACGTTAGAGCCGCTCTTCACGCGCCTCTTCGGCGACGCCTCGGTGCTGCGCGAATGGTTTGCCGAGCTGATCCTCTATTCCCAAACCATGACCCTCTCGGGCCGCTACGCGCCCTTCGGCGCGCTGGCGGGGGGCGTCTTGCGGATGGTCGGCGCGAATAAGGACGTGGCGGTGACGGATGAGGACGTGGCCGAGTTGAAATCCCGCATCGGCTCCATGCCCGCCCACGCGGATGTCGCCCCTGCCCTGCGCAGGCTGGAAGAGGCGGGGTTTCGGCTGGTCACGCTGACCAATTCGCCCCCGTCCCCCGCGCCGACCCCGCTGGAGAAAGCCGGGATCGCCGATTTCTTCGAGCGGAGCTTTAGCATCGACGCGGTCGCAAAGTTCAAACCCCATCCAGCGACTTACCAAATGGTGGCCGAGGCGCTTGATCTGCAAACCGATGATCTCTGCATGGTGGCCTGCCATCTGTGGGACACCATCGGCGCGCAGGCGGCGGGCTGTCAGGGGGCCTTCCTCACCCGGCCCAATAACAACCTGATCGAGGTGCAAGAGGTGCCGCAGCCGCATTACCTATCGGACAATCTGGCGGATTTGGCCGAGCAGATCATCGCCGCGAACGGGCGCTGATCCTCAGCCGCCCATGCGCCGCGCCAGCCGCGTTTCAAGCTGGACCATGGCGTCATAGATCAGCACCGCAAACAGGCCGACCGCCAGCCCGCCCTGCACCACAAATGCGGTGTTATTGGTCAAAAGCCCCGCGATAATCACCTCCCCCAAGGTCCGTGCTGCCACGGTCGAGCCGATGGTCGCCGTCCCAAGCGCGATGACCACCGACAGCCGAATGCCCGTCAGGGTCACCGGCAGGGCCAGCGGCAGTTCCACCCGCCAGAGCCGCTGCCAGCGGCTGAGCCCGATGCCGCGCGCGGCCTCCATCGTGGCGGGCGGCAGGTTGGTGAGGCCCGTAACCGCATTCTCGAAGATCGGCAGCAGGCCATAGAGAAATAGCGCCACCAACGTCGGCCCCGCCCCGAAACCCAAGGCCGGAACGGCCAGCGCCAGCACCGCCACGGGCGGGAAGGTCTGGCCCATATTTGTGATGGTGCGCGACAGCGGGCGGAAGGCCGCGCCCGCCGGACGGGTCACGAGGACCGCCAGCGTCACCGCCACCACCGTCGCCGCAGCCGAAGCCATGGCTACCAGCGCCAGATGGCTCAGCGAGAGCGACAGAAGAGAGGCGCGGGTGTAGATCACCGGACCATTCTCCGGAGCCAAGGGCGCCAGCAGCGGGGTGAACCACTCAGGCTGCAGGACCAACGCCAACAGCACCGCCACCAGAAGCGGCCGCAGGAACCAGCCGATCCTCATGCGTGCTGCCCGGCCCGGGCGCGGATTGCGTCGAGGGTCACCCGGCCCATCGGCACCCCGTCTTTCGCCACCGGCACCGCCGCGCGCCCCGTCCACAAGCAGGCCGAGAGCGCGTCGCGCAGGCTCGCATCGTCGGGCAGCGCTTCGCCTTCGGCGCTGCCCTCTTCCACCAATTGGGCGACGGGGATCAATGAAAGAAGCCGCAGGGGCCGCTCCACATCGCCGACCATATCCGCGACGAAATCGGTCGCGGGTGTCGCGATGATCTCGGCAGGGGTGCCGTGTTGCACCAGACGCCCCCCGTCCATGACCGCCACCCGGTCGCCCAGCCGGATCGCCTCTTCCATGTCGTGGGTCACCAGCATGATGGTCGACCCCAGCCGCTGCTGGATGTGCCGCAGGTCTTCCTGCGCGCGGGTGCGAATGATCGGATCGAGCGCGCCAAAGGGTTCGTCCATCAGCAACAAATCGGGCCTTGAGGCCAAGGCCCGCGCAACGCCGACCCGCTGCTGCTGCCCGCCTGACAGTTCCGCCGGATAACGGTCGCGGAATTGCGCGGGGTCCATCGAGAAAAGCGCAAGCAGCTCATCCACCCGCGCCGCGATCTTCTCGCGCGGCCAGCCCAGCAATTGCGGCACCGCGCCGATGTTGCGCCCCACCTTATGATGCGGGAACAGCCCGTGGCCCTGAATGGCATAGCCGATGCGCCGCCGCAGGATATGCGGCTTGACCGAAAGGGTGGAGTCGCCATTGATCCGCACCTCGCCCGAGGTCGGTTCCTCCAACCGGTTGATCATCCGCAACAGCGTGGTCTTGCCTGAGCCTGAGGTGCCGACGATCACCGTGATCGTGCCCGTCTCCACCGTCATCGACACGGAATCCACCGCACGAATGTCGCCATAGGTCTTGGTGATGCGGTCGATCTCGATCATGCGCTGTCCTTTGGGGTCTTGCGGGTCAGTTCGACCAATATGTCCATCACGATGGCCGCCGTCAGGGCCAGCACCACGGTCGGCAGGGCACCCAGCAGGATCAGGTCGGTCGCCGTTTGGTTCAGCCCCTGGAAGACGAATGTCCCGAAGCCCCCGCCGCCGATCAGCCCGGCGATGACGGCCAGCCCGATGTTCTGCACCAAGACGATGCGCAGCCCGGTGAGGATGATCGGCAGGCCCAGCGGCAGTTCCACCCGCAACAGCCGTTGCAGCGGCGTCATCCCCATGCCCCGCGCGGCCTCAAGCGCCGCCGGAGGGGCCGAGCCCAGCCCCGCCACTGTATTGCCGACCACAGGCAGCAGCGAATAGAGCACCAGCGCCAGAAAGGCGGGCGCAAAGCCGATGCCCGCGATGCCAAGCGCACGCGCGCCGGGCAAATTGGCCCCCACCCAGCCGAGGATTGGGATCATCAGCCCGAACATGGCAAGCGAGGGGATGGTTTGCAAAAAGCTCAACACCGGCAACGTGGCCCCGCGCAACCCGGCAAGCCGGTGGCAGAGCACGCCAAGCGGGAAACCGATCACCGCCGCCGCGGCGAGAGAGCCGAAGGCCAGCCCAAGATGGCGGAGGAACTCCCGGCCAAAGGCATCGGCCCGGCTGGCGTATTCCTGCATCACCGAAAGCTCCGACAGCGCCCCCGACCACAGGATCGCGCCAAGCACCGCAAGCACGCCCGCCAGCACGGCCCCGCGCATCAGCGCCCCGGCGCCATCGCGGCGAGCGCATCTGCCATGAGCAGCATGAAAACGACCAGCAAGCACCAGAAGCCCACCGAGGGCGAGACACGGGCATAATCACCCGCCTCGGCCAGCAGGCCGGAGGCGCCTTGGGTCAACAGCCACAACAGCCCGCCCAAGCCCAAAGCCGCCCCGGCAATACGCAGGCCATTGCGGCCCGCAGGCAGCCCCATCAGCAGCCCCGCCCCGATCGCCGCAAGCCCCGGCAGCACCACCGGCAGGCTGGCCACGCCCCATGCCATCACCCCTTCGCCCGCCACGATCCGGTTGGCGGCAAGGGTCATGAAAGGCACGCAAAGTGCTGCCGCGCCCAGCACAGCGAACAAAAGCCCCGGCGCAGAAATCCCTGCGCCGGGGCCAATTATTGTGCGGGCGGCGGAGATCAGTCCAGCACCCCGGTCTCGGTCAGATAGGAGCGTGCCACGGCTTCCGCCGGCTCCCCGCCGACTTGAATCCGACCGTTCAGCTTTTGCAGCGTCGCCATGTCGAGCCCGGAGAAGATCGGGTTCAGCACTTCGGCGATCTGGGGGTATTCCTCCAACACCTCGGCGCGGACGATGGGGGCGGGTTCATAGACCGGCTGCACGCCCTTGTCGTCTTCCATCACCACCAGGCCCGTGGCCCCCACGCCGCCATCGGTGCCGTAAACCATCGCCGCGTTCACGCCCGATGTGCCACGCGCCGCCGCCTGAATGGTCGCAGCCGTGTCGCCGCCCGACAGGATCACGGTCTGATCTTGGGTCAGTTCGAAACCATAGGTCTCTTGCATCGCGGGCAAGACAGCCGGAGAGGACACGAATTCGGTCGAGGCGGCGAGCTTCACCTCACCGCCCTCGGCCACCCATGCGCCGAAATCGGACATGGTGGTGAGGTCATTTTCCTCGGCCACCGGGCCGGTCACGGCGATGGCCCAGGTGTTGTTGGCCGGTGCGGAGTCGAGCCATGTGACGTTATTCTCACCGCCGTCCAATTCCTTGGCACGGGCATGGGCCTTGGCCGCGTCTTTCCAGACATCGCTTTCCGCTTCGTTAAAGAAGAAGGCCGCGTTGCCGGTGTATTCGGGGTAAATGTCGATCTGGTCCGACAGGATCGCTTCGCGCACGACCTGCGTGCCGCCCAGTTGCAGACGCCGCTCTACCGGCAGACCCGCATCTTCGAGCGCCAGTGCGATGACGTTGCCCAACAGGCCGCCTTCGGTGTCGATCTTCGACGATACGGTGATCTCAGCCGAGGCGGCAGAGGCCAGAGTGGCGGCAAGGCCAGCGACGACGGCAGTGGAAAGAATGCGGGGACCCATGGGCGAGAACTCCTTGAAACAATGGCCTGACACGGCGACATGCCGTTTGAAAACGGTAAAGTAGCTGGCGATTTCGCGAAACCAAGGCGGGATTGCACAGCGGCGCGGAATTTTTACCGCCCCAAGTACGACAAAGGGCGCGCCCGGAGTGACCGGACGCGCCCTTTGCCTTGCCGCCACGCGCCGGTCAGGCGGCGCGGGCGGCCTCCGCCTCACGCGCGGCGCTGCGCTTGAAGAAAAGGAAGTAGAGCACCGGTGCCGCGATCAGCGTCAGGACAGAGGCAAAGGCCAGCCCGCCCATGATCGTCGCCGCCATCGACTGGAAGAAGGCATCCGACAACAGCGGCAGCATCCCCAGAATGGTCGTCGCGGCGGCAAGGAAGACCGGGCGCAAACGCGAGGTCGAGGCGGTGACGATAGCCTCTTTCAGGTCCAGCGTCGGATCGGCGGCACGGGTGAGGTCGATCTCTTCGACCAGCACGATGCCGTTCTTGATCAACATCCCCGAGAGCGACAAGAGCCCCAGAAGCGCGGTAAAGGTGAAGGGCAGCCCCGTCCCCAAAAGCGCCAGACTGACCCCGTTCACCGCCATCGGCACCAAGAGCCAGATGATGATCGGCTGTTTCAGCGCGTTGAACAGCAGGACCGAGATCAAAACCATGATGATGATGCTGAAGGGCAATTGCTTGCCCAAGGCGGCCTGCGCCTCGCCCGCGCTTTCCAATTCGCCCCCCCATTCCATGGCATAGCCTTCGGGAATTTCCATCGCCTCGATGGTTTCCTGCACCTCGGCCTGCACCTGCGCCGCCGTGACGCCGCGCGGGATATCCGCGCCCACGGTGATCACATCGGCCCGGTCGCGGCGGTAGAGCAGCGTGTCCTGCGGCTCGAACCGGAAACCGTCGATCACCTGCTCCATCGGGACGAGCGCATTGGTGTTTTGGGCATAGATCACATGGTCCGTCAGCGCCAAATCGGCATCCTGCGGGGCGCGGATCACGATGGGGATCTGACGATCCCGCTCGCGGAAGGTGCCGCCGCTGGTGCCTTCGGTGGCGAATTTGAGGGTCTCCGTGATCTCGGTCCGCGAGATGCCAGCGTCCTGCGCGCGTTCTTCGGCATAGATCGGACGCAGCACCAGTTCACGCTCGCGCCAGTCCTGACGCGGGGTGATGATATTGTCCGACGCCGCCTGCATCCGGTCCATCGCCTCATCCGCCAGATCGCGCAGCACATTGGGATCGCGGCCCGAGAAGCGCACCTCGATCGGGGCACCGCCGCCGGGGCCAAAGGCCAAGCGCTTGGCCCGGAACTCCCCTTGCGGAACCGCATCTGCGGCGAAAGCCTCAAGCGCGTTCATCTCGTCTTGGATCACCTCAAGCGAAGACACCCGGACGATCAGATGCCCATAGCTGGGGTTGGGGTCTTCGGCCTGATAGGTCAGCATGAAACGCGCCGCCCCCTGCCCCGCGTAGGAGGTCACGTCTTCGACATTGTCCCGCGCCACCAGCCAGTCTTCGAGCACGGCCAGATCGTTGGAGGTCTGATGGATCGACGACCCTTGGGGCAGTTTGTAATGCACGAAGTAAAGCGGCGTGTTGCTGTCGGGGAAGAACTGCTGCTTGATCTGACCAAAGAGGGCATAGCACACCGCCGTCCCGGCAATCAGCGCCACGATCACCAGCCAGCGCAGCTTGAGCGAGGCACGCAGCACGGCGGCATAGCTCTTGAAGATCGCCCCATCATAGCCGCCAGCCCCTCCTTCGACGCCACGTTTGAAAAAATAGTGCCCCAAAAGCGGCGTGGCGGTGATGGCCAACACCCAAGAGAGCAGCAGCGAAATCGCGATCACGGCAAAGAGCGAGAAGAGGAATTCGCCCGTGGCATCGGGGCTCAGCCCGATCCCGGCAAAGGCCATGATGCCGATAACGGTCGCCCCCAAAAGCGGGATCTGCGTCTTGCTCGCCGCCTCGGTCGCCGCTTCGCGTGAGCTTTTGCCCTGCTGCATGGAGATCTGCATCCCCTCGGCCACAACGATGGCGTTGTCGACCAGCATCCCCATCGCGATGATCAACGCCCCGAGTGAGATACGTTCCATCTCAATCGCGCCGAGCGCCATGAAAAAGAGTGTCCCAACCACCGTCAGCAACAGGGTAGAGCCCACGACCACCGCCGCGCGCCAGCCCATGAAGACGGCCAGCACGGCCACAACGATGGCGACCGACATGGCGAGGTTCAGCAAAAAGGCGTTCGACGCCTCTTCGACCACCGCGTGCTGGCGGTAGATGGACTCGATCGAGATGCCCAAGGGCAGCGTTTCGCGCAGCTGCGCAAGCTTGTCGTCCACCCGTTTGCCGATATCGACGATATTCTCGGTCGCGATCCCGGCCACCCCGAGAGTAAAGGCCTCCTGCCCGTTGTGGCGGATCACCAGATCGGGGTTCGCCTCCCGGGTGCGGTAGATGTTGGTCACATCGGCAAGGTTGATCACCTGACCGCCAACCCCCACCGACAGGGCGGCGATCTCGGACACGCTGTCAGAGCCTTCGGGCCGCTGGATCAGGGTGCGCCCGTCCGCGTCTTGAATGGCGCCGCCGTCGACGATCTCATTCGCGCTTGATACCGCGCCAACAATGGCCGAGGGCGGAATGCCAAGCGTGGTGCTCAGCGCAAGCTGCGGTTCGACATAGATGACCTCGTTGGGCAGGCCCGAAAGCGCCACATCCGACACACCATCGACCAGCAGCAATTCGCGCCGCAGATAGCTGGAGAGCTCGTTGACCTCGGCGTCGGAATAGCCCTCAGCCGTGACGGCGTAGTAAAGCCCGTAAACATCGCCGAAACCGTCGTTCACATAGGGCTGTGTCGCCCCGCTTGGCAGGGCTGCCTCATTCACGCGGTTGCGCAGTTTGGTCCAGATTTCCGGCAGTTCCGACCCATCGAAGGTGTCCTGCATGTTGACCGTGATCCACGACAGACCGGGCTGGTTCATGGATTCGACGTCCTTGATCTCGGACATCTTCTGGATTTGCGATTCCAGCGGTTCGGTGACCTCAAGCGCGACCTCTTCGGCAGAGGCACCGGGGTATTGGGTCACCACCACCGCCGTTTTGATGGTAAAGGCCGGGTCTTCGAGACGGCCAAGGGTGGCAAAGCCCCAGATGCCGCCCAAAAGACAGGTCAGCATGATGATCCAAGTATAGATCGGGCGGTTGATCGACAGACGTGCGATATCCATGCGCTCAGTCTCCGAAACCGACGAAGCGGCGCACGGCGGCACCGTCTTCAAGCTGGCTTGCGCCGCTCACCACGATCTCTTGCCCATCGGAAAGCCCGGCTTCGACTTTGACATCGCCGCGCGCGGTGGGGGTGATCTCAACCGCGGTGCGGGTCACGGTGCCTTCCCGCGCGCCGGTGGGGTCAAAGACCATGACATAGGTGCCACGGTCATTGCCGACCACGATGGCGGTATCTGGCACGATGATGCTCGACCCGCCGATGTTCAGCGTGGCGCGCACCTCGACCGAGGCGCCGGGCAGCGGCACGAAATCTTCGGGCAATTCCGCCCCAAGGGTGATGCTATAGGTCTGGCCGACATCCGCCGTCTCGGCGTTGTATTCGCGTATTTGCATCGGGTAGGTATTGGCGTTGGCCGGGAACTTGGCCATGAACCGCACGCTGGGGTCGCGCCCTGCGCGCAGGAACAGGGTTTCGGGCACGTCGATCTCGACCCGCAACTCGGACATGTCATGCAGGCGCACCACCGGCGTGCCCGCGCTGACGGTCGAGTAATTAGGCACCAACCGCGAGGCGACAATCGCATCGAAGGGCGCATGGAGGGTTGCGTTCTCAAGGTCGCGCTCGGCGTTGCGCACGGCGATATCGTTGACCGTAACGGCGGTTTCCGCATCTTGCAGATTGACCTCGGCCACCGAAGACCCGGCGAGCTTTTGATAACGCTCCATCGTCCGGCGCGCCTGCGCGTCATTGGCCTGCGCCTGCTCTAGCGCCAGTTGAAACGGCTCCAGATCCATCCGGGCGACGACCGTGTCCTCACTGACCGTGGCCCCCTCTTCGACCGGGAATTCCTCGATCTGACCGCCGACTTGAAAGGCAAGGTCCACGGTTTCACGTGCAACCACCTTGCCAAAGAACACGCGCTCAACCTCGGCGTCGCTGACCTTGACCGTTTGCAGCTTTACCACCGGCATTTCGGCGGCAGCCACCATCGGCGCGGCGACACCGGCGGCCAAGGCCAGCGCAAATCCCAACACCCGCCCCGCGCCGGTCCCGCGCGTCGTCTCAACAAGCCATTTGGCCATGGTCAGTCTTCCTTATGTATAGCATCCGGCACGGGCCCAAGGGCGGCGGTCAGACTAAGTTGTTTGAGGGTGCGCAGCTGCGCGAGAAAGTGGTCACGGTCCAGCGCATGCATGCCAGCGGCTTTGGCGGAACGTTGGATGAAATCGGCCAGCGCTTCGACACTCAAGCCATTGCGGGTGATCGACGCCTCATAGGGCATCAGCACGTCGTAGATCACGCTGCTGAAACGCCCGGCGGAACATTGCAGCGCCTCCTGGCTGACAGCATTGGCCCCGGCGATGAAATCCTGCGCATTGGGCATCGCCTGCATCGTGTCATAGCCGCGCACCACCATCCGATCAAAGATCAGATCAAGCTGCGCCGCCAGATCGGTGGCATTGGGCATCTCTTCGGCGATCTCTTCCAGCGCCAATTCTGTGTAGCGCCCAATCAGCCCGCGCAGAATGTCATCCTTGTTGCGAAACCGATTGTAGAGGGTCTGGCGCGAGACACCCGCCTCTTCGCAGAGATCACCCATGCTGGTGCGCTTGACCCCATAGCGGGAAAAGACATGCAGCGCAGCGTCAAGCACGGTCTTTTCGAGTTCGGTCATGCGGGCTCCTTAACATGGGTCAAGGCGCAATTGGACATTTGAACCAAATATGTCAACCTGTAAATCGGCGACCATGCAGCCCGCGCAGATCACAATCGCGTTTCGCGCATGGAGCGCGCTTTAGGGCGCGGAAATCAGACTGCCGAGATAGAGCGTGAGCGGCAGGGTGAAAAAGCTGAGCAGCGTCTGCGTGGTGATGATCGCGGCCATCAAGGGCGCATCGCCGCGCATCTCACGCGCCAGCGTATAGCTGGCCACCCCCGTCGGCAGCGCCGCGAAGATCAGCGCGATTTGCAGCGTCAGCGGCGCAGGGTTCAGCACCAGTGCGGCCAACAAGACCGCCAGCGGGTTCACCAGATGTTTGCCGATGATCGACAGGCCGATGACCGAGACCGAGCCCGACAACCCGCGCAGCCGCAGGTTGGCGCCGACGCAAAGCAGCATGATCGGCAGCGCCGCATCCCCCAAAATGCGCGCGCTTTCATGCAAGACGGGCACATGGTGCAGCCCCGCGAAGTTAAAGAGCACGCCTGCCAGAATGCCCAAGATCAGCGGGTTCTTGACCAAGCCTTTGAGGATGGATTTGCCGCCGCCGCCCAACTGCCGGGTCATCAGCGTCACCACTGTCACATTCACCACCGGCACCAGCAGGGCCGAACCGAGAACGGCAATCTGTAGCCCCGCCGTGCCAAAGACGGCTTCGGCAATCGCGAGGCCGATGAATGTGTTGAACCTTGCGCTGCCCTGCATCAGCGAACTGCCCTGCGGCGCGGCATAGGCCCGACCGAACAGCCAGCCGCAAAAGATCGCTGCAAAGAACCCGGCGTAGAGCAGCAGGGCATAGTCGCCCAAGCCACCGCTGAGGTCCGCCGCCGAGATCTTGGCAAAGAACAGCGCGGGCATCAGCACCCAATAGACCAGCCGGTCATTCAGGTTCCAGAACTTGGTCGAAGGGATACCGCCCCGGCGCAGGCCATAGCCCATGAGGATCAGCGCGAAGACCGGCGCGATGGCCAGAAAGATAGTAAACATATTAACCGCCCGGAAGGATCGCGCGGACCCTAGGCGCGGCTTGGCCCAGATGCAACAGGGAGCGTTGCCTCAAACGGGCGGCCCCGGCCCCAAAGGGCCGGGACATGGATCAATCACGGATCAATCGCTGCCGTGCACTGCGATTTGGGCGTCGGGTGCGGGGCGGAACTTCCACTGCACCGCAAAGATCACCGCCGCCACTGCGATGCCGATGAGGTCGGTCATCAGACCACCCGCGATCATGCAAAGCGCCGCGAGGATCAAGCCCAGCCGGATGAACCAAGCCGCCCCGCTGCCCGCGAACCAGCCCTGCATGCCCGAAGACAGCAGATAGACCCCGAAGATTGCCGTGACACCGGCGCGGATCACCTCGAACCACGTGCCGTCCATCAGGATCGCGCCGTTGTAGAAGAACATGAAGGGCACGATGAAGGCCGAGATGCCGATCTTGAAGGAGGCCACCGAAGTCTCCATCGGGTTGGCGCCCGAAATCCCCGCCGCGGCATAGCTCGCCAGCGCCACGGGGGGCGTGATGGCCGAGACGACGGCGAAGTAGAAGACAAAGAAATGCGCCGTCAGCAGCGGAATGCCCAGTTGCACCAGACCGGGCGCCACGACCGAAGCCGCCACCGCATAGGCCGCCGTGGTGGGCATGCCCATGCCGAGCAGAATGGCGATACACATGGCAAAGAACAGGGCGAGGAATTGGCTCGCCTCTGCCAGCCCCAGCAGCACGGAAGAGAAACGCGCGCCGACACCGGTCAGGCTGATGACACCCACGATGATGCCCGCACAGGCGCAGACCGCGATGATCTGGATCGACATGATCCCGGCCAGGTCAAAGGCTTTGACGATGCTGCGCGGCCCCATGCGGAAGGGCGTGAACCACGACACCACCGCCGCTGCCGCCGTCGCCAGCGTGCCCGCGCGGATGATCGAATAGCCCATGAACAGCGCATAGATCAGGATGATGATCGGGATGAACAGAAACACCCGGCGCAGCATGTCCTTGAGCTTGGGCAGTTCCTCGGAACGCATCCCGCGCATGCCCAGCTTGGCCGCTTCGAAATCCACCATGAAGTAGATCGACACGAAGTAGAGCACCGCCGGGATGATCGCCGCCACGGCGATATCGGTGTAGGGGATGCCCGTGATCTCGGCCATGATGAAGGCACCCGCCCCCATGATCGGCGGCATGATCTGCCCCCCGGTCGAGGCGGCGGCTTCGACCGCGCCTGCGGTCCGGGCCGGGTAGCCCACCTTTTTCATCAGCGGAATGGTCAGCGAGCCTGTCGCCACCACATTGCCCGCCGAGGTGCCATTGATCATCCCCATAAGACCCGAGGCAAAGATCGCGACCTTGGCTGGCCCCCCGCGCGAGCGGCCCGCCGCGGCAAAGGCGAAGTTGACGAAATAGTCCCCCACTTTCGATGCCTGAAGGAAGGCCGCGAAGATGATGAAGAGGATGATATAGGTCGATGACACCGCCGTGGTCGGCCCCAGAATGCCCGCATCGGTGTAGACTTGGCTAAAGAAGCGGGTCCACTGGATGTTGGGCGCGTTCAGGAAGCCCGGCAGCATGTCCCCGACGAAGACATAGACCAGAAAGACACCCGAGATCACGATGAGCGCAAGCCCCGCCACGCGGCGCGTCAGCTCCATGATCAGCGCGGTGCCTGCAACTGCGGCGATAGAGATGCCGATGGGCGCAAAGGGCGTGCCCGTCGAGTTGCGCATCAAGGTGCCGTACATGGTGATCAGGTAAATCGCCACGGCCACCCCGCAGATGGACAGCAACAGGTCCGCAGGCGAAACCTGCCCCCGCTCGCGTCCGCGCAGCCAACCCACGACGATGCCGATGGCCGTCGCCGCCACCAGCGGCAGGCCATAGTGATAGATTTCAAGGGTCTTGAACTCGGGGCTCATGCCGTTCCACTGGGTGCCGCCAGCGATCTGGCTGGCGATGCTCCAAGCGGTCCAGATCGAATAAAGCGCAGGGATCATCGCAGCCCATGCCACGAAATCCAGCGGATGACGGCCCTGCCCCTTGCCTTCATCCACAAAGGCGCGGGCGGAATAGAGGGTAAAGCCAAGGATCAACGCACCCGCGATGTGCACGATGCGGAAATTCCACGTCTCCATCGGGAAGGTCGGCAAAAGCGGGATGCGGATGCCGGTCAGCTCTCCGATCGACATGCCGTTGAGCGCCGCCATGTGAAAGAAGGCATAGATCGCCGACATGGCCGCAACGACCAGATAGGTCCGCCCGGTGAATATGCGGCGATTGCTTTCTACCGGTTCGTCATCGACCCCTTCGGCGACAATCGGGCCCTGCGGGTCGGCGGCGCTATGCTGGTCTGTCATGGAGGCTTCCTTTCCCGATATCTGCGCGGGATCTGTCCCGACAATCAGGCGGGATGATGGCAAGATGCCGCCCCGATTAGGGACGGCATGCAAGTTTGTCTAGGCGTTCGCTTAGTTGCCGTAGATCATATCGTCGGAAATATCGGCATCCGCGTTCTCTTTAAACCAAGCTGCCGCACCGGGATGCCATTTCAAAACGGTGTTCTTCTCCCAGTTCTCAGGCAGGGTCGAAGCCGCCGCTTTGTGAATGCCCTTCATCCGCTCATTGTCGGACATGACGACATCCACAGCCGCTTTGACGAAGGATTCCGGCAGATCGCAGTTGGCAATCGCGAAGTTCCACATGGAGACCGAACGCGCGCCCTCTTCCAGCGTGGTGTAGGTGCTGGCGTCGATGGTGAACTCGGACACCGGGAACTCTTCGAGCAGTTTGGCCTGCTCTTCCTCGGTGAACTCGATGATGTTCACATCCGTCTGAACCTCAAGCTGGCTGACCGCAGGCACCGGCACACCGGCAGCAAAGGCGATCACGTCCAGCAGACCGTCCTGCAACTGCCCGCCCAGATCGGTCCAACCGCCGTTGCGACGCTCATACTCGACGCCGAGCGTGTCCATCATGCGCGGAAAATAGGTGTCTGAGGTGGAGCCCGCCGGGCCAAAGCCGATCTTGGCACCCGCCGGAATGTCAGCGACCGAAGAGATGCCCGAGGACGACAGCGCGGTCACGGAGAAAGGTGTCTGATACATCGGGAACATCGCGCAGGCTTGGGTCATTTCAAGACCGGGGGCGATGGGGTTGGTGCCGGCCAGCGATTCCGCCGCCGGGCCCATTGTGGTCATGCCGAAGGCCGCCTCGCCGGTGTGGACCAGCGCCATGTTCTGCATCGGGCCGCCGGTGACTTCGCCACCGCCGGTCAGGCCCAGTTCCTTGGCCACAAGGTTCGCCCAGCCCGAGCCATAGGCGAAGTAGGTGCCGCCTTGGCTGGCCGTGCCCACGGTGAAGCTGCTCGGCCAGTCGGATTTATCCATGTCCTGAGCGGCGGCAGCGCCTGCCAGAATGGTGCTTGCGGCGAGGATTGCGGTGAATTTCATGTCTCTCTCCCTTGGTTGCTCTTAACGGGCGTCGGCACAGGGTGCCGCGCGCCGCCGCTGTATTCAGCTTGTTCGGCCAATTAACTGTACTCCGGCAGGCAGAGGCAAGTCCGAATTTGCCGCAAAATGCGAGATGCGAAAGAAAGAGACCGCCTGCCGTTGGGTCAATGGCGTTTTCCCTTTCGGTCCCCGCCTGAGAGCCA
The DNA here is from genome assembly GCF_005068605.1 of Sulfitobacter sp. 15WGC. Lineage (NCBI taxonomy): Bacteria > Pseudomonadati > Pseudomonadota > Alphaproteobacteria > Rhodobacterales > Roseobacteraceae > Sulfitobacter > Sulfitobacter sp. 15WGC. The sequence goes on along the minus strand of NZ_SZNL01000010.1, from coordinate 9,284 downwards.
GAGATGCCCCATGGAGAGAATCACATGGCGAAAGGCTGCCCCGCGCCGCACCCGGTCAGAAGCTGTGCCAGACCCCGACTTTGACCTTGGTCACAGCGTTGGTGAATTCATGCGAAAGGCCCAGTTCCAGAAAGCTGTTTTCCGAGACCTTGATCACATGCGACGGCGCAAAGGCCAATGTCTCATCCCCGTCTGACGGGGCCGCGAACTCCAGCTTGAAAATCGACAGATTGCCATTGTCATGGTTGATGCCGAAGCTGCTGTCGATCTTGCCCAGTGTTTCGCCGTCTTCGTAAATGGCAAAGGTGCTTTCCACCCCCAGCCAGCCGCTGCCCCAAGCCCCCGATACCGGACGCCCCCAAGACAGGCCGGGACGCAGGGCCGCCACCGCGCTGCCATCCCGTTCGGCCCAGCCAAGACCGACTTCGGCGGCGAAAACATTGTCCCCACCCGAGAGTTCAAGCGGATAGCGCAGAAAGGCGATGGCGCTGACTTGCCCCGCGCTTTGGCTCTTGCCGATGTCGAGGCCGAAGGTCAGTTTCTCGGTCACCCCGTATTCGTAGTAAAACGCGCCGAAATCGCCAAAGTCGGGGCCATCTGCGGTGGTCTCATAGGACAGGGAGACAAAGCTTTTGTCTTCGCCCCGCGGCCAAGCCGCCGATGCCACATCACTTGCCGGGAGGGCGATGGTACCGATGGCCGAGAAGACAACAAGCCGGGGCAAGAACCGCCGCGGGAGGTCAGAAGGCATTTTCGCTGTTTTGCGCATGGTAAGTTCCGCGTGTTCAGAGCCGCGAGAGGCTGAGGGATGAGGTATTAAACGATCGACCGAATGAAATCCGCGAGCTTCAGCGGTTTGAACGGTTTGTGCAGAATGTGGTCTGCCCCGAGGTCGCGAAACTTCCTCTCCGACTCGGGCGAGGTTTTGGCGGTGCACATGACGATCTTCGTGTCGTCCAAATTCGCATTGGCCCGCGCACAGCGCAGTACCTCCATACCATCGGGGGGCGGCATCATCACATCCAGCATGATTACGTCAAAAGACTGCCTCTCCATCGTGGCAATCGCGTCGAGCCCGGTCCCCGCGAAGGTCGGTTCAATGTCATCCTCGGTCATGATCGCAAACTCGATCAACTCGCGGATGTCATCTTCGTCATCGACGAACAACACTCTCATACCGATGCCCCCTGCTTGGGCGCGGCGCCTGTATCCCGGGCGAAACGCACATAGAACGTGGTGCCGGGGTTCTCATCGCCGTCCTCTTCCGAGCGTGTCTCAAAGCTCACATCGCCACCTTGTCGCAACACCAACTCCCGCGTGATGGCCAGCCCCAGCCCCGTCCCATTCGCTTGGTTTTCGCGAGAGTGCACAGGGTCAGCGAACCTTTTGAACATACGATCATGGGCGGCTCTTGGGATGCCCGGCCCCGCATCGCAGACATAGAACGTGACCCATTGGTCGTCCACCTCGGCACCGATTTTTACCGTACCGCCGCGCGGGGTATATTTTACCGCGTTGGAAATGAGGTTGGAGAAGATTTGCTGCATGCGCACGGTATCGACCCGCACATAGGCCTCCTGCGCCGCATCGGGGCCTCTGTGAATGTCGAGTTGCACGTCGCGGTTCACCCCATAGCCGGTGTTGGCCGCGATGGCTTCCGACAGCACTTCCGACACCGCGACCCGCTCGGTCTGGATGCTAAGTTGGCGCTGGTCGATCGCCTGAAGGGTCAAGATATCGTTGACCAGTACCAACAGCCGGTCGGCATTTCGGGTGGCCATCGACAACAGCTTGCCCGCGTTCTTTGGCATGCTGTCGCCAAAGCGGTCATGCAGGATTTCGAGCGATCCGGCCAGCGAGGTGAGCGGCGTGCGCAGTTCGTGATTGACCGAGGTGACAAAGGCCGTGCGCGCCGCCACCAGACGCTCTTCGGCAGAGATGTCCTGAAGCACGTTATAGGCGATGTAATCCCCATGCAGATGCAGCTTCATCACCCGGCATTGCACCGCCACATTCTCGTTCTCGGCGGTGGTGATCTGAATGCGGTGAACGGCCACGTCTTCGTCCATCTGCGAAAAGGGCGGGACCATCCCGCGGAGCTTTTGCACGGCTTCGATGTCTGAGGACACACCCATCAACGCACGCGCCTTGCGGTTGGAGCGGTGCAGCTTGTTGTTGTCGTTATAGACGATCAGCCCGTCGCCGACATTCTCAAAGATCGCGTCAAATTCGCTCTGCGCCACGCGGATCCGTTCGCGGTGCCGTTCGGAAGTGCGCAGGGCCTGCGCCAATTGGGTCGACTGCCGCCGCGCGCGGATCGCCGCATTGATCACCGTCAGGAACAGGATCGTGGCAAGCCCCACGAAAACCAATGTGCGCTGCCAGTAATTTTGCAGCACCGCCCGTTTGCTGCGCGTCACGTCGATATAGAGGTCCAGCGCCGGAATCTCCTTCCGGGCGCGGAACACGGGCGTATCGGGGTCGCGCGGAGGCCGCCCCGAAACAAAGGCCCGCTCTCCGTTGGAGGTTACCACCTCGACATACATGTCCTGTTGCATCCCATCTATCGCCAGCAATTGCGAGTAGTAATCCTCGCCCAGCGAAGAGGCCAAGACCCCGCGTGACCGGCCATCCATCCCGATCAAGGGCCATGCAATCGGGGTCAGACGCCGCCCCGTGGCCCGCGACACGATGGGCACCCCGACCGTGTATTCATCCACATCAAGGCCAATCGCAGCCTGAAAATAGGCCCGGTCCCCAAGGTACTGCCCCATCAGGGGTTTGGCCGTGGCCCAAAGCACGATCCCATCGGCGCCGATCAGCACAAGCGCATCGACCTGCTCGGTCTCCTGCACGGCGGCATTCATCAGATCGCCGTATTGCGCCTCAAACTGCGCGGGGTCGCTCAGGCGCGCGGTCGACAGCTCATCAATCAGCCCCCACATCCGTACATTCGCAACCGAAAGTGAGGCATCGACCGCCTGCTCGTAAAGCTCCGCGAAATGCTCAAGCTCCACCTCGGCCCGGGTTGTGGCGCGGTTGTAGTCGGACCAGGTCAGAGCCGCGAGCCCGACGAAATAGGTCACAACGACCGTTGCGATCAGCCCCCAGAAGAGCGTTTGCGCGCGCGAAGAGGGTTCCGCATCGGCTTTGTTGGTGGGCTCAGTGCTGACCATTCTAGGCTTGGTGTCCTATGTCATTGGCGGCAAGGCAGATGCTGCCCGGCGCGCTTGTTATTCCAGCACTTTCGACGCCTTGAATGCCCCGCGCAAGCGAGGTGGCGACAGCCGCGTCCGAGGGCGGCACGACACAGGCGCTGACGCTCAAGGGCCGCGAGGTCCAGCCTTCTTTCACGGTGGCCGAGGCCTCAGCCACGGCTGAGATAAACTGCTGCGCCCGCGCTTCAAGCTGGGCGCGATCCGCCTGGAGCGCGCCATAGACGAAAAGGTCATCCTCCCAATGGGCGAACCCGTCTTGCGCGGGAATTTCGACCTTGCCGAAAAGCCCGGCCACGAGGCGCTGAAGCTCTTGCCGCTGCGCGCGCGCCGCATCGGATTGATCACGGTCGCCATCAATACGAAAGACGATCAGGCCGAGGTCTTTTTGCATCGCGGGCGACAGCGACATCAGATGCCCCTGAAACCCGGATTTGCTGCCCAAAAGGCTGGGCACCGTGGCCTCTGACACGCTCGGCGCGGCACGGCGGCGGGCGCCGCGGTTTTCGCCCGAACGGCGGCGGTCCAACTCGGATTTCAGCCGCAGGCAACTGCGCATACGGGCCTGAAGCTCAATCCGGTTGAAGGGTTTCGTGACATAGTCGTTGGCCCCCGCCATGAAGGCTTCGGAGAGAGACCCCATGTCTGTTCGGCTGGTCAGCATAATGATCGGCACATCGCTCCATCTGTCCAAGGCACGGATACGGGCGCAAAGCTCGATACCATCAATATCGGGCATCATTATGTCCATCAGGATCAGGTCCGCCGTGGCCTCATCGCTTTCGATCGCGTCGAGTGCACTGCGCGGATCGATGAAACTGACGACATCGTCAAAGCCAAGCTCAGAAAGCGTCGCGCTGATGAAATCCTGCGCGATATCCGAATCGTCGACTGCGATAATTCGTGGGCTCATGATTTTAATTCCACTCGTTAACTCTTTCAAAAACACGCCATCGGCTGTTTTGAAAAACCTCCTCATACCCCGGCATCTGCGATTGCTTCAGCTGCGGGAACCTGCGCAGAATTCTGTCTGCTGTGGCCTGCCCTTCCGCCTGTTGCGGGACCACGATGTACCTTGTGCGCGGCACGCCCCCCTCAAGCGCCCAGTCGTAGGCAGGCTCACCGGCGATCACCAGCCGGTCGATATTCCCCAGACCGACGACGATCTCGGGGTTTCTCTCAACATCTACCATAATATCAGACTTGTCGCGCAAGAATGAAACGACCTCTCGCGCGGGGCGGGACGCTGCGTTTTCCGCCCCGAGCATCGCGTTGCTCCAAGCGCGGGTCTCGTCATGGGCGACATGGCGCATCACCAACGCCGAGGTCAGCAGCGACAGTGCCAACAGCGCGATGGCAATCGGCTCGCGCAGGGACAGGTTCGGCCAAAAGCGGATCGCGGCGACCAAGACCCCCAGCATGGGCGCCAGCGCCATGGCCGGGTCGCCTTCGACATGGAAAAAGACGTTGAGCGTATAGCCGCCCAGCACCGCCCCGACCGCTGCCAAGAGCGGCATGAAGAGACGCGGCACCATGATATTGCGCAGGATCGCGATAAGGGCCGCCGGGCCCAGCCCGGCCAGAATGACCAGATGCTGCCGCAAGGTCAGCGGCGTGGCACTTTCCGACAAAAGCGGGATAAGGCGGCTGTCGAAGATCATGCTGACGAACATCAGCGCCCCCACGGCGGCGGCCACGGGATAGAACATCGCCACCAGATAGCCCGTCGAGGAGACCGCGATCATGCTGGGCCGTGCCGCGACGATCATGAAAGGCATCGCCCCGAGGCAAAGCATCAGGCCATAGCTGTCCGACAGGGCCACCACCAAAAGCCCCACGGCCACTTTCATCATATCCGGCGCGTTGCCCGTGAGGCGCAGATTGACGATCCCGCGTGCGAAAAGCCATGTGCCCAAGATGCAAAACATCGTCTCTGGCCCATCGGCCAAGGCGCGCAGGAAAAACGGGTTCAGCGCCAAGAGCAGCACCACCAGCGCCGAGGTCACGCCCGAAAACCCGCCCGTGTCGCGCAGGTTGAGGAACCACAGGACCAGCAGCCCCGCCCCCACCAGCGCGGAAAGCACGAAAGGCACCGGCACCTGCGTATCGGGCAAGACCGCCTGCCCCAAAAGCGACAGCGCATAGGGCACGGGCGGGTAGAAAGCATCGCTTGCCTTGAACTGCGCTGGCCCCTCGATCTGCACAATCGACTTGGCCCAAAGGTCGGTCACATCCATCGACAAAAAGCCATGCGCCTCAGTCCAGCCGAGGGTGAGCAAAAGCAGCAACGCCAGCGCGACAAAGCCGAAAGACCATGAGGCGGCGCGGATCATTGCGCGGCCTCCGTCGCTTCGGCACTGGCTTCGGCCACCTCATTGGCGGTGTGTTTGGACAGGCCGTGCTGGGTCTTTTCCCAATAGAACGGGTTAAAGATCAACTGCGACAGCGCCTTGTAAGAGGCCACGGTCATCAGCACCCAATAGCCCACCACGGTGATCCCCCAAGGCGCCAGATCGGTCCACCTGCGCCGGAAGGGTGCGACCATCGTGAGATAGATCAGCAGCCCATTGCCCGCCAAGAGGTTCACCAACGACAGATAGAGCACCGGCAGCGGGAAATAGGGGGTGATCACCTCGGTCCCGAAGATCAGCCAGATGGCGAAGATCGACCAAAAGACCGGGTTCAACAGGCCCGAGAGCACCGTGCCCCCGATGAAGAAGACAAAGCCAAAGACGCCCGCCGCCCCGACCGATTGCCACAGGTGAATGGGTCTGCGGCTGTGGACGAGGAAAGTTTGCATATAGCCCTTGATCCAGCGCGAGCGCTGGCGCACCCAGTTCGGGATCGAGACATTGGCCTCTTCAAAGGTCGTGGAATCGATGACGCCCACGCGGTAGCCCTTCTGCGTCAGACGAATGCCCAGATCGGCGTCCTCGGTCACGTTGAAGGGATCCCATGCGTTCAACTCGCGCAGCACGTCCATGCGGAAGTGGTTCGAAGTGCCGCCCAGCGGGATCGGCACGCCCAAACGCTCCAACCCCGGCAGCATCAGGTCGAACCACAGCGAATAGTCCAGCGTGAACATCCGCGTCAGCCAGTTCTCCCGCGCGTTGTAGTAGTTCAAACGGCATTGGATGCAGGCGGTATTGGGCGCGGATTGGTTGAAGGCGGCGATGACCTTTTTCAACTGATCCGGTTCGGGCTTATCCTCGGCGTCGAAAATCACGAGGAAATCACCCTGCGCATAGCGCAGCGCAAAATTGCAGGCCTTGGGTTTGGTCTGCGGGTGGGAGGCCGGGACGCGGATGATCTCGAACACGCCTTCAAGGTCGAGCTTGCGCGCCGCGTCGATGGTCTCGTGATCACCCTCTTCCAGCACGATCTTGATGTCGAGCTTGGCCAGCGGATAGTCGAGGTTGCGCAGCGCTTGGGCAAGGATCGGCAGCACCTCGGGCTCGCGGAACATCGGCACCAGCACGGTATAGATCGGCAGGTCTTCGTCGCGCAGCAGCGATGCCTCGGCCGCGATGGCCCGCGATGAGGTTTCCTGCGCAGCACCGCCGAGCCAGACCAGCAGCGCTTTGAACAGGAAGTTGCCGGTGTAGAACACCGTCAGCAGGACGTTCAGCACGATCAGCGTGGCTACGGGCGCAAAGGCCAGACCCAGCAGCAGCGCCGAGATCAGGAGGTAGATCACCAAGATTTGCGGCGGGGTCACGACGTTCTGCGCCGACATATCGGGGTCAAGCTCGGCCAGCGCAAAGACCGCCTCATGCGAATGTTTCTCGCGGAAGGCGCGTTGCAACTGCCATGACACATCGAAATGCGAGGCCACGACGATGGTCACGCCAGAGCCATAGACCTCGCGGATATGCAGCAGCGTGCGCGGGCCGGGGCGCGAGGTGGCCACCGTCAGCGTGCCATCCTCTGCCCGGCCAATCGGCACCGTCATGAATTGGTTCATCACCACCGGATCATACTGGCGGATCAGATCGTCATCGGCGCGGTCCTCGATCAGATCGACCAGCGCGAGCCCGTGGTAAAAGGCGATCTCGCGGTAGAGTGTCTGCGTGGTCAGCCAGCGCCGCGACAGAAGAACCTTGACCAGAGAGACGTTCCACTCCTCGGCCAGTTCCTCTGCCGCGTCGAGCTGTTCCGCCGTCAGCGCGCCACGGTCAAGCAGCAGCGAACCAATGGCTTCGCTTTCGGCATCCAACGGCACGGTGGCTTACGTCTCGTCTTTGCCGCGGCGGGCGCGGTAGACGCGCTGGAACACGATCAGCACAAGCAGCGTCACCAGCACCCAGATGGCCCCCACGATCCAGGGTCGGTACTTGGCCAGCATCTGAGCAAGGCTGGTGCGGTCGGGGTAGACGACATCAACAAGCGGGCTGCGGTCGGTGGCGGTGGCAAGGATCACCCCCTCCTGCCCGATCAGCGCCAGATCGCCGCGGTCCAGCATCATGGGGCGTTCGGGCGTCAGCTCTGGTGCAGGGCCATTGCCCGGACGCAGCCACAGGCCACGGGTGTCGCCCCGGGTGACGATCTGCACCACGCCAAGCCGCGACAGGTCTTCGCCCGAATAGATCAGGTTATCTTGACGGTCGCGCACCTCAATCCGGCCCTGATCGAAGGTGATCAGCGGCTCTGCATCGCCGGGGTTCTGGTCAGAGATTACAAAGAAAGGCTCATCCCCCTCAAGCGCCTCGACCGAGGCGCGCGGCAGGATAGGCGCGCGGTCCGGGATCACACTGCCCGCGACACCTGCGAGCCACGGCAGGGTCTGCGCGAAATCAAGCGAAAGCGCGGGGTCGAGCACGACCTGAACGCCATCGGCGAATTCCTGTCGCAGGGTAAAGAAGTCCCGATCCTGCGCTGTGGAATCCGAAAGAAGCAGGGCGCTGCCGGGCAGAATTTGCGCCGGATAGCCCTGCGGTTTGAAACGACATTCGCCGCCCGAAGGCTGACGCTGGATCGACACCCGCAGCAGGTTGTCCCGGCCCAGCAGGCCGCTCGGGACCGAAAAGGTAAGCTGCTCGGGCTTGCCGCTGCCAAGCGGGCGGTTGCCCAACAGCGTGTCATTCAGAAAGACCGAGGCCGTCGCCCCCCGCCCTTCGGGGTCAAGCGCTGCGGCGACATGCAGGTTCACGCCAGACACGCCCTTGCCCGCCGGAAGGTCGGAGGATTGGAACGGCACGAAGAAGTCTTCGGTCGAGACCACGGGACGCGGGGTGAGGTCGCCCTCCAGCGCCGACAGCGGCAAACGGTCGTCAAAACGGGCCGGTCCCCCTGCCACATCGACCACGGTCGCGCCTTCGTTCGACAGGGCCGACCATTCCGAGACCAGTTGCCACAGCCCCACCTGCGGATCGCTGCCGCGCAGGTTCAAGACGGGCAGCCCGGCTTGATTGTCCACGGCCATCTCGCTCGCCACGCCCGAGGTGGTCACGTCCAGTTCGATGACCCCTTCGGCCCATGCACCCGATGTGCTGACCCCGTCGCCGCCAAAGGTCAGCCGCCCGGCCTCAGCGTCAAACAGCGCTGCGGCGCGGGTCGCAGCGGCCAAGGCCGCGAGGGAGTCGTTGCCCCCGATGGCCAGACGCGTATCCGCAGGGCGCAGCCCGGCGAATGCCGCCGATGTGTCGATCTCAGACGGGTCCAATTGCAAGGTCACGGAAGAAGCCGCCGTGATCTCAAGAAAATCCCCCGAGGCGCGTTCGTCCACGCAGACCCGATCGCTGAAAGCCCCGGAATAGGACAGGCCCACGGCGATAAACCCGCCCGACACGTCCTCGGGGCTAAGCGGGACCGGAACGCTCAGCCGCCCTGCCCCATCGGGCAACGCCTGCGAGGTCACCGGACGGCCCGCGACCGAAACCTGCAAATAGCGATCCACCTCGGTGGTGGAGGCATGTTCAAGCTCAAGCTGCAAACGGCCCGAATGTTGATTGTCACTGAGAACTGACCCGGTATTTTCACCGAGATTTGACCCACCCTCAGTTATGCGTCGTGGTCTATGATGCGGTCAATGTTTTGGCCTCCTTTGCAGTTTTCTTTGCTGCCTCAGAA
>NZ_SZNL01000109.1:0-255 GCF_005068605.1 Sulfitobacter sp. 15WGC | reverse complement strand
GAGCCTTGCCAACGCGCGGCTGCATCTATGGGATGAGAAAAGCAAGCGCCTGTTGTCTTTCGCGCAGGCGCGCCGGGTCGCCTGAAGCCGCAGTATTTTTCTATGATCTGGGCCCCCGCTTTGGCGGGGGTCTTTGAATTTGGAGGGCTGTCATTACCTTGGCGCGATCCTCTCGGCTATGCGTTCAATCATGCGGCGACCCCGAAAAAGTTCCGAAAAAAAGCCATCAATTTTCTTGGAACAGAGCAGAAAGCT
>NZ_SZNL01000108.1:0-255 GCF_005068605.1 Sulfitobacter sp. 15WGC | reverse complement strand
CGGCAAGCCCGCGCTGGTGGTCGATGCGGTCGGGGCTTTCCTTGACCGAACGCGCGAAATAGCTCACCGCCTCATTCGGGTCGGCCACTGTCAGCATCACGTCGGAGAGGTTGGTCTCATCCACCACGTTGACGTCCTTGAAAGCCCGTTCAACGGTGGCGTTCGCGTCTTTTTCACCGCAGCCAGCAAGGGCGGTGACGCCTGCCATGCAGACGGCCAGAATGATTGGATGGCGCATTTTGCGTCCTCTTACTG
>NZ_SZNL01000107.1:0-255 GCF_005068605.1 Sulfitobacter sp. 15WGC | reverse complement strand
CACGCTGCTGCATTAAGCTGCGGAACTCAAAAGCAGTCTGCCATGCGTTCGGCTTGCGGTGCAGCACCCGAAACAACGGATGATCGCTGGCCTTCGACTTGTCCGCTTTGCGCTGCATATGAAGCGGCAGCATCCCAATGCTGAAGGCAATGAGCGACACGCAGCGCAGGATGGTTGTATTCTTCATTGCCGACTTGGCGTTGATATGCGCCCCGGATTCCGTCATCCCGCCGCCGCCCGTGCGCATGAACTCCA
>NZ_SZNL01000106.1:0-255 GCF_005068605.1 Sulfitobacter sp. 15WGC | reverse complement strand
CCAGATGCGACATCAGCAAAGGCCCCGTGATGACCCTGCTTCACCCCGACCGCTTGTTTCCGGTTGAACCCAAGCTAAGAGAACTGGCACGCACGCTTTATGATGGGGTGCGCGATCTACCCATCATCAGCCCTCATGGCCATACTGATCCGCGCTGGTTCGCGGAAAACAAAGCTTTCGCCAACCCGCCCGAGCTGTTCGTCACGCCCGATCACTATGTGTTCCGGATGCTCCATTCTCAGGGGATCGCGTTGG
>NZ_SZNL01000105.1:0-254 GCF_005068605.1 Sulfitobacter sp. 15WGC | reverse complement strand
CGGGATGAGCTGTGCCTAGGGGTGAAAGGCCAATCAAACTCGGAGATAGCTGGTTCTCTGCGAAATCTATTTAGGTAGAGCGTCATCCGAATACCCTCGGGGGTAGAGCACTGGATGGGTAATGGGGCCCACAGGCTTACTGATCCTAACCAAACTCCGAATACCGAGGAGTACTGGATGGCAGACACACGGCGAATGCTAACGTCCGTCGTGGAGAGGGAAACAACCCTGACCTCCGGCTAAGGCCCCTAATT
>NZ_SZNL01000104.1:0-255 GCF_005068605.1 Sulfitobacter sp. 15WGC | reverse complement strand
GATCAGGCTTGCGCCCATTGTCTAAGATTCCCCACTGCTGCCTCCCGTAGGAGTCTGGGCCGTGTCTCAGTCCCAGTGTTGCTGATCATCCTCTAAAACCAGCTATAGATCGTAGACTTGGTAGGCCGTTACCCCACCAACTATCTAATCTAACGCGGGCCGATCCTTCTCCGATAAATCTTTCCCCCGAAGGGCGTATGCGGTATTACTCACCGTTTCCAGTGGCTATTCCGCAGAGAAGGGCACGTTCCCACG
>NZ_SZNL01000103.1:0-255 GCF_005068605.1 Sulfitobacter sp. 15WGC | reverse complement strand
TGAAACATCTAAGTACCCGGAGGAAAGGAAATCAATTGATACTCCCCTAGTAGCGGCGAGCGAACGGGGACCAGCCGAGCCATGAGTGTGATTAGAATGCGTTGGAATGCGCAACCAAAGTGGGTGATAGTCCCGTATAAGAAGCATGATTGGACGTATTAAGTAGGGCGGGACACGTGAAATCCTGTCTGAAGATCGGAGGACCACCTTCGAAGGCTAAGTACTCCTTACTGACCGATAGTGAACCAGTACCGT
>NZ_SZNL01000102.1:0-255 GCF_005068605.1 Sulfitobacter sp. 15WGC | reverse complement strand
ACGGTACTGGTTCACTATCGGTCAGTAAGGAGTACTTAGCCTTCGAAGGTGGTCCTCCGATCTTCAGACAGGATTTCACGTGTCCCGCCCTACTTAATACGTCCAATCATGCTTCTTATACGGGACTGTCACCCACTTTGGTTGCGCATTCCAACGCATTCTAATCACACTCATGGCTCGGCTGGTCCCCGTTCGCTCGCCGCTACTAGGGGAGTATCAATTGATTTCCTTTCCTCCGGGTACTTAGATGTTTCA
>NZ_SZNL01000101.1:0-256 GCF_005068605.1 Sulfitobacter sp. 15WGC | reverse complement strand
GCGTCAGCAGATCAGAGCCGAGATGGCGAACTGATCCACCCCGGATAATCGAACACCGCCGGCACCCGTGGCCCCTCTGCGTGAGGGGCATGCACACGGGTGCCTACCTTGACCCCGCCCAATGGCGGGGTTTTTTTGGTTCTGCTTTTTCTGTGAGGCTGGCCTAATGCATCTGCCGGTTGCGGCCCTGAAGCGCGCGCAGCGCAGCGGCGAGGTAGCTGGCATCGAAGTCGCATTTATTCACCACATAGAGCAC
>NZ_SZNL01000100.1:0-256 GCF_005068605.1 Sulfitobacter sp. 15WGC | reverse complement strand
CGTTACGGAAGATGCTACGGTTGGTGTCACTTTTCATAAAAGAGATGCGAGCGAGGTCCAGTTTGGTGTGCCGCAGTGCAGTATAGGGTCTGATTGGTGAAGGTCAGTTTAAGGCCGCCCGCTACAGGGGCGCCCAGACCGCGAGTGTGAAGCTACTCACGCACAAGACGGTCAGTCAGGCTCACAGCTGATATCGATTGCAGTGGCGTCCGAGGCGGCAACGAGGACATGTCTGAGCTTCTATCTAATGAAATTT